>CAZCMD010000146.1:0-12629 GCA_964499695.1 uncultured Desulfatiglans sp.
CTGGCCTTAAAAATAGGGATTTATCCAAAAAGACACCCCTGACCGAATGCCCGGAGTTTTATAAGGTATATAAGACAGAGAAATAGTTTTCAGGTATCCCCATCCTTGTTAACGCGGATGGGGATAATACCTTTCCAGCCGCTTTTCTTAGGGGTGGTATATGAAAATCACTTTTTTTACTAATAGCATGAAATAAATTTAGAATAGAAAAGCATTAAAGTATAGCCGTCACTATCCTCATCATGTTAAAGAAATGTCATTATTTCATCGGGATTATTTTTGTGGGCGTTTTATAAAAGTGCTTGCAATTATTAATCTTCACATCTATATATTCAACATTGGTTCACCGGATTATTACTTTTATTTTTCCCAACAGATTTTAAGAAATAGAGAGGTATTACAGGTTCTACATGCACATGATTTAAGATGAAATTTATTTATGGTTAAATATACCGGAGCAAATATGAAAAAATCCCTTCTATTTATGATCCTCTTCTCATTGTTTTCCTGCTTTAATATCTATGCAGATGATTTTTCAATTGATAGCGACATATCTGAGGTATTTCCTGAGCCACCGGGGATATCAGAAAAGAAAGTAATATTTGAGCCTGACCCAAATGATATTGATGGAGATGGTATACTAACATCAGACGAAGAGAAATATGGTACAGACCCTAATGACCCGGATACGGATAATGACGGATTCACTGATTTTTGGGAGGTCACAAATGGGACAGACCCGAATAACAAAAATACTACAGGTTATTTAGAGGTAGTTGATATTGAGGCAGAAGATAAGAATGAGACATCTTCAGAAAACATAATTGATGCAAATGATCTTCCTCCCCTTCCCTGGGATAATGAAACTTACCTACCTGAAGTAATTGATGATAAAGAACTCGAAAATACAAGTGAATATACAGATATTATCCCTCCAATCCTTGACAATGAAGAAGACCTCTCTTTATCCAGGGATAATGACGATAGCATTTCAAAAGATAGCCTTAATGACATTGCAGATGAAGAAAATGAGCAACAAGTAATGTTGGATAGCACCACCTCCGGTAAGGATTTAACCCCAATCTATATGCTGCTCCTTCTAAATGATAATGACAACGATGGTATAGACGATGATTGGGAAATAAGATATTTCGGAAGCATAGAGGACTGTGATCCAGGGGATGATCCTGATGTTGATAACCTCAGCAATTTAGGGGAGTATAACAATCATACAGACCCCAATAACCATGATACTGATGGAGATGGGCTCACCGATGGCTGGGAGGTGGTAAATAGCCTTAACCCGACTAGCACTGATTCAGATGGTGATACAATGAGTGATGGCTGGGAGGTTACATATGACCTTAATCCCCTTGTGAATGATGCGTATAACGATCTAGATAATGATGGGTATCCTAATTATTTTGAATATGTTTCGCAAACTGTTCCAACTGATCCAAACAGCCATCCATCCGGCATAATATATAACTTTAATTATGACAACAATGGGAACCTGGCTGCAATGCAAAGGCGTGAATAAAATGATAAACACAAAAAAGATCACATTGTTTTTTTTACTTTCCATCCTCTTTATCTTTTTCCAAACGCCAGCGGTCTTTGCTCAGGAAAGCCCTGCCAGTGATGAGAGCAAAGTTTCATCTGCAACGGCAAGTTCATCTGAACCTGAAATAACATATTCAGAAACAACCAATAAAGAAATTACCTCCGCTCCCGAAGAATCAGCAACTGAAAAGAGTGATAGCAGCAGTGAAAAATCAAAGGATGAATCAGACAAGGAGGATGTCACCGGGCCTGCTGTAATGGGCATGGAATCAGGCGGAATCTCCGGACTTGTGGCAGGCGGCCTCTATTCAAGACCTGAGACTGTAACAGTAAGCCAGGCAGGATCAGCCACATTAAGTTACCCCATAGAGGTGCCTCCGGGCAGGGGAGGTCTGGCTCCTCAGATAGCCTTGAATTATTCGAGTTCTTCCCATAATGGATGGGTTGGAATCGGATGGGAGCTATCATTGGGTTCTATTGAACGCTCAACAAAGGAAGGTAAACCTGATTATGATAATGACGATACCTTTACCCTGCAGATGGCCGGAGGTTCAGAAAAGCTTGTAAAGGAAGGAGTAGAATACAGATTAAAGGATGAAGGTGCTTTCCTGCGCCTGGTAAAGTCTGGAGACACATGGGTAGTCACAGCTACAAGCGGGACAAAATTTTATTTTGGAGAAGATGACAATAGCAGGCTTATTAACGGTAGTTCAGGTATATTCAGATGGTATCTTAAAAGAATAGTAGACCCAAATGGAAACACTATAACTTATTCATACTATAACGACACAGTAAACAAACAGGTATACCCCTCACAGATAGATTATGATGTGGATAATCATGTTAAATTTGTATTTGATGATGTTCAAAGACCAGACATACCTGATATGTATAATACCTTCTTCAACGTAAAGACAGTTAAGAGACTTAAAAACATAGAGGTATACAATAGCGGATTGGCCTCTGCCAATCTGGTCAGAAAGTATGTGCTTAATTATAATAACAGCCCTGCCAGTGAGCGAACCCGACTTGAATCAATAAAACATTATGGAAAGAATAACCCTGTTCCCCTTACTACCAGTTTTGGGTGGCAGGATGGTTTTAATGGATTTATTGATGAAGGGGCATGGGCAAACGGGTTTATTATAAATAACATGCCTCTTTATGCGATAAGAAAAGCCGACTTTACTGGTGATGGAAAGGAAGACATGCTTTTAGGGCCACCTTATACGGGCAGTTCCGCCGAATGGTATGTATGGGTTTCAACCGGTGATGGTTTTGAGCCAAATACCTTGTATCCAACACCGTGGATTACCGGAGTATATGGAAATGTTATTGATTATCGTATTACTGATGTTAATGGAGACGGCAAATCTGATATTGTAATAGGCCCTGATACAAATGGAAACTGGCATGTAATGACCTCAACCGGCACGAGTTTTATAAATGAAGGGGCATGGAAAACCAATGCTTATGGGGCATGGTCTACTGATGCGGCCAAACAAAAGATACTCAACATGGATGTTAATGGCGATGGCAAATCCGATATTGTATTGGGGCCTGATGCTAATGGTAAATTTTATGTAATGACCTCAACCGGTACGAGTTTTCAGGATCAGGGGGAACGGATAACCACGACATGGACAGCTACAGGGCGGCCCATGGATGTTAATGGTGATGGCAAAACTGATATTGTAAGGGGCCCTGATACAAATGGGAACTGGTATGTATTAACCTCCACAGACACAGATTTTGAGAATAAGGGGACATGGATAACCGGTGTTCCCATGGGCACTGCAAACCGGACATACACAATGGATGTTAATGGAGACGGGTTGCCTGATATTGTGATTGGCCCCGATGCTACCGGCGCCTGGCGTGTTTTGACCAATACCGGTACGAGTTTTATAGATGAGGGGGCATGGATAACAGGCGCTTATGCCAATTGGGCTGATAGTGTAGATGATACAAGTTGTAATCGTATATATGCAATGGATGTTAACGGCGATGGTAAATCCGATATTGTTTTAGGCCCTGATAATAATGGTAAATTTTATGTAATGACATCTAAAGGCTCAAAACCAGCAGGAGGTGCTGGCTTTAATAACCAGGGCGAATGGATAACAGTCTCTTATACAGGTTTGGGGGATTATGCTGCTCCTGTAGATTCAAATGGAGACGGGCTGGGGGATATCCTGCTGGGACCTAATAACAGCGGTAACATTTACTATCTATCAGGAGGTGACCCTGATGAATACCCTGACATCATAGATACAGTTACTACCCCATTGGGGGCGACAACGACTATAGAGTATGTTTCTTCATCAAGTCTGGACAACAATTATCTACCTTTTAAGATGCAGACTGTAAAATCGATAACCGCAACAGATAATCAGGGGCATACTGCAAAGAAAAGCTTTTCATACCATGGTAAGGCTTATAACAGAGAGGAGAGAGAATTTTACGGGTTTGAGGATGTTGTTGTAACTGATGAAGTGACAGGGCTCGTGACCACAACACACTACCTTATGGATGATATCTTTCATGGGTGTGTATCATGGCAAAAAACCGTTGACTCATTAGGTAAGCTTATCTCCAAAACAGAGAACACCCTCTGGGATAAAAAGGATTATGGGAATGGCCGCTACTTCAGATACGTAAAAACAAGCGTTTCCACAAAGTACAATGAAACAGGAAATTTTCTTTTTAATGTAACCAGCAGGTATGATTACGATGATTATGGAAACCTCCTATACCAGAATGTTACCACATCAGATGGCATCAGCACCTTTACGAGGACAGGGTACATTAATAATCCGGAAACATGGCTTCTGGGGCAGCCTCAAAATGTGAGGGTGGCAGAGACAGACCCTGATCAGGAGGGCACTGTCTTACGAGAAACAGAGATAACCTATGATACAGTAAGACCATGGCTTATGTATCAGAAAAAGGCTATTCATTGGGAGGAAGGCACAGAATATGAGTACACAACCTCATACACCTATGATTCATATGGAAATGTGCTTACAGTAACAGACCCCAGGACAAAAACCACCACCATAAACTACGATGCCAGCAGCGGGATGTTCCCTAATGTTACAACAAACGAGCTTGATCATACCATTACCCGCACATTTTATCCTGAATCCGGTAATGTACATACTGAGACAGATCCCAACAATCAGACAACAACCTTCACCTATGACCATTTCAATAGGATTGAGACTGTAACTTACCCTGATACTTCACAAAAGATATACGCATATCATATTCAAGCCCCTGATGATCCAGGTTATCACTGGACTAAAATTGAAACAACAGGTTCACCTACAGTAACTGTATATGCAGATAATTTCGGGAGAAATATAGAAGAACAAATAAGCGCCTCCGGTGCTCCAACTATCATAACAAACACTACCTATGATAATGCCGGAAGGGTTTATTCAGTTTCACAGCCCCACTTTTTAGATCAGCAGACCTATTACTCTACTACCAATCACTATGATCCCCTGAGAGGGTATTTGAACAGGCAGGATAACCCGGACGGCACCTATAAAACACTGGTTCAAAGCGGATTTACTGAAGTAATAACAGATGAGAAGACGCACAGTAGGAGGATAACAAAGGACTCGCAAGGCAGGGTAAAAGGGATCATTGAGCCGACAAATGGTGTAACTGAATATGCCTATGACATATTCGGAAACGTCACCTATGTAAAAGACCCTGTAGGCAACAAGACCTTTATTTATTACAATGATCTTGGTCAGAAGACATCAATGGATGACCCCTATATGGGTCACTGGGAATATAAATACGATGAAAATGGTAATTTGAATTGGCAGAAGGACAGTGAAAACAGGGTAACCACCATTACCTATGATGATATTGACCGGATTTACCAGAAGAATTACCAGGCTGACAATAGAATCGTAACCCACACCTATGATCAGATAAGGCCAGGCTATTTTAATAAAGGTGCTCTTACCACATTATCCTCTCCTGAAGCGGTGTTTGAGTTTAACTTTGATAAGATGGGGCGTCAGGTAAAGGAGATAAGAACAATAGATAGCACAAGCTATCAAACAGACAGAAAATATGACATTGCAGGAAGGCTTGAATATATCATCTACCCTGACGCTGGTAGAACAAGATACAATTACCAATATAATGGAATGGGGTATTTGAGTGAGGTAAGAAAACAGGGGGCAGCATACCCATATATAAATATACAGGATACCGATTATAATGCCCTTGGTCAGATAAAAAACACCCACTATGGCAATGGTGTAACAACAGCCTATGCATATTATGAGGACGGGAGTTACAGGCTTAAGGATATAACAACAACCAGAATCGGGACTCCTATACAGTATATCCATTATGAGTTTGATGAGGCAGGTAATATCGAGGCAATGAATGTTACCACCCATACCAATGCAGCATACACTGTAAACCATGGTTTTACCTATGATGAGCTAAACCGCTTAAAAACAGCCACTGCAACCTGTTCAAATGATCAGGCCCGTGTATACAGCCAGGGATATAAATATGACCTTGCAGGCAACATGACCAATAAGACAGGTATTGGCGGCTGGGATGTATTAACCTGGGAATCGGGAGTAAACAAGCCAAGGATAAGACCCAAGAGTGTAAGGTTTGATGCTGAAGTGGCGGGTATAGCCCAGAGAAACATAATAAATAACCAGGATCAGAAGCCTATACAGATAACCTATCAGGGGAGCACAACAAACCTTTATTATGATGGGATAGGAGAAAGGATTAAAAAGGTAAAAGGCGCTGAAACAGTTATTTATGTTGGAGGGATATATGAGGTAAGAAACGGTCAGGTAACGAGCTACATATATGCCAATGGACAAAAGATAGTCACCTTAACAAACAATAAGGAGTACTACACCCACTCAGACCACCTTGGGTCAATAGGCATTGTAACAGATGAAACAGGAACTGTTGTTGAAGAGATAGGCTACCTGCCATTTGGCGCAACCCTGTTCAGAAATACCTACAATGGCAGCACATGGGATTCTGTCTACAGGTTTACTGGGCAGGAATATGATCCCGAGTATCAGCTTTATAACTACAATGCAAGGCTGTATGATCCTATCATGAGCAGGTTTATTTCAGCAGATACGATAGTACAAGAACCTTTTAATCCGCAGTTTCTTAACCGGTACACATACTGTCTTAATAATCCATTGATTTATGTTGATCCCAGTGGACACTTACTTCTTACGGATTATTTGAATAACCATCATAATACTGGTACTGCTGGTAGTAACAATGACCTCGCATTATCTCTATATTATATACAACAAAATCAAGCGTCTACAGAGCAGAGAAATGGTTTGCTTCTAATGCAAATGTATTGGCAAATGATGTGGGCACGTGGTGTGTTTGGTAGTATTATAACAATATCTCCGCTTGAGGATGAGAATGGAAAAAGTTTTGGTGGTGTTGGGACAATATATTATGAACTACCTAATGGTTATTGGTTATATGTCCCTGCTTATTTAACTTCAGGAGGGGTGGGTGACCCTTCACAAGAAAAAATAAATGAGATTGCTTCAAGAATTTATGGTGAAACATCTGGTGTTAGGCCAGGAATTAGTACAGCAGAACAGTTAATGCAAGCTCGTCAGGAAATCGGGCACGTTTATATTAATGGTAACACAACGATGAGAATGGCAATGCCTAATATAAATAATCCAATAGAAAAGGAACAATGGATTTTATGTCGAGAGGCTTCCCGACGTGCTTTAACAATCAATCAAGATCCTACAAATGGCGCAAAATTTTATAATATTCGTGAAGCAACACAAACAGATCCAACGACAAGAGCTCATAAAATATTTGGTACCGTAAGCACTAGTAATGGCCCTTTTAATAATGGGGCTGGTGGTGGAGATGTAGCTACTGGTAGTGTATATATAAATACTTATACAGGAAGGAAACCATAATGTTATACTTGAAATTATTACAAATTATCTTAGTTACATTAACTTTTACATGCACAAAAGCTAACGATATAAATCATACATTTATTGATTTGGGTATTACACAAGAACCAAAAATAAAAAAATATAATATACAAAATATATTAGAAGTTCCAGGTCTAAAAAAATATAATAGTATGGATGGTAAATTATCTTTAATAGGTTATAGAACTGAGTATCATAATGGTTCAGAAAATGGATGCTTGTTAGTTTTGAATAATATTAAAGATGGTTCTCTTCATCCTTGTTTAATAATTGAAGAATTATTTTATATATCGAATGCTCACTTTTTTATAAGAAAAATTGAAGACATGTCAGAAAAAGAAATAACAATAAGTCTTAGTGAATTTATTGAAAATAAAGAAAATAAAATTCTAACAATTAAATATATTAGGTTAGATACAGGACAGTATAATGAAGTAGAACATAATATCCTCATAAAAGGGAATGAAGATATTTTACATTCATGCTCAGAAGTATATGATAACCTTAAAATGAAAATTATGGATGGAACATATTAAGAAACGGTCAGTCAACGAGCTACACAGTAAACCATGTTTTTACCTATGATGACCTTAACCGGCTAAAGACCGCAACGGCAACATGTTCAAATGATGCCAGCAGGAGTTACAGTCAGGGTTATACATATGACTTTGCAGGCAACATGACCAATAAAACAGGTATTGGCGGGTGGGACGTGCTGACCTGGGAATCGGGTGTAAACAAACCAAGGATAAGACCTAAAAGTGTAAGGTTTGATGCTGAAGTGGCTGGTATATCCCAGAGGAATATAATAAATAGCCAGGATCAGAAGCCAATACATATAACCTATCAGGGAGGCACAACACACCTTTATTATGATGGGGCAGGTGACAGGATTAAAAAGGTAAAAGGTACTGAGACAGCTATTTATGTTGGAGGGATATATGAGGTAAGAAACGGTCAGGCAATGAGCCATGTATATGCCAATGGACAAAAGATAGTCACCTTAACAAACAACAAGGAGTACTACACCCACTCAGACCACCTTGGGTCAACAAGCATTGTAACAGATGAAACAGGAACTATTGTGGAGGAAATCGGCTACCTGCCATTTGGCGCAACACTTTTCAGAAATGAATATAATGGCAGCACATGGGAATCAGCATACAGATTTACAGGTCAGGAGTTTGACCCCGAGTATCAGCTTTATAACTACAATGCAAGGCTGTATGACCCTATCATGAGCAGGTTTATTTCAGCAGATACGATAGTACAAGAGCCTTTTAATCCGCAGTTTCTTAACCGGTACACATACTGTCTTAATAATCCTTTGATTTATGTTGATCCCAGTGGACACTTACTTATTACGGATTATTTGAATAACCATAATACAACTGGTAGTAACGATGATGCTGCAATAGCTCTTTATTATTTAATCCAATATCAAGGAGAAATAGATCGGAGAAATGGTATATTTCAATTGCAGATGTATTGGAGTTTTACAAATGCCCAAAAAGATGCCCAAATGTTGTGGGGATGGCATATTGGTACGGTAACATCACAGTTATACGATGATTACGGGAATGCATTAGAAAATAGTTATACTTATAAAGACTATATACCTAATGGTTTTTGGGCCCCTGCTTATGGTGGTTCGGGAGGGGGTGTTGCACACACTGCGGAGATTGCTGCTCCTAAAATTACTTGGGATGAGGAACCCCATGCTATTGGCGACCCCTTATACGAACGTATAGAAATAAAAATAGATGGTCGTGCAAAAGCATTTGTTAATTATACAGCATATCAAATTGCACAGGTATATGTTGGATGTAAAGTTAAATACTTAAAAGGACTTAATGTTATTTGGCCTAGTCTTGATATCTCTTATACTAAGACTACTTATCTAGTGCAAACTTATCAAGCCGGTATAAATTATTATGAGCAGTACCCTGATGGTTCTCGTATCCCTTTTGGGGTAAGCCCAATACCTAATGAATTCGTTGACGCTTATCTAACAATTAAAGAGGAAAAAATAGTACTTGAATAACATTAAAATTAAAGACTATCTGATACTATAATTAATATGAGGTATTATATGAATATTTTTAAGAGAAAAGTATTTTTATTAATTATTTTCATTTTTTTCTTATCATCTTTTTTAGGAATATCTTACATTCTAAATGATACTAATAAAATGCTTTATTTATTGGAGAATATCGATAAGCCATCAACATTACACTCTATTTTATCAAATAGATTATATTATTTATCTGATAAAGTAAATTTAGGAGATATAATTCTAGGTTCCTTGGATAAAGCGAAAAAACATCTTACTGATGTTGAAATTCATGTTTTAGGAATTATTGGTGAAGAAAAAGCTTTTGATTATTTATTAAATGAATGTGAAGGACAAAGTTTAGATAGTGAACTATCAAGCAAAATGTACTATGTTGTATTAAGTATGGGTATGATTGGTGACAAAAGGTTTACTTCAATATTAGAAAAAATGCTCCAAAGCCCTGGATATGCTAGTTATGGGGTGAGCAAATTTTCAATTGCTCGTGCCTTGTATTTAATTACAGGTTATAGATTTGTATATGTTGGTGAATCTGGAGAAAAAATAAAATTATACCTTACAGAAGAGCTGGCAAATGCAAGGAAAATAGTCAAAGCCTCAATGGAACAAAATCGAACATATCATGATATGTTAACACTAGCCAAACTCGATTTACCGGTGAAATGGGGGACAATGCATAAGAGGTAAGCAGTCGCTCCGTTTCTGAATTCATGTGTGATTTACCACAATACAATCATACATTTTACCGAATCGGTCGGTTGAAGGTTCTTATCTTTAACGGCCTTGTTTTTTGATAGATGAGGCATTGGAATAATTATGGAGTCGGTAAATCAAGAGCTGCACTAGCACTTAAAGGTGGTGTATGGCGGAGTGCTGGCACCAAGCTTGGTGTTACAGGGATTGCAATAACGACGGGCGATGCATTGTTGAGTGGAGAGTTCAAGACTTCACAAGGGGTTAATGTGTTGATGACTGGATTCGCAATAGCTGTTCCTGGTGTTGGTTCTATTGTTGCTGGAGTTTATTTCCTTGCAGATTTAGGTTTTGATATAGGAGACAGAATTGATGCAGTAACGAGTGGGACACATGAACTTTATGACGGAATTTATTAAGAGGCTCACTATGAATTTCCCAATATACGACATATCAGAATTTAGTTGGAATAATTTTAGGTATAAACAACATAATATATTGTATGAAAATCCGTATTTAGCGAGTGTTCCTAGAAATAGGGAAAAGTTTACAAAGCGAATTAGAGAGTTTAAATATGTTGATCCTGACGGTATCCTTTACAAAGTAACTGGTTATAAAGTCCACCCAAATAAAGGACTAGCAAAATTACTTTTTTTCCTAAAGAAGATTGAGTTCGAATTTGTTCGCATCGATGAAAAATATACAATTGAAATGTTTAAAGAATTACTAATAAATAGAGCAAAAGAGGATCAAGATGAAAAACTTGAAGAAATAGTTAAGAACGCTAACTCATTCAAAGACATACTTTATCAAATATAATAGGGAGCATCCCATAATCCTTGGGAACAGGAAAATATGACCTTGCGAGCAACATGACCAATAAAACAGGTATTGGTGGGTGGGATGTATTAACATGGGAATCGGGTGTAAACAAACCAAGGATAAGACCAGAGAGTGTAAGATTTGATGCTGAAGCGGCAGGCATAACCAAGAGGAATATAATAAATAACCAGGATCAGAAGCCAATACAGATAACCTATCAGGGGACCACAACACACCTTTATTATGATGGGATAGGAGAAAGGATTAAAAAGGTAAAAGGCGCTGAAACAGTTATTTATATTGGAGGGATATATGAGGTAAGAAATGGCCGGACAATGAGTTATTTATATGCTAATAAAAACATCACAGATCAACGGAGTATAACAGTATGAAATTAAAATATGAATTAAGAGATACTGCTTATTTTAGTGCTGCACAATTAACTAAGATTTTTCCAGTAAATTTTTGTATAGAGCAAGATGAAAAAATTTATTTGCTAGCTGAGTTCCCTCCTGTTACAACTGAAAGTGATTCACTTTACTTTGTACAAAGAGAAATAGACAGGATATTCTTTCTTACCGGGGTCAAAATAAAATATGAGCTTAAAACAATTGAAGATGATAATGGCATTAATACTGGCTTTGACAATTTCAGAATGGACTTGGGAGTGGTCGGACCACTTCCAAAAGATATTGCTCGCCAGCAATGGAGCAAAGATGATCTCACAATTCATTTAAGATTATGGAATATGGCACATTCTCAGGCTATACCCCTTGCGGCGAAAATTAATTTGCTTTTTCAGATAATAGAAATTGAATATCCTGATACATATGATGATAAAATTTATATACCATATGGAGATACAAAGAATCCTCCTGCAAACATGACAGAAGCTAAATTATTAAGGAATCTCATGAGTCATGTGAAAAACTCCAAAGTTAAAACACAGGTTGAAAATTATTGTAAATTTCTAAAGTTAAAACCCGGCATGCATGACCCTGCAGATCGAGATTTTATGAACTGTGTAAAAAAACGCCTTTTTGTATTGGAAAATGAAGCACAAAAAATAATAGAAAGTAAAATTACCAAAACACTTTGGCGTTAACTGTTATTTACCACAATCCTATCATGCATTTTGCCGAATTAAAGTGGGCTTTTGGAGAAGAAAAGGGATAAAAGTACTTATTCAATTTTTCTACCAAATTATTGACATAAGGAAAGGCAGAATTGCCGGAATGATGTTCAAGCAAACCGCCTGTAAATATTAAGAAACCCTCCTGTATTTTATGATGCTAATTTGGCAAGGATTAGGACGACAATCTGGTAATGTTGGTAGACAGCCACCTTCGCTAAAGCTTCTGTGAGCCAGGATTAGTTCAGAGGTATAATGAAAATAAATTTACAGATCAGTATCTATTATTAATTTTAAATTGATGTAAAACCTCGCCCTCTGGCTTTACCTTATCAGGCCTTATAAATGA
>CAZCMD010000147.1:0-12488 GCA_964499695.1 uncultured Desulfatiglans sp.
GGAACTTCAGATATGGATAAAACAGAGGTTATAAAAAAACTTAAAAAATATAAAAAGCTCCTTTCTAAAAACATGCTGTTTGATCAGATGGTTTTGTTCGGGTCATATGCAAATGGGAATAACAACGAAGACAGTGATATAGATGTCGCTATTATTGTTGATAAAATAGAAGGAGATTTTTTTTCAACACGACCTTTGTTATGGAAATTGAGAAGAGAGGTTGATGATAGGATTGAACCTGTTATCCTGGATAAAAATCATGATGAAAGCGGGTTTTTAAAAGAAGTATTAAAAAATGGGATTCAAATATAACAATTGTTATCCTTACCTTGTATTCGCCTAAGTCACATAATTATCGCCTTCGTCATTCCATGGCCTGACCGTGGAATCCAGTTGCTTTTGGAATGTAAGATTTTTTCTTAATTTCATTGGTATTAAAAAAATCCAACTCCCAAATACCGGGCGGACACTCAGGTCCGCCCCTACAGTTTAGACGCTCAATAGTAGCGATCAAAACCTTTACATATTTTGCCAGCATCTATGAAAAAATTTTATGACACTTAACCTGGATCAATAAAATTGGGGATACTGTCAGGATAATTTTTAAGCTAGGGGCGGCGATTATATCTTTGCTTTAAGGTATGAATAATGTTATAAGCCTTTTTATTTATTGGATATTAGACCCGGATTTCTTGGAATTGGTCCAGTGGAATCCGGGTTTTTTAATTATCAGGAAGGAACAGTATTTAATGAGTTTTAAAAATTTTGATTTAAAAGAAGAATTATTACAGGCCATAACTGAGCTTGGATATACTACACCCACCCCCATACAGACCGATGCAATCCCGGTAATAATTGGCGGTGAAAGAGACCTTATAGGCCTTGCACCTACAGGCACCGGAAAGACTGCCGCATTCGGCCTCCCCATGATTCAGTTGATAGACTTTGACCTGAAGCAGACACAGGGGCTTATACTCTGCCCTACCCGTGAACTCTGTGCCCAGATCACAAACGACCTGAAAAAACTGGGCAAGTTTATAAAGAACGCAAAGATCGCTGCCATAGCCGGCGGTGCAAGCATGGAAAACCAGATCAGGGATGTAAAAAAGGGGGCGCAGATTATTATTGCAACTCCCGGCAGGCTGCTTGATCTTATTAGCAGGAAGGTCGTCAAGCTGACTAATGTATCCTATGTTGT
The DNA here is from genome assembly GCA_964499695.1 of uncultured Desulfatiglans sp. Lineage (GTDB taxonomy): Bacteria > Desulfobacterota > DSM-4660 > Desulfatiglandales > HGW-15 > JAAZBV01. The sequence goes on from CAZCMD010000147.1 coordinate 1,199, forward strand.
CCTGGATGAAGCGGATGAGATGCTGAACATGGGCTTTAAAGAGGACCTTGACGCCATACTTGAATCCACACCCGATGATAAAAGGGTATGGCTCTTTTCTGCAACGATGCCTGACGAAGTGGCGCGGATCACAAGGCAGTATATGGATGACCCGGTAACGATAACCGTAGGGGGAAAAAATAAAAGTGCAATCAATATAGAGCACCTCAATTATATTGTTCATGAAAAGGACAGGTATCAGGCACTAAAAAGGATACTGGATAATGCACCTGACATCTATGGCCTTATATTCTGCCGCACACGCATGGAGACCCAGGAGATAGCAGATAAGCTTATGAAAGATAACTATGATGCTGATGCCCTGCATGGTGATCTGTCACAGGCAGCAAGGGATCATGTCATGAACAGGTTCAGGAACAGGAGCCTCCAGATACTTGTTGCGACCGATGTTGCGGCAAGGGGCCTGGATGTAAAAGAGATAACCCACGTGATAAACTACAGACTGCCTGATGAGCCGCAGATCTATACCCACAGGAGCGGAAGGACCGCAAGGGCGGGTAAATCAGGCACATCCATAGTGATCACAAACCTGAAAGAAAAGTTCAAGGTTAAAGAGATAGAAAAGAGCTCCGGCATCAAGTTTACCTATGCAAAGGTGCCTGGCGGCTATGAGGTATGCGAAAAACAGCTCTACGCAATGATAAACAGGATGGTGGAGGTTGATGTGGATTATGAAGAGATAGCCCCATTTCTGCCGCCTGTGTTTGAAACCCTTGAAGGGCTTTCAAAGGAGGAGCTGATCCAGAGGTTTGTCTCTCTGGAATTTAACAGGTTTCTTACATACTACAAGGATGCACAGGATATAAACGCACCTTTAGGAAGGGTGAGGGATGAAGAACGGGGTAAAAAGAGGTCAGGGAAGGAACAGGGTAACCTTAGCCAGGGTAAATCCAGGCGTCTTTTTATAAATGCAGGGGCGCTGGATGATCTTTCCAAAAAGAACCTTGTAAAATCCATTTGCAGCATAAGCGGGATATCCTCGCAGAAGATAGGCTCCATTGAGATCATGAGGGAGTTCTCATTTGTTGATGTGGATGCAGGCGTTGCAGAGAGGGTAGTAACCTCCATGAAGGGCGCTGAACTGGATGGCCGCGAGATAAATGTGGAGTTTGCAGAAAAAAAGAAGGGTAAGGATGGTGGCACGTCAAAGGGTAAAAAGAAGAAGAGGAGATAGGCGGATATGATGTCTCTGTAGAGACGGGTTTAAAACCCGTCTCTACACCACCAATATGGGGTGAATCTATTTCAACGCCCTTATCACCGCATTATCCCTCTCCGCAATAAACCTTTTTGCCACAGAAGCACTGATTATTGAATCAAACCCGTGTGCAGCGCCCGGATAGACATGCAGCTCAGTAGCAACACCTGCCTGCAACAGCCTCTGGGCATACTCTATATTCTCATCAAGGAACAGGTCCAGTTCACCAACAGCTATATAGGCTGGCGGTAGACCTGACAGATCCTTTGCCCTTGCAGCAGCCGCATAGGGTGATACAACACCATCTTTAGATGAGTCACCCAGATATGCCTTCCATGCAAAGATATTCTTTGCCCTGTCCCATGTACGCAGGTCTGTAATGGCATGGCTTGAGGGCGTAATATTACGGTCATCTATCATGGGGTAGATGAGGAGCTGAAAAGAAAGCGCTATCTCACCCCTGTCCCTTGTCATAATCGCAAGTCCTGCTGCAAGACCGCCGCCGGCGCTCCCACCGCCTATGGCCACCCTTGTTTTATCTATACCAAGCTCATTAGCATTATTTACCATCCATTTTAGACTTGCATAACAGTCTTCAACAGGCGCAGGAAATGGGTCTTCAGGTGCGAGCCTGTAGTTTGTGGATACCATGATACACCCGGTATTTACGCACATTGAACGCATGGTATAGTCATCCGCAGTAAGATCACCAAGGATATAACCGCCGCCATGTATCCAGAGCAAGCCCGGCCTTTTACCTGTTTTCCCTTCAGGTGTATATACCCTTGCTGTAATATCGGGCGCCCCTTTTGGGCCTGGGATAGTGACATCCCTTGATATAACACCTTTGACAGCCGGCATCATGGACACCATGCGTGAAAAAATCTCATCACTCATCTTCCTTGCAGCATTGAGGTCATCAAAATTTAAAGAACCATCCGCAGGAATCATCTCAAGCGCCGGGGCAAGCTCCGGGTCTATCCGTTTCATAAGATCCATATCTACATCTCCTTTTTTTAACCTTGGATTTTAAATCTTAAATCTTAAATCTTAAATCTTGACTCTTTAGCTTTTAGCTTTCAATCTTGAATCTTGAATTTTGAATCTTAAATCTCCTTAAGCTTTCCCACAAGCATACATGCCGCAATGATAATTACCCCTGCGCCAAGTATCCCTGCCTGAAAACTCCACTTGTCTGCTATTGCGCCCAGCACTATGGGTGAAAGCCCCGGTCCTATGATCCCTGACATGCTCATCAGTATGCCTGTAAATACACTGCGTTCACTCAGGGTTGTAAGCCTTGATATAGCAACGAGCCCTGCGGGGAAGAATACAACGCTGAAGGTCGCCTGCAGAAACAATACTGAGCTTAAGAGCCAGGGGGCACTGATAACGGCTATGGCCATTGTTGTAACACCCGCTGCAAGAAGCAGGACAAAAAGCAGTTTTTTAAGATTGAACCGGTCTATAATAAAACCCACTGAGATCATGGCTATAAACCCGCCTATCCTGGATATGCCAAAAATGGTGTTTGCGGTCTCTATCGGGATACCCCTCTCTTTGACCAGGAACAGGGGTATAACATTGTATATCCCCATGCTGGCAATGGCGCATGAGCTCCAGAGGGCAGTCATGATCCAGAACTCCTTTCTTTTTACAATCTCCTTCATACCGCCCTTTTCCGTCTTTTCCGGTCTCGGATCAGGGGATGTGACATGGAGTATGATACCAACTATCAGGCATACACCGCTCATGATCCAAAATACATTCTTCCAGTTCATTACTGATATGACCAGGGCGATAATAAAGGGGACGGTAAGCATGCTGAAACCCGCTGCTGTCTCATGAACGGATATGGCCTTACCCCAGGAGTCGCGGCTGAAAATTGCAGTGATAAGAGGTATGCCGCAGGGCAGGTAAATGCCGGATGCGAGGCCGATTATAAAGCATATGGCTGCAAAAGAGATATATGTCCGTGCAAACCATAAAAGGATAAATGAAATGGTCATACCATAAAAGGAGAGCAGGATGGAGCGTTTATAACCTATCTTAAGGGACATGAAACCGGCATAAAACACAGATATGGTATTCCCTATCCAGAAACAGAAAAAGATTACCCCTGCCATTGCATGGGTAATGGCAAACTCATCCTCGATCAGGGGCATCAGGGGTGAGGTGATGGATTTGGCAGTAAAGTTCACATACCACAATGTCCAGAAAAGGAGTAAAAGAAAAATCTTCATAAAAATCCTTAACATGAAATGATGTAAAAATAAAAACGTAAATTATTACCACGGAGTACACGGAGAACACGGAGAAAAGCTTTTTGATGTTATCAATAAATACTTTTTGTTTTTCTTAGCGCCCTCTGCGTCTTTGCGGTTAAATTTAGCTTGTCACTTCAACCATACAAGAACACGGAGTAAAAGAATAAAAGATAAAATATCCATGATCTGCGTGTCCTACGTAGTTATTTACAACTACAAACTATGGTTTTTATATGTAAGCGTTCAGCCATCAGCGTCCAGCTTTCAGCAAAAGGAATATAATACAAAGATTTAGCTGACAGCTGATAGCTGAATGCTGAAAGCTGAAAGCTTAATCCAGAAATAATCTCTTTTTATTTTACCCTTTATCTCTTTGCAAGGATATTTATGGGGTTGACATAATCAGTAATAAGTTTATTTAATGAATCATCTTAAATAAGGAGAATGATATAAAAATGAATGTAAACCGGTTTTATCTTTTTGCTGCTATTTTACTGGCCTTGATTATCTCAGGTTGTACAAGCCATATTACTGTTAAAGGGATCAGCCCTGATAACAAAGACATGAAATATAAAAATGTGATAGTCATGGTGCCTGACGGCTGCTCCATGAGCATTGCGACCCTTGCCCGCTTTTATAAGGGTGCGGATATTAATCTTGATAAACTCCTTACAGGCTCTGTAAGGACATATTCCGCAAATTCTGTGATTACAGACTCTGCTGCTGCGGCCACTGCCTTTGCAACAGGTCACAAGACCACATCAAGCTTTATCGGAGTTGCACCCCGGGCCGAAGACCTTATGCCCTGGGTTACACCTGAGGTTCCGCCATATTATCCCCTTCCTACGATCCTTGAGGGGGCTAAATTATCCGGCAGATCAACCGGTGTTGTTGTGACAAGCACTATACCCCATGCGACCCCGAGTGGTTTTACTGCCCACTCATCTTCACGCTTTATGCCGGACGATATCACAGAACAGATGGTTCACCAGAATCTGGATGTGGCATTTGGCGGCGGTATGGTCCATCTTTTACCTGAAGGGCAGTCATTTGAAACAAAGGACGGTAAAACCTGGGCAGGTACCAGAAAAGATACTGAGAACCTGATGGATACGCTTAAGAGCAGTGGGTACAGCGTAATAAGCACAAGGGATGAACTGTTGCAGATGAGGGGTAAAAAGGTGTGGGGACTTTTTAATAATATCGATCTTGTACCAGACATAGACAGGGATGAACTTAATCCTACGCAGCCATCCCTGGCAGAGATGACAAAAAAGGCGATTGAGATACTTTCGACCAATGAAAAGGGTTTTTTTATGATGGTTGAGGGAAGCCAGGTGGACTATGCAGGCCATGCACATGACCCGGCCTATATGGTGACAGAGTTTCTTGCCTTTGATGAGGCTGTAGGTGTGGCTGTAGAGTATGCAAAAAGGAACAATGACACCATAGTGGTGATCTTTCCTGATCATGATACAGGCGGATTAAGCATAGGTAATAACAGCAAAATGGGGCGCAATTATTCCGGTATACCTCTTGATACCCTTGTTACACCCCTGAAAAATGCAGAAATTACTATTCAGGGACTACTTGAACTGGCTTACAAAGATAATACTGCAACAGTTCCTGAGATACAGGAGCTTTTTAAAACCAAATGGAACCTTGACCTTGATGAAACCCAGGCGGGAGAGATAATAAAATTTAAAAAATTTCCCTATGGTGTTGCAGATTATATCTCAAGTAACTTCACAGTGATCGGGTGGACAACCGGAGGCCATTCAGGCGTGGATGTGCCCCTGTGGGTGTATACCCCAGCGGATCAGAACCCGCTCAGGGGAAACATAAACAATACAGATATAGCTCGAAACCTGGCAAAGATGATGGATCTTGACCTTAAGCTCACGAGGGATGAACTGTTTGTTGATGCACAAAGCATATTCCCTGATTCAAAGATTACAGAGGATAAGACAGGGCGGATCTTTGAGACAGGTAAATTCAAGATACCTGTAAATAAAAACATTGTGATAGATGGGGATAATACTGTCAGTACAGAGGGGGTTTCGGTTTACATCAATGAGATAAACAAATTTTTTATACCGAAGGAGATGGTGGGGATAATACAGGGGGCAAAATAGATAAACCCATAAAAAAACCTGCCATTCAGACCCATAATTTAAACGATGCACCTTAGGATATTAACCTTGTTAATGTTCTGAGGTGCTTGTAATCATATTCTTAACTGCAACCTTCAAAAAATAAAGAAAGAACTGGATGTAACCTTTTGGCCTTTTAAACGTTAAAAAAGCAAATGGATAATTTTCAGGACTTTTATAAGAAGCAAAAAAAAAGCCTGTTTTCCTATCTGATGCGGATGACAGGTGATTACTATCTGTCCATGGATATAATGCAGGAGAGTTTTTTACGCTGTCTTGATAAATACAGGGATAAGGCTATTAATATTTCGCTGCTTTACACAATAGCGCGTAATGTATTTATTGATTTTACCCGCAGGGAAAAAAGAAAAGCGGCGCTTGAACAGGATACAGCAGACCAGGATGCGGATATTGAGAAGGAATACAGGGTTAAAGAGGAATACAGGAAGGTGATGGCTGCAATGAAGAGGCTTGAGGCCGATGAAAGAGAGATACTGGCGCTGGCCCTGACCGAAGATCTGAAATATAAGGATATCGCTTCAGTTATGGGGATTAATGAGGGGAATGTAAAGATCAGGGTGCACAGGGCACGTTTAAAACTGAGGGAATTTTTAAGTGAGGTGAATAACCATGAATGATTCTATCAGCCTGTATATTGATGATGCACTGAATCTTGATGAAAAGATAGATTTTGTAAAAAGGATACATGATGAGGAGCAGTTTTATTCGGAGGCTGTTGGTCTCCTTGAGCAGGAAAAACTGCTTTGCTCTGATGTAGTTGAGAGTGTACCCCAGGTATCCATAAAGGAAAAATCCAGCATATTCGATATTCAGTTCCTGCGCCCCTATTTCAGGGTAGCAGAATTCGGGGTTGTTGCCGTGCTTTTACTCATTATTATTGCAGGCAGAATACCTGTAAACAGACAGGAAACCAGCATTGAATCTGTCTCAAAGAGATTTGTTATCTACATGCCAGAGGCTCAAAATGTACAGATTGCCGGGAGTTTTACAAACTGGAACAGTGTACCCATGAAGATGATCGGCCCAAGCGGTTACTGGGAGATTGAACTGGATGTTACAAAAGGGGAACATAAATATGTATTTATAATCGGGGATGACAAAAAGATTGCCGACCCTACCATATTGTTAAAGGAAAGGGATGATTTTGGCAGTGAAAACTCTGTCCTTGTAGTGGAGGCATAGGGATGAAGATATTCCTCCTGTTTTTTTCAGTATTTCTGTTATGTTCCACTGGATGTGCTGTTCAACAGTATAAGGTTATTGATCAGAAACTCCATATCTATCTTAAGGACAATGATGCTGAAAAGGTCTATTTACATATCTCCATTGATGAGTATTCACCACGGGAGGCGTTAAAAGATGATTCAGGTTTATGGGTTTCGGTTCTTCCGGCTGATGCTGAGTTTAAATATTTTTATATGATAGATGGTAAAATGTTTATTCCTGAATGCAGCATGAAAGAAAAGGATGATTTCGGTTCAGTGAACTGTGTTTACATCCCGCTCCTGGGGATGCCGTAATCATCTTTCAATTTGCTTTCAGGAATTTATATGTTTAATCGTGAGGATAAAATGGATATGGCAAAAAAAATTATAATGGGTCTGTTCCTGGTACTTTTCCTGCCTTCGGTACTGACAGCCGATGTGCTGGATGATGAACTCCCAAACAATACCCCTCTTCAGATAAAAGAGATGGCAAGAGAGGTGATTCACCTTGGGGTTGAAAACCAGGGGGTTGTGAAGATGACCAGGGTAATGCTCCAGAACAAATTTACAGAAGAGCAGATGGTCAGGGCTTATGAGATGATTGGCGAGGCCAAAAAAACCGGGCTCCCCGTCGAACCTCTGATGGATAAACTGCATGAGGGTATTGGAAAGCGTGTGCAGAGCCAGAATATCATCATGGCAATGGAAAAGGTTAAGAAACGATATCAGAGTGCAGCCCAGTATGCATACAGCATGACCGACAGTGAAGAAGAGACTAATGCATTGACCGGAGATATTGCTGAATCCCTTGCTGCCGGCATGACAGGCACCGATATAGAAACAATAGGCGATATGCTGGATGAGATGAAGATCCAAACAAAAGAAAAATCATCCATTAAAAACCAGACCATGGCGACAGTAAAGACCATGGCGCGTACAGGTGCAAGGTCAGGATCAGTAGCAAATACTATACAGACAGCACTCAAAAATGGTTATGACCATAATAAGATGAAAAACCTTGAAAAGGCATTTATCAATCAGGTAAAGGCAAATCACAATCCTTCTCAAATAGCCGAGGCATTTACCAGGGGGATCAATGCAGGTACATCGGTGGATGAAATGGGGCGGCATGGTTATATGAATTCCGCAGGTTCAGGGGGACCAGGTGGCTATGGAAATGGTTACGGTAATGGAGCAGGTATGGGAGGTACAGGAGGTGGGGCTGGTTCCGGAAGCATGGGCGGTTCAGGACATGGTTCTGGTGGAGGTAGTGGCGGCGGGAGAGGCAGAAGGTAGAAAATTCTATCGATATTGATTTTAATATGTTGTCCCCCGATGGGGCTGAAAAAATAATGTAAGACGCATATCGCTATTAATATACCGCACCTGTGGTGCTTTAATTGTCTACTATAAATGCTACACCTAAACAATGATTAACATCTCACATCTGTGTCGCTATTAATATGACAAAATGAGCTATTAAATCAGAAAAATATAGTATTAGATGGTTTAGAAACTGCGAACCTGTGTTCGTCATTCTCACGAAGGCGCATTAGTGTCAAGTTAAGGGGATAATGTACCGAATGCAGCATATTTGCTAATAAAAATGGTACAATTTTCTGTAAAAGGGTGGGGTTTTTCACCCCACCAAAAACAGAGGTGGCATATAAAATGCCACCCTACGTTTTAAAAGATGTATCCAATTATTTAGTGTCCATTCAGAATAAAACAAATTCTGGATGGATTTTTCAGCAATCAGCGATCATCTGTCGGCTAACCACATGGTTTGAAAGCCTTTTGCTAAAAGCTGAATGCTAAGGGCTGACCGATTGAATCTAAAACCACAGTTTTTGGATGGACACTTTTTATATAAAGAAACTTGCCCTTGTTTTAATTTACACACCAATAATTTGGTATTAAAGATAGTAGAAAATCTTTTTCATATTGCTGTTTATTGATATTTGTAACCAGGCATCTTTAAGATGAAAAAAACAGGCGTGCTTTTTAACACGCCTGTTTTTTAACTTATAACAAAATGCTAAAAATCAATTTCCCTTTGGGCCGGGAGAAGGTGGTGCAGGATAACCGCTCCCATCCGGTATACCGTCACCTGAGTTTGGTGCCGGCCCAGGGCCGCTACCTGCGCCTGCAGGACTGAATGTCAAAACAGTAAAAAGCAAAATAACCAGAATCATAATTATCTTATTCATTTTAATCCTCCGTGTTAAATAATTATCAGGGCCGGGTGCTGATCCCGGCCTTGTTCATGAATTGGTTCAAGAGGGACTTCTGGGTGTGAATTACTATTTACATGATCCGTCACGTTTCTGAATCCTGTCGCGTGTCATTACACCTGTCCCACTTTTTGTCGCTGTGCCCTTGTTTGTATTAAGTCGTGACTGTGTCCGGATCTGTGTCTTGGTTTTAATCTGGCTCTGGGTAACTACTCCTTTACCCATTGAGCCTGAATAGGCCTTTCCATTTACCCCCTTCCCTCCTGCAAAGGCGATGGAAGAAAACATAAAAACTGCTGTTGTAAGTAACAATAATTTTTTCGTCATTTTTAGACCTCCTGTTCTGTATCTGTTAAAAGGTTAATTCTGGCTATAAAACGTTTGAAGGCCTGAAAGGTTACAGAGGAATTGTGAAAACAAGGAAACAAAAAACGTTCTATACTGATAGTCGCATATTAAAAAGGGCTTATGACAATCCTTTATTTGGAATATACTCCCATTAAATATAATTATTTATGGAGTGCATTCCAATTCTTGAAAAATTTAAAACCATATATTACCGGTTGCTTAAAAATGCAAATTACAGCACCCATCGATATATGTTTGGTTTTTTTATATTAAAACAGGAATGAATTGTAGAAAATTGAGACAATAATTTAACCTCATTTTTCTTGACACATAATGCTCCCCGGCCTATGTTCATAAACCGAATTACCGGTTTTCCTATCACAATAAATTACACAAATCAGGAGGGTTACAATATGAAAAGGGTACAGAAATGGACCATTGTGGCAATGGCAGTTTTATTTATGACTATCGGGTTCAGTGTTTCTTATGCCTCTGCTCAAACCGAATGTACACGTGATGGATTAAAGGCTATCACAGGCCAGTTTTTAACATCACTTGAGTCACACAATCCATCAGGCGCGCCCCTTGCCTCAAATGTAAGATACACAGAAAACGGTATAGATGTGGCAACAGGCAAAGGCACATGGGAGACAGCAGGAAAGATCATCTTTAAACGCGGGCTTGTCGATACAAAAAAATGCGGTACACACACCCAGACCATTATCGAAGAAAACGGAAAGCAGATCCTTTATGGTGTAAGACTTAAGGTAGACAAAGGTAAGATATCAGAGATTGAGGCCATTGTTATACGCGGAAAAGAGGTGCTTGAGCCCAAGGCCATACTGGATACAGTAAACCAGGACTGGGAAGATCCCCTTCCACCGCAGCAGCGTAGTTCACGCCTGGCAATGATAGCTGTAGCAGATGATTATTTTGAACTCTTCGTAAAAGATAAAAAGCGTGTCGTCTCTGACCTCGCCTATTCAGGGTTCTGTGATCGTTGGGAGAATGGCAAAATAACAACAAAGGGCGGTATGAACCAGAATGTTATAATGCCCAAACATGATTGCTCACCTGAGGGTTTTGCTGACATGGCGGACACCCACGGCCCCAGGCGTTTTCTTGTAGATGAGGAAGCTGGGATAGTTGTTGCCTATATGCTCTTTAATAATGTCTGGCCGGATTTCCATATGTTCAAGATTAACAACGGCCTTGTTGTATGGATACAGGCATATTTTGAATACAGCAAATCGTACAAGACCATGGGCTGGCCTGATGAGCCTGCATGTGAATAGGTTTTATTCCTTAAGATATCAATTTTTAGTTTGTCTGAAGAAATGAATTGAAATAGTATACACATTGGAATAAATGCGAAAGGCTATTTTTACCACGGAGGACACTGAGAGCACGGAGTAAAAACAAAAGATTAAATTACATAAGCTCGAGTGTTCTTAGTGTCTGCGGAATGGATTGATTTTGTAGGGGCAGGTTTTATACCTGACCATGGAATAAGAGACTTAAACCAATAATTTCCGGTCGGGGATAAACCCTAATACTGTTGACTTAAGGAATTTTAAACCTCTGCGGTGAAATGCTTCACTAATAAAAAAGGGAAACCGGTTACAGGGTTTCCCTTGATTTTTTGTGGTGCCTAGGACGAGACTTGAACTCGTACGGGACTAGGTCCCGAGGGATTTTAAGTCCCTTGCGTCTACCAATTCCGCCACCCAGGCAATTATAAAGGGCTTTTTTAATAATATGACCAATTTATGTCAAGCTATATTATTTAATATTCATCCAAAAA
>CAZCMD010000148.1:0-12410 GCA_964499695.1 uncultured Desulfatiglans sp.
AGCCTGAGAGCGGCATCATAAAGAGCGGAAATCTGTTTCCATTGATCGGGCATAAATGTTACCAAAACTTGTAAAATACGAAATCCAAAATACGAAATACGAAACAAATTCAAAATTCAAATTTTCAAATTACCAAAACAAATTTCTTGCTACGATGTTTATTTTTCTTTTTCTGTTTTGAATTTATGTCATTAGAGTATTTAATATTGTTTCGAATTTCGGATTTCGTACTTCGAGTTTTATCTTTTTTTATTACCTCGATATTGTTTAGAGTTTCGGATTTCGATATTCGAATTTCGGTTTTTTTCTTTTTTTTGTTTCGAGTTTCGTATTTCGTGCTTCGAATTTTAATTTTTTACTATTACACCAGTACCTTCTGTTTCATTTCCCTTGCCAGCCATGCCCTTGAAAACTTCCAGTCACGCAGGACAGTATCAGGCGAGATATCCAGAACCTCAGCAGTCTCCTCAGCGGTCATGCCGCCAAAGAACCTCAGCTCCACTACCTGGCACTTACGCGCATCAACCTGTTTAAGAGATTCAAGCGCCTCATCTATCTCAATCAGATCAGGATCAGTATTCCTGGAAACCAGTTTAAATTCATCCAGTGAAATCCGCTCTGCTGCACCACCGCGTTTATAAGAACGTTTTGAACGGGCATAATCAACCAGGATACGCCTCATAAGTTGTGCGGTAATAGCCAGAAAATGGGCACGGTTCTGCCAGTTAACCCTGCTGCAGTCAAGGAGTCTCAAATAAGCTTCATTTACAAGCGCTGTTGTCTGTAAGGTATGGCATTTTCTCTCACCGCGCATATAATTATGCGCCAGGTGACGGAGCTCTTCATAGACCAGGGGGATCAGCTTATCAAGGGCGTCCTTTTTACCCTCTCGCCATGCTATAAGTAAATGGGTTACTTCCTGTGAAGAAGATTCAGACATAGATGCCTCAAAGAAAATTAACCTTTTATTATAGAAGATAGAGTCTTATTTTGAGATCAGCTATTGAATAGAAATCATGTCCGAAGGCATAACTATACGAATTACCCTCTTTTATGTCAACCTGAAACATGAAACAAGGTTCAAGGTTCAGGGTTTAAGGTTTAAGGTTCAAAATAAAACACAAAGGCCATCCAGGTAAACCCTGGATGGCCTTATGTTTTACTTCTTTTCAGCTAAAAGCTGAAAGGTGTTTAGAATACGCCCTGTACCTTGCCTGTTGCTGTATCAACATCAACACGCTTGAAGGCGGGGTTTGAGCTTGTTCCGGGCATGAGTGTAATTGTTCCGGAAACAGGCACTATGAACCCTGCGCCGCCATAGGTGAGGACATCACGGATGGTGAGTCTCCACCCCTTTGGAACGCCCTTGATATTGGGGTTGTCAGAAAGTGACAGGTGTGTCTTAACCATGCAGAGGCCGAGTTTTGAAAGCTCTGGATCAGCCTCGATCTTCTTGAGCTGTGCATTGGCATCGTTTGTATAATCAACGCCATCAGCGCCATACATCTCTGTAGCAATCCTTTCGATCCTGTCTTTGATCGGCATATCAAGCTCATAGAGGAACTTGAATTCTGTCTTTTCGTTACATGCATCGATAACCGCATCTGCAAATTCAAGCGCGCCATCGCCGCCCTTGAGCCAGTGTTCTGACACTGCAACCCTGGCGCCAGCAGCCTCTGCCAGTTCACGAACCTTTTTAATCTCGTCTTTGGTGTCTGTGTAGAATGAATTGATACAAACAACCGGGCTGATGCCGGCCTTCCTTACGTTGTTAACATGGTGCAGGAGGTTTCCACAACCCTTTTCAACCCAGCCGACGTTCTCAGTTGTATACTCTGTTGGCATCGGTTTTCCGGGGACCGGAACAGGAGCGCCACCGTGACACTTGAGCGCCCTGATGGTGGTAACAACAACCGCTGCATCCGGTTTCATACCGCTGTAACGGCATTTAAGATTACAGAACTTTTCAAAACCTATATCAGCACCAAAACCTGATTCTGTTATATGGTATTCAGAGAGCTTGAGGCCTACCTGGTCAGCAATAATTGAGCTCTGGCCGATAGCTATATTGGCAAAGGGGCCTGCATGAACCAGAACCGGCTGGCCTTCAAGGGTCTGCATGATGTTCGGGTTAAGTGCGCCTACCATCCATGCTGTCATTGCGCCTGCAACTTCAAGCATTTCGGTGGTAATGGGTTTACCCTTCTTGTCATATGCTACAACGATCTTCCCTATGCGCTCGCGCATGTCTTTAAGATCTTTAGCAACAGCAAGGATAGCCATAACCTCTGAAGAAACAGCTATTGCAAACTTTGACTTCATCATGAAGCCGTCTGAATTTCCGTTTCCCTCAATACCGATTATGATATTTCTCAGTGCCTGGCAGCAGAAGTCAATAACCCATCCCATTGATACGTTGGTCGGGTCAATATCCAGCCTGGGCATCTTTGAGAGCCTTAAAAGCTGTTCATCATTATAGTTTCTTTCATGCTGGAGACGCGATGTAAGGGCAACCATTGCAAGGTTGTGTGCATTTATAATGGCATTGATATCCCCGGTAAACCCGAGTGAAAACTCTGTAAGGGGGATACACTGGGCTAGACCGCCGCCTGCCGCAGAACCTTTAATGTTCATTGTTGGGCCGCCTGATGGCTGACGTATAGCTGCTGATGCCTTCTTGCCCCTTTTGCCAAGACCCTGGATAAGGCCCATTGTTGATGTTGATTTGCCTTCTCCAAGGGGTGTGGGGGTAACGGCTGTAACATCTATGTATTTACCGTCCGGTTTGTTTTTTGTCCTGTCAAGCACTGACCTGTAATCTATTTTGCCGAAATAATGGCCATAGGGGAGGAGCTCATTTTTTAAGAGTCCAAAGGTTTCGCCGACCTCGTACACTGTCTTCATAGTCTTTTCAGCTTCCTGGGCGATCTGCCAATCAGCAAGCTTGGTTGGATCTAACTTCATATTAAATTCTCCTTTCATTGTTTATCCTGTATAACACCTATAATTATATTATTTCATATTTGAAAGGTTCAGTTACGATTACCTGACGAGGGTAAAATCAGTTACGAACACTCCAGAAATAATCCTCTATAAATACAGGTAGAAAGGAAATGAATCAAGCAAAATCTTTCCTGATACTAACAATTTTTTGAGTAAGATTGAAGGTTTACAGGCTTGAAATTTCAAGTCCAAGGTCTACTGCCCTGACAGAGTGAGTGAGTGCACCCACAGAGATCATGTCCACACCAGTAGCGGCAATCTCTTTGATATTCTCGATAGTTATCCCGCCTGATGCCTCAAGGAGGGCCCTCCCGGACGCCAGTTTAACCGCCTTATTCATCTGATCCGGGGGCATATTATCAAGAAGTATAATATCGGCATTTGATTCAAGGGCCTCGTTGACGCCGTTCAAGTCCTCAACCTCAACCTCTATTTTGATACCACCGGGTGCATTTTTCCTTGCTGCCTCTATTGCCTTTCTGATACCGCCTGCAACCGAAATATGGTTATCCTTGATAAGTATCGCATCATACAGGCCAAAACGGTGGTTATACCCCCCGCCCAGCGGTACGGCATATTTGTCAAGAAGCCTTAAGCCAGGGGCGGTCTTTCTTGTATCCAGTATTTTTACCCTGTCTGAAGCGGCCCTTTCAACGTAACGGCTCGTAATGGTGGCAATGCCGCTCATCCTCTGAATAAGATTCAGGGCAGTCCTCTCTGCCTTAAGGATAACGGCCATGCCGCCCTTTATGGCACAGACTATCTTCCCGGCAGGGACTCTCTCCCCGTCAGAATAAAATGTCTCAAATGAAACCTTCAGGTCAAGGATGGAAAACACCCTCATAAATACAGGTAGCCCGGCAAGTATGATATCCTCCCTTGCCTCAAGCACTGCCCTGCCGGTAATATCCGGCCCAATTATGGCGTTAGTTGTGAGATCACCCGGGCCAATGTCCTCTTCAAGGGCATTTTTTATTATCCGGTCAATCTGAACACTATCCTTAAGCATCTATCCCCTCAAAAAAGGCAAGGCTTTCTTTAAGTTTAAGGATCTGTGTGTTTAACAATTCAACCTTTTCCTTAACCTTTTCGACAACATCCGCAGGAGCGTTGGCAAGAAACCCGCTGCTTGAAAGCTTCTTTTCCGAGACATCCATCTCCTTTTTTATCTTTGCAATCTCCTTGTTTATACGGGCCTTTTCCTCGTTAACATCAATGATCCCCTTTAACAGGATATGGATATTATTGCCCTCATATACCGCTGTTACAGATGCCTCAGGCTTAACGAGCTCTTTTTCGAGCTTGATGTGTTCCACCCTGGCGAGATTATTTATATAATGCATGTTAACCTGGATGATCTCTCTTTGAACATCATCAGGCATTGATATATGGATATCCACCTTTTTGGATGGATGGATGTTCATCTCACCGCGTATATTCCTTATGCTGTTTATTATACCCATAATCAGGGTCATATCCCTGATTGCCGCCTCATCAACAGGGTAATCGGTCTGCACAGGGAAGCTTGCCTTCATGATGCTTCCTGATATGCCGGGGAGCCTCTGCCATATCTCCTCTGTAATAAAGGGCATAAACGGGTGAAGTATCCTCATGATGCCTGAAAGAAGTTTTATAAGGGTGCACCTTACAGAAGTGCTCAATATTTCATCCTCGCTGTATAGCCACTCCTTTGCCATCTCAAGGTACCAGTCGCAGAACTCATGCCATACGAACTGGTAGGCTATGCCCGCAGCATCATTGTAGCGGTATTCCTCAAGTGCGATAGAAACATCCCTGCTCACCTCACCCAGCCTTGTCAATATCCACCTGTCAGCAAGTGACAGTTTTACATCTTTAATATCCTGCTCATTGCCCTTAAGGTTGGTGAGTACCAGCCTTGCCGAGTTCCATATCTTGTTTATAAAATGCCTGTACCCCTCTATCCTCTCTTCAGAAAGCTTTATATCCCTTCCCTGTGCGGCAAATGCAGCGAGTGTAAACCTGAATGCATCTGTGCCGTACTGGTCTATTACTATAAGGGGATCAATAACATTTCCCTTTGATTTACTCATCTTTTTGCCCTCAGCGTCGCGGACAAGGGCGTGGATATACACATCGGAGAATGGCGCATCACCCATAAAATGAAGCCCCATCATCATCATCCTTGCAACCCAGAAAAAGAGTATGTCAAACCCGGTAACAAGGGCTGAGGTGGGGTAAAACATCTTTAATGCCTCTGTATTTTCAGGCCAGCCAAGGGTGGAAAATGGCCACAGTGCAGAGCTGAACCAGGTATCAAGCACATCGGTTTCCTGCCTGAGGTCAGTGTTACCGCATGCAGGGCATTTTTTGGGTTCATCTTTTGCCACTATCATGTTGCCGCACTTGTCGCAGTACCATGCCGGTATGCGGTGCCCCCACCATATCTGCCTTGATATGCACCAGTCGCGGATATTGTTCATCCAGTCAAAATAGACATTCTCCCATGTTTTAGGAAGAATCCTTGTTTTACCTGACTGAACCGCCTCTATCGCCTTTTTAGCCAACGGCTCTGTCTTTACAAACCACTGTTTGGATAAAAGCGGCTCGATCATGGTCTTGCAGCGGTAGCAGTGGCCTGTTGCATTTTTATATGGTTCCGTTTTTTCAAGCAGGCCATCCTTTTCAAGATCAATAAGGATCATCTCACGACACTCAAACCTGTCCATACCCTTGTATTTGCCGGCCAGTTCATTCATCCTGCCGTCTTCATCTATAACCTTTACCCTTTCAAGGTTATGTTTGTTCCCGATATTGAAGTCATTGGGGTCATGTGCCGGTGTGACCTTGAGTGCGCCGGTGCCAAACTCCTTGTCCACATATTTATCAAGTATCACAGGTATTGCCTTGCCTGTTACAGGGAGCAGCACATATTTGCCGGGAAGATTCATATACCTTTCATCCTCGGGGTTTACAGCAACGGCAGTATCACCTAAGAGCGTCTCAGGCCTTGTAGTGGCAACGACCAGATATTTATCACTGTTTTCAAACCTGTATCTCAGGTGGTAAAGGAAGCTGTCCCTGTCCTCATGCTCCACCTCAATATCCGCAATTGCAGTATGACATCTCGGGCACCAGTTTATAATATAGTCGCCGCGGTATATTAACCCCTCTTCATATAGCCTTACAAAGACCTCCTTAACAGCCCTTGAAAGCCCCTCATCCATTGTAAACCGCTCCCTGCTCCAGTCACAGGAGCTGCCCAGTTTTTTAAGCTGGTTGATAATAAGGCCGCCATATTTCTCACGCCATTCCCAGACAAGCTCTATAAATTTTTCTCTACCTACATCATGCCTGCTCAGGTTCTTTTTCATGAGATCCTTTTCAACCACATTCTGTGTGGCAATACCGGCATGGTCTGTGCCTGGCTGCCAGAGCACATTGAACCCCTTCATCCTTTTATAGCGGCATAAAACATCCTGCAATGTATTGTTAAGGGCATGGCCCATATGAAGGGTGCCTGTTACATTGGGGGGCGGTATAACTATGCAGAAAGGCCTTTTATTTGAAGGGACCTCAGCCTTGAATAACTTCTCCTTGAGCCAGTATTCATACCACTTGTCTTCAACATCCTTTGGTTCATAACCTTTTGCCATTATCTCTTCAGGCATCATAAAACTCCTGTAAAACTAAAATTGATTAAAAAAGGGGTCGCAGCAGAAGCAACCCCTTATGGATAAATATTATTCATCCAGAAAGAAGCAAATTCTGGATGTAGCTTTCAGCAGTCAGCGATCAGCTATCAGCTAGTTTTTTATTAAAGCCTTTAGCTGAAAGCTGAACGCTCATGGCTGACCGCTTGCATCCAAAAACAACAGTTTTTGGATGCATACTAATTATTCTAATTCTGCCTCAAGGCTTTTCTTTAACCCCTCTATAGCCTCTGAAATCACCTTTTCCGCTACCTCTTTAAAAACCTCACGGGCTACCCTTTCCACCACTTCACCTACAACCTTTGTTACTATCTCCTCAATCTTTTGTTCGGATATTACCGGCTGGACAATAGGTTCAGGCTGGGCAGATATAATCTCGTGAGCAGGCTTAGCCTCATCAGTGACCGGGATTTCCGTAACAACAGGAGATTCCGGAGGAGGTGCTATTTCAGGTTCTTCTGTAACAGATGGCTGCAACACCTGGTTAACATCCTGTTTAAAAATATCAGGTTTAGGTTCACTAATGATTCCGTCATCTGAGAACAGTTCATCAACAGATTTACTATCAAGCTGTATATCATCTATGTTTACAAAGCCCGTATTCTCTGAATCAATAGGGGAATATTCTATCTTTTCGTCATCAGAAGGCGCCTCTTCAAGTATGGATATACCTTCTTCTGCTTCCGGGCCTGAAGTATTTTCATCCGCTTCTGTTCCCCAGAACGATTTTTCGTTAGTTACATCGTCAGAAGGGGTAATATTCTTTTCCTGTGCATCGCTAAAGATATCAGGCTCGGTAATAAGTTTATCATCAAGCCCGCCTGTTTCTTCAGGGGCAGAGGTACCGGTATCAAAGCCACTGAAAAGATTTCCCTGGACACCTGAAGCGATCGTGCTGACAGCAATCTTTTCAGTAGAGATGTTATCCTCTTCCAGAACAATTTCGAGATCTGAAAAGTCCTCAGATTCCAGATTAAACTCATCTGCATCATCAGGCAGCGCCTCAGAATCTTTTGATAATTCATCAAGCACAGTATCATTAAGGAGTTTATCGATTGCATCACCTGTAAGGTCTATATCTGAAGAGGCATTGACTGAATCATCCGGCAGAAGCTCATCAGGCACCTCTTCAGTGAGGTTTAACCCGAAGTCATCAGCAGGGGCAGATATATCTGCATCCGCGAGGATATCATCGAGCCCTCCCTTTTCTTTTGTTTCCATCAAATCTTCCGGAAAACCGGTAAGGTCATCAGTAAGCTTAATATCATCTTTTAATATCTCATCTTCCCCGAAAAGCTCTGAATCCCCCTTCTCTAACAGATCAGTAAGGTCAATAACACCCTCATCAGCTTCTTCGCCGATAGCCTCATCAGTGAGGTCATCAATGGTTATATCAAGTAAATCACTGCTTTCTTTGATCTCATCTTCAAACAGATTATCATCCTTGTCCATGTTGGAACTCCTGTGAAGGAAGGTAAAATCGTCTTGTTTCTTTTAATCCGGTAAAAACGCCGAAATATGAGTAAAAACAACAATAAACATCAGGATTTGTTAGCATATATCTGACAATGCTGTCAAGCGCATTAAAAGATTTGATATGAATATTGATATAGTCATCAGGGCGCTCTTTCAAATGGGAAATTTTCTGAAATAATTGAGGGAATGAAGCTTGACATGAACCGCGAAACACACGAAAGACACGAACAAATACAGGGTAAAGATTCCAGACTCACTTTGCGCTTTACACTTTATGTTTTTTCCTTATATTTTTCCCTTACAGCTTTTCTAACTGATAACTGATAACTGATAATTGATAATTGATAATTGACTTTATCTTTTATCTATTGACTTCCAATCTGCCAGAAGCTAAATAAATCCTATATTTAATGCCTTACTTATTATCTCTTAAATTTTTTTACTTTATTCATGATGCGGAAATATTGAAGGACATGCTGACAATTCCGGAATATATTTCAGTTAAATTCAACAATATCTTAAGACAACGGGCAATCCCTGAGCCCTTCCATGTTCACTACCAGAAATGGCTTCGATATTATTTTAAAGAATCGAAGGCCCAGGAGGCTTTGAAAAATGCTGTAAGAAGTGCAAAGCTTACTAAGCGTGTCAGATCACATACTTTTCGTCATAGTTTCGCTACCCATCTTTTACAGGCTGGTTACGATATGAGAACGATCCAGACGATGCTGGGCCATGTTGATGTGAGAACGACGATGATTTATACACATTGTGTACCAAGCAAAACCGCCAAAGAAGTAAAAAGTCCTCTGGACTTCTGACTTCTTTGGCATGGTTTATGCTTTTATAGTTAATAACGGATTTAGCCTTATTAGCTGGACGGTTTCGTCCAGCTAATAACTTGTTGGCCTCAGCAAATTACTAGAAATAGAGGAGAATTATAATGGCAGTTCCTGACTTTCAGTCCTTCTTCAGACCATTACTGGAGATTGCCCACGACGGCAAAGAGCATTCGATGAAAGAAGCAAGGGAATTGATTGCGCGGAAAATGAATTTATCTGAAGAAGACTTGATGGAATTACTGCCGAGTGGTACTCAGACAAAATATGACAATCGGGTTGCCTGGGCAAAGAGTTATTTTGTTCAGGCAAAAGTTCTCGAAACACCGCGCAGGGCACATTTTCGCATCACGGAACGAGGGCTTGAGTTGCTCAAGAAGGGCCATGAACGCATCGACGTAAAAATTTTGAATCGATATCCAGAGTTTGTTGAGTTTCATACAATGAAAGCTGCTTCATCGACCGAAAACCACGCCGAGCAAGAGACGTTACAGCTCGAAACCCCGGAAGAGACGCTTCAGAAGGCGTATCAAAATATTAGAGGTGACTTGGCAGCTGAAATTCTGGAAAAAATAAAAAGCAATTCGCCGCAGTTTTTTGAGAGGCTCGTGGTAGACATGATGGTAGCTCTCGGCTACGGCGGTTCACGCGCCGACGCCGGCAAGTCCGTTGGTCAAAGCGGGGATGAAGGCATTGACGGGATTATTAAAGAAGACAGACTCGGGCTCGATGTTATCTATCTTCAAGCAAAAAGATGGGACGGAACTGTGGGCCGTCCAGAAATACAGAAATTTGTCGGAGCACTTCACGGCAAAAGAGCAAAGAAAGGCGTCTTCATTACAACTGGTCGCTTCTCTGATGACGCCGTAAGGTACGTGGAAAGCATCGATCCAAAGGTCATACTTATCGACGGTCGCACCCTCTGTGAATTGATGATCGACTACGGCCTCGGCACTGCAACCACGGCAAAATATGAAATTAGAAGAATAGACACAGACTATTTCACGGAAGAATGAAGGGCCAACAAATTCATGCAGCCGACCTCGCGCTTCGGCGGCTGATGATAGCGTTAACTTGAATTGAGAGGATGAGGAATTGTTTAAAAAGGAAGTGGAAAGATTAATTAGCGAAGTTGTTTATGACCTTAGATCATGCTCTCAATCATACTATGATATTGGCATTAATATATTTCATGAATCAAGGTTAAAAGGATGGATCGATTTTCAGCCAGCAATAGGTAATTTATCTATTGCTGTAGAAATTTTATTAAAAGCATTAATTGCTCAAAAATCCATTAGTCTATTGTATTCGAACCTTCCTGATGAGGCAATATTACTACTATGCTACCCGGAATCGTTATCTAATTCTCACAACTCAAAGGGGTTCATAAATGATCTTAAGAATTTTACATACAAAACTATAGAACTAGATAAAGCAATCTCCCTATTCTATCATTTTTTTCCAAGCTATAAACAAGAATACAGGCAGTTCCTGTCTTCCTTGTCTGTCATAAGAAATATAAGCGTTCATGCTTCTGTTCCAGACTTCCAAAGATACGAACTTGATAGGATTGCTTATTTTTCAACAAAATTATTTACTTTAATATATGACCAAAAAGTATTTGAACATTATAGCTTCAAGCAGCTTGATAAAACTGAAAAGTTCATGCAAACATATGAGGACGATAAAGTAAAAAAAGTAAAAGATGCGATATCAAACGCTAGGCAAAATGTAAAAAATGGGAATTTAAATGAAACTGATTACTTTCTAGATAATTGGCAATCAATGCTTGGCTCATGTCCTATATGTGGAGGTGATGCAATTTACTATGGCGAAACGGAAGAAGAAATAGACCATGAGGGTTTGCACTTATCATTTCTTTGTGACTCATTATCATGTGGCTCATGTGGATTAGAATTAGAAGATTTTGAAGAGCTTGAGTGGGCAGGGGTGGAAACCACATTGGATAGGAGTGAAGATGCTGATGAATGGGCATATGAGCATGGATATTTTGAAGACGATGACAGAGGGTAAAAGTTAACAACCAGCTACACCAGACCCCGGAGGGTTCCTTGCTTGATATGAAAAATCACAGCGGGATTTGGGGGTAAATGTCATATGAATAAAGAAAAATTAGCCATTAACTGGCGAGGATACACAATAATAAGAGAAATGCATTTTGAAACTGATATGAATTCAGAGTTCTATGAATCCAGTCTGAGAATTGTTTTATGTAAGGATGAGAAAAATCCAGAAGACGATATAAAAATAGTTTTTTATGGTGTTTCAAACTTGAAGGTAGGCGAAATCGGTGGAGGGGTAAGTCAACTCTGTCATCTTGATATTGCTGATATTACAAATAACCAATGGGATCGTTTACATTATTATATATTTGACAATGAAACTGAGAAAATATCATTTTATTGTCGAGATCTTGAAATTGAAAAACCTTGAAAACATTTAACGAGCCAATAAACGCAGACCGTGCGATAAAACGCCGCCCGGCTGGTTATCGGCATGTTATGAATAGGATCAAAATGAGTATTAAAAAATATTTTTTTTCTAAAAAACCCTTCGAGTATATAGCCTGGTTTTTATGGTTTATTGTTCTAGCTTGCATTTTTTCAAATTTAACAATCCCGCTTTTCAAGCCAGTAGATAAAATCCAAAAAACTGGATATATGAAAATATTTATGATTAGCCTTATATGTGTTGCCTTGATACAAATGGGCGCGACAATTCTTTTTAGATATTATGCTTTAATTAGACCAAATAAAAAGGGATCGTACACTCCGTATCAAGGCCCCATTAGGTTTGTATTAGTGGGTCTTATTAATTGGATCTTCTCTGAAAGCATCGCTATATATGGAATTGTAGTTTTTTTTATGTCCGGACAGATCTGGCCTGTATTATTCTTCGGACTATTAAGTATTGGTTTATTAATTTATCATAGCCCACGAATAGGGCAATTTGACACCATACCTAACACTGGTTCTAATGCAATTGATACTTCCTTTACACAAGTGGAGTAATCTATTCATAACATCGGTTTGCACAGGAACGCTGATAGGTCGTCGCGTCCTGTGAAACCGGGCGTTTGGTGCGACTACCGAGAATCGTATTTAAAGGAAGGTAACAATGGCTAAAAGATACAAATACAAATACGTCCGTGTGAAACTGAAGGGCGGAGGATTCACAGGTAATTTCAATGAATCCTACCAGGATCAAATCAATACTCTCGCTAGAGATGGCTGGCGATTCGTTCAGGCATTTGCGCCTGCAGTCCGTGGATATGGCGCTTCATCTTATGCAGATCTGATCTTCGAGCGAGAAGTAGTTGACTGAACACCGAACGAATAAGGATAGATTGTGCGAAGCCACAATCTTATCCTGTGGTTGG
>CAZCMD010000149.1:0-12167 GCA_964499695.1 uncultured Desulfatiglans sp.
TTTACTTTGTAATACAAATATGTATTATATTGTAACCAATTATGAAAACTTATCGAGAAATCTATATCCGCAAGGCAGAGATTGCCCAGCTTATAATACTGCACCAGCTTTATGCGCAGAAAGAAAGCCGCCATCTTATTTTTCAGGGGGGCACTGCTATTCGATGGTGTTATGGTGGAAGTCGCTTTTCGGAAGATCTTGATTTTGTGACCTCACTTGCGCCACTGGACGTTCAAAGAATTCTGAGTGCTGTTGTTAAGGGCGCCGGTAAACTTATGATCCCTCACTTTGGTATAGGTTCGGTCACGCTGAACCTAAAGAATGCCCGTACCGGTAATGTGAAATGTTTTTTAGATTTTCATCCGGACGGAGTCAGGGAAAAGATTTCAATCAAGCTTGAGTTTGAGAGACTGACTACTGGTATATTACCTGACACACAAAATCATGTGCTTTCCCTTATGAGTCCTGTTGCTTATTTGATCTCTGCCGGGGAATTCCGTGTACCTCGCCCTCACACGGTTATTATCACGCAGACACCAACAGAGATCCTTTCCGACAAGATCCGCGCCCTTCTGGAACGCCAATATCTTAAAGGCAGGGATTTCTTTGATCTTTGGTATCTTTATACCATTTTAAAAACGCCTGTGGATTTGGATATAGTTAAAAGAAAATTCATACTTTATAGTGCGCCATTCATATCCAGGAGACCTGTTGATTTTTTTGTCATGCCTTCAAAAAAAGACAAAGAAACAATATGTGAAGCCATCGAACAGGATTTGTCACGTTTTTTGCCGCCCGATGTCTTGTCCATCCATCGGGATCAAAAATTTAGCACTTTCCTGGAATCGGCTTGTTCTGTGTTCAGAGAAATAAAGCAAAAGGGAGTTCAATTGGCATGACATCTGTTTCAATCCTGATGCAATTGCCTCACCTGTTTCGTTATGCCGACGTTGGGAAGTTCACAGGCAATGCTAATGTCTTTCTCACAAGGGCACAGGCAAAAGGTTTTGTGCAGCGGGTGATGCGGGGCGTTTATATCAATTTGCTTCGTGGGCCTTTTCCCTCAATTGAAGAGGTGGCCTGCTTTTTACGAACACCTTCTTATATTTCCTGTGAATGGGCTCTCAATCGCCACGGCATCCTGCTTCAATCACCTGTAGTTTGTACTGTTCTGACGCTTGATTCAGCAGTCGGTGCTTCCAGAGACATCGGGTTTGGCGGTGTGACGATTGAGTTTTCACGCATATCCTCCCGCCTGTTTAATGGCTTTGAGACAAAAGAGGGTTTCAATCTAGCCGTGCCTGAAAAGGCCCTGCTTGATACAATTCATTTGCGAAAACGCATTCCATTTGAAGATGAATTAGAACTTGATAATATTAATCAAGGGCAATTAAAAACACTGGCCCGGGATTTCCCTGCTGTCGTAAGAAAACGTATTGAAAATTTGATTAACAAGCAATAGGTGTTATCCAATAAATGGTTTGGATTTCTCATCCATGAAGAGCTCTCCACAATAAAATACTTCTTACCCCATACACAATGCCATTTGGGTTAAGCTCTTTATTCTGTATTCCCTTTTTGTTAATTTCATAGGAACTGGGTATACACATTTCACATACAAATAAAAAACAAGCTGTAATTCCTGGTGAATAATCCAGGACAATTGTGTTGACACACAACGCTATCCTGAATAGATTCAATTCTCAAAAAACGAAACCATTTTAAATAATCTTTTTATGTGCGGTCATTATCAGTAAGAGGTGAAAACAATGTTTAAAAAAATAACTCTACTTTGTGTTCTTATAGTCTTTTCCATTTCTACTACTTCAAAATCTACAGAAACCTGTGATCGAGCTTGCCTTGAAAAATGGGTGGACAGATACCTTGTTGCGATGCGGGATCAGGATAAAAATCCTGAAATGTTTGCGCCTGATCTGAAATTTACAGAAGACGGGGTGCGTTTGCCATTTGGCAATGAAGGGCTCTGGTACAGCATGAGTAATATCGGTAATTACAAATTTTATGTGCCTGATGTGGAAGCTCAACAGGTTGCCTTTATAGGTACTGTGCGTGAAAAGGGTGTGAGAAGCAAAGAAGAATCCTTATCAGCCCTTGCCATGCGCCTTAAGATAAGCAATAACCGCATCACAGAAATAGAGCAGATCGTGGTCAGGCCGGACAGCGTCAATAGCAGTAATAATGACTTTCCGCCAACCGGCCCGGCTGTTGAGGCAATGGGGGCACCGCACCCGATTTTTAAGGAAACCATCCCTGAAGATAAACGCATGAGCAGAAAGGAGCTTGTAAAAACCGCAAACTATTATTTTACCGGGCTCGAAAATAATGATGGAAAGGGTTATTATCCCTTTACAGATGACTGTGTTCGGTTTGAGAATGGGGTGGACGTACTTTTAAACACCAATAAAGTGACAGGGGAGAAGACCCGCACTACCTGCAAAAAGCAGTTCGAAGAAGGGGTGAAGGGTATAGTTACACGCATTCGTGACCGCCGTTTTGTGGCAGTGGACAGGGAAAAGGGTATAGTCTTTGCCTTCGGATTCTTTGATCATGATTTCATCAACTGGACCTGGCAACTGGCAGAGCTGTTCAAGATAGAAAACGGTCAGATACGTCGCATTGAGGCCATATTCCACAGGGCGCCATATGGAATGAATTCTGGCTGGAGCACCTTTGAGAAGGGTATTTCAAACGAGATTCAGGATCATTAGTAGTCAAACCAGCCGGGGAATGACGTCTTTATCAGGATTCCCCGGCTTATAGTGCTGGCGCTACGGATTCGCCTTAAGAAAATCAAGACAGAATTTGAGTGCTTCTGCACCCGGAAGTCCCCTGGCATTGCTGTTTTTCACATAGTCGTCAAGGAGCGGTCGAACCTTTTGGGCCCACCGGGCATCTTCCGCAGGGGAGAGCTGGATGAACTGTACCCCCTTCTTTCTGGCGAACTCTTTTCCCTCTTTGTCGATCTTGTCCCACAGTGCAGCCTGCTTGTTAGTCCATTCAGCATTCACCTGCTCGAATATCTTCTGAATATCAGGAGAAAGCAAATTCCATTTGGACTTATTCATGACGACATAGAACGCCACAGTGCAGGCTGATTTCTGATTGTAGGTGGTATAGCTTATGACCTCACCCCACTTCCAGCCCTGCAACGCCTCATCAGGAGACATTGAACCTTCCACAACCCCGGTGCGCAGGGCATCATAGGTTTCCGGCATGGTGGCCCCGACCGGGGCAGCGCCGAGGGCTGATACGATTTTAGCGCCAAGACCGCTTGCACGGATTTTCATACCCTTCATATCTTCGAGCGTCTTTACCGGTTTTTTAGTGTGAAAAAATCCCGGCCCATTGGCGCTCAGGATGAGTACTTTTACATCATTAAGTTCTCTGGGTTTAAATTTTGAATTAAACGCATTCAATAGTTTTGTCGCCTGGATCGCACTGGTATATCCCAGAGGGAGGTCGATCACCTCCAGCAAAGGAAATTTTCCGGTGTTATAGGCGAATACGCCAAAACCTATGTCAGCAATGCCCATCACCACGTTGTCATAGGTTTGCGCGACAGGGGTCAGTGTGCCACCCGGGAAATGGGAAATTTTGACCGCGCCTTTGGTCCGTTTCTCTATCTCTTTGCACCACTGTTCCACAAGGATGCTGTTCTGGTGAGGCGCAGGAAAGTAATTTGCGTAATTTAGACGAATTGCTTTTTGGGCCGATGCGATTTGCGGAAAAAATATTACACAGGCTGAGAGTGTGATAACCGTCCATATTAATCTTGAAACCAACTTTATTTTCATGAATTCCTCCTATGGTTAATCATCTGTGTCAGGGCATTAATACCGTGGGCAGCCATGTGGCAAGACACGGGCATATAAACAGGAGCGTTGCACTGATCACAAGACTAATGAGAAACGGATATACCCCTGCGTATATTACGCTGAAGGGTGTACCCGTGATCTGCTTGACTACAAAGACATTGATGGCTACCGGTGGGATGACAACGCCCACCATGACCGTTACACCGATCATGATGCCGAACCAGAGCGGATCATAACCGAGCTGAGCAATCACCGGATAAAAAATAGGGGTGGCTAAGATCATAAATGCCAGGTCATCGATAAATGAACCTCCGATGAGATAGACGAAGGTTATAAGGATCATGATAGACCATTGTGGAAATGGGAGCGAAATGATCCAGTCCGCTGCCACCATAGGTATCCTGGTGACTGTTATGAAGTGTCCAAGCACGGTTGATCCGACGATGAGGAGGAGTACCATGCATGAAGTCCTCACTGTAATCTTGACGGAATCCCAGAATTCCCTAAGGGGAAGGTCCTTTTTTGCCAAAGAGAGGATCAGGACAAGGAAGGTGCCAATGCTCCCGGCTTCTGTGGGCGTAAACCGAAGTTCTTCATGAAACGAAATGTACATTCCGTAAAGCCCTGCCGCCGAAATAACAACGATAATTGGGAGCCAGAACCATGTCTGGCGGATTCTTTTCCGGAAGCCATAGGCCAGGACTAAAAAAAAGAACCCTATGAATATCCATGCTTTAAGTATCCCCAGGATTCCGCCTACCACCAGAAGAAAGATCGCCACAACCCAGATGACCTCTGGCAACGATTTCATACGCTCGGCCCAGGAATATTTCGGACTTCTGGGCGCAGCCTTAGGGTTCATGGTGCACCAGGCGTAGATGATGACGATGAAGAAAAAGGCAACGATCAGCCCCGGGATGATCCCGGCCAGAAAGAGGCGTCCGATGGAGAGGTCCGTGATGATGCCGAAAACGATGAGGGTAACACTCGGAGGAAGAAGGATTCCTAAAGTCCCGACAGAGGAGACAATACCCGTGGAAAGCTTCTTGGCGTATCCATAACGGTCCATTTCAGGTATGGCCACACTCGCAAAGGTGGCTGCCGTTGCGGTGGATGACCCGCACACGGATTTGAAGACCGTTGCGCCCACAACAGTGGCCATTGCAAGCCCTCCGGGGATGTGTCCGATAAACCTGTGTGCCGAATCAAACAGACGCTTGGCAATACCGGAGCTATAGGCGATCTGACCCATGAGTATGAACAGGGGGATCACGGTATAACTGTATGTATTCAGGACATCAAAAAAATCCTTGGCCAGCAGGTTCAGGGCGGCGCTCCATGAAACAAGGTAGCCGAATCCCAGAAACCCTACCAGAATCATGGCAAATCCGAGTTCGATTCCGGTGAGGAACATGAGCAATATTACGGCCAGCCCGATGATCCCGATCATTATCTCATTCATCTGAACCTCCGAGGATCCTTACAATATCCGCGATGAGGACAAGGCCCTGGATCACACAACAGGCTGACAGGCCATATGCTATGGGATAAAAAGGCAACCTGCTCGTTAAAGTAACCTCGCCCGAGGCGAGAAGACCGTTAGCATAAAGGAAGAGGTTCCATGAGATAAGACAGAAGATAAGGATGCCCAAAAGGCGTGTGCCTATGTTGAAAGCCTTCTGCCATCCTTTGGGGAGTGCCCGGATGAGAACATCCACGAAGATATGGCCTTTGAAAAGAGATGTTACAGGAATAGCAAACCCTATTGCGACAGCCCCGGCTAGTCCCACCATTTCGTAGGCGCCCACGATCGGCTTTCGCGCCAGGTTCCTCAAACAGACATCCGCCACTGTAAGCAGCACGACAAATACCAGCGCAGCTCCCGAAACCGTTTGCATCCACCTGCTCAGTTTTTCGACGATACAACTGTAAGACCACATGATGCGCCTCCTCGTCCGTCTCAAAATTAGCGAAGCACATTATTCGCATTGCGAATTGACTTCAAAATAAATATTTCCGGTTAGATGCAATGGGTTTACTGCTAACTGTTTTAAAGATCAAGGGAATTTTATAAAAAACAATGATCAGTTATCAATGATCAATGAACAATTAATTCAAGATTCAAGATTCAAGGTTCAAGATTGAAGACTGTAAATTCAAGATTCAAGATTGAAGATTTAAAATTTCCGGCTTCGTTATGCCACTACGCCGGGACAAGTCCGGGGTCGCTAATCGCTATTGCTGAGACTACTGATTCGAATCCTGCGGTTTCATAAGAGCATCTTTGCTAAACTGAAATAGATCAGGATTGTAGAAATATCTGTCAGTGCCAGGGTAAGCGGTCCAGCGGCAATTTTCATGTCCAGTTTCAGCTTGTGCAACAGGGATGGAATGCTAAGACCAAAAAAGACAGCGGCGCAAAGTGTCAGCATGATACTTATACCAATAGCAAATGATGCCATACCCTGACCACGCCAGAGCCATGCAATCACACCTACGATAAACCCGCAGGCTGCCCCAAGCAATATGGCCGCGCCTATATCACGATAAAAATTACGGAAATACCATAACCAGTTGGGCTGCTGCGATCGTAGATTATGAATAGTTAATGTCATGGATTGTATGCTTACACTCTCTCCCAGGCCCAGTACCAGAGTCAGAAAAAAGGCAAGTATCAGGCTTTTGGCTAAAGTCATCTCATAAATGCTTGCAAGCAGGGCGCATGCAATACCGCTTGTTACTGTAGCAAGAAGCCACGGGAACCGGAACCGGAAAGCCCGGAAGGGAGATGCCTCACGTACCTGCATAATGCGAAAGCCTAAGACCTCGAACATCCTTTCCATGCTTTCCCTGTCGGCTGCATCAAATGTATCATCCGCAAACATGGCTATATCGACAATGCCCAGGATATGCCTCTTATCATCTACCACCGGAAATGCCAGAAGCTTGTACAATAAAAAAAATTCATAGGCATTAAACACCGTTGCATTCTGCGGAAGGGCTATCACAGGAGTAATCATCATTTCGGAAATACGCTCGTCTACCGGTGCAGTAAGTAATCGCCGGGTAGGCACCACACCTACAAGCCTCTCATCATCATCCACTACATAAAAATATACAATTTTTTCACCAAGCCCTTTTAATCTGATTATATCCAGGGCCTGCTGGATAGTTATATTATAAAGCAGCTTTGTCACATCCCCCCGTATTATCTCTGTTACAGGCTTGTTTAAAAATTTTGATTCTCCACTCAATTGATATTTCTCCTTTGACATGGGCTCAGAAATAACCAGAGATCATATTCCATAACTCAAAAAAAGTCATGTTTTTAAGGCGTTATGAGATCTGTTTACTGCTGACAGCGTTTAAAATCAAGGGGAAATTCAATGATCAATGAGTATTCAATTCAAGATTCAAAATTCAAGATTCAAGATTCAAGATTAAGAGAACAAAATTCAAGGTTTTCCCTTTTAATTAACCACATACAGTAAATATTATTCTATCGTCATTTATTATTATTTTTAGATATCTGAAATAAATTAAAAAAACCAAAAATCATTTTTATCTTGAGCATTAATGCATAGTTATATATTTTCCCCTGTAGAATCAGGATAAATTTGTATAAGGACTAAACTATGAAACAACGAAGGTGTCTAAGTTATAAATGTCTTGCTGTTATTGCCTGTTTAGCATTCATTTTCACCCTGATGAACATGGCAAACCTGGCAGAGGGTGAACAGGGCAATACTCCAGGTATAGAAAACAGGCCTGATGTTATTACCAAAGACACATTAGAATCTATCTTTGATAAGCCTTTACATGATCTCCACACGGAAATTGCCGGAGGAGAATGCAGCAGTTGTCATCACACTAAAGGTAAAGAGACCTCATGTAAAAAGTGTCATAAGGAGACAGACAGAAAAAAACTCATCTCCATGAAAAATGCCTCCCATCTTAAGTGCATCGGGTGTCATAAAGAGATGTCAGGGCCGGTCAATTGCAATGGATGTCATGATAAAAGCGGGGAAGAGAAAAATGCCAGACCCGGTGATTCCTCTGCATCAGCCCGGACGCAGCAGGATTCCGGCTTAAATGCTAAAGACACAGATATACCAGTCAACAAAATGGGCACAGTTACATTTGATCATGAGACTCATGACAAATATCAGGACAATTGCAATCTATGTCATCATACCGGTGAAACAGGCTCGTGTATGGAATCATGTCATATTGTTAATGGTTCTGAGCAGGGTAAGATGATCACAGCCGAACAGGCCATGCATAGCATTGACAGTAAAAGAAGCTGTATAGGGTGTCATGAGGAGAGCAAGAAGAATAAAGAGTGTGCCGGATGCCACGGGAGCATGGAAAAGGGTAAAAATCTTGATACTATATGCCTGAAATGCCACATGGAGGTCCCGGAATCTAAGGGTTTTGAAGCACCGAAGAGAGAATCACATCCGGCCATGCCCCCTGAATTCGGTAAAACCGCACAGGAAGAGATTATGGATAAGGATATTCCTGAGAAGGTAATTATTGACAAATTGTCCTCCCAATATGATGCGGTCGAGTTGCCCCACAGGAAAATCATAGATGCATTGATGCTTGGTATAAAAAATAACAGGCTTGCCACAGGCTTTCACGATGGGAAGGATACCATTTGTCTTGGTTGCCATCATAACAGCCCGTTAGGTAAGACCCTCAGTTGCGCTGATTGCCATAAAATATCATCTGATGATAAAGATTTATCAAGGCCAGGTCTTAAAGTAGCTTATCATCAGCAGTGTATAGGTTGTCATGATCGCATGGGTATTGAATCGCCAAAATCCACCGGGTGTGTGGATTGTCACAAGGCCAATAAAGTTAAATCTAAATGACTTTCAGGGTATTGATTTATGTCCATATCACGTAGAAAATTTTTAGGCTGGATCAGTGCCGCGGGTTGTACCTCTCTATTAAGTCCAACCGCCCGCGGAGGGAAAAAACATTTTAAGGGCTACCCAGGCAGTTTTGGCGTATTGTATGATAACGTGCTCTGTATAGGGTGCAGGAGGTGTGAAGAGGCATGTAATGCTGTAAATAATCTGCCAGCGCCTGAAAAGCCCTTTACCGACCTCTCCGTTCTGGAAAGTAAAAGAAGAACAACCGCAAAGGCATACACCATTGTTAACAGGTATGAAAATAAAAAGATGAATAATACCTCTGTCTTTATAAAAAAACAATGCAACCATTGTCTTGAGCCTGCATGCGCCTCTGCCTGTTTTGTAAAGGCATTCAGGAAGACAAAGGAGGGGCCGGTTACATATGACCCTTCAGTATGTGTAGGTTGCAGATACTGCATGATAGCATGCCCTTTTGAGATCCCGACATACGAATATAATGAGCCTCTTACCCCCCGTGTTATGAAATGCACCATGTGTTATAACCGTATTAAGGAGGATAAACTCCCTGGCTGTGTTGAGGCATGCCCTATGGGGGCGCTGAAATTCGGTAAACGCGACGCCCTTATAAAATACGCCCGCGAAAGGATCGAAAAGCATCCTGACCAATACATAGACCATATCTACGGTGAGAATGAAATGGGCGGGACAAGCTGGCTTTATCTCTCTAAAGTCCCTTTTAATGAAATAGGTATGAGAGAAGACCTTGGTATAACACCTGCACCTGAATTAACCGCAGGAGCGCTTGGCGCTGTCCCGATTGTTGTTTCTCTATGGCCTGTGTTGCTCACAGGGATATATGCCATCAATATGCGAAAGGAAAAAATCGCAGAAAAAGAAAAGAAAGAGGCAGTTGAGGCGGCAAAGACAGGCAGGAAAAAAGAATCACAGGTTAAGGAATAAGGCGCAGATGAATAGAATAGTAAGGAGGGTCTCATGTTTAAAAACGGTAATATCACCGTTAAATCTATAATGACACCGTTTAATATTGTGACGGGCATCATTGTCCTCTTTGGCATTGTGCTCACAGGCATTCGTTTTACAGGTGGGCTTGCAGCCGTATCGAACTTATCCGACTATAACCCATGGGGCATATGGATAGGCTTTGACCTGCTCGCAGGTGTGGCGCTTGCTGCAGGCGGATTTGTTACCTCAGCGGCGGTTTATATCTTCGGGATGAAAAAATACCATTCAGCAGTAAGGCCCGCTATCCTTACAGGTTTTCTGGGGTACGCACTTGTGGTTGTTGCCTTAAACTATGATGTAGGAAGACCATGGCGGCTGCCATACCCTTTTATTATTCAACAGGGAACCACCTCTGTCCTTTTTGAGGTGGGTATATGTGTATGTCTTTACCTTATCGTACTCTTTCTTGAGTTTTCACCTGCCGCACTGGAGTGGCTGGGTATGAAAAAACTCAGGAATCTTATTCACAGGCTTACACTTGTGCTGACCATTTTCGGCGTAATACTTTCAACCCTGCACCAGTCTTCACTGGGGGCACTGTTTCTGATAGCCCCTTCAAAGCTGCACCCTCTCTGGTATTCAACCTATCTGCCGGTTTATTTCTTTGTAACTGCTATCATTGCCGGCTTATCAATGGTGATATTTGAAGGCGCATTGTGCCATCATGTTTTTGAACATAAACTTGATGAGGAGCATAAACAGGCAAAGGACCAGGTGGCCCTTGGCTTTGCAAAGGCAGCATCATGGGTGATGGCAGGTTATTTTGCCACAAAGATTATTGGGATTGCAGCGGATAATAACTGGCACTATCTTTTAACAGGTTATGGCCTCTGGTATCTTGTGGAGCTTATTGGTTTTGTGGGCCTCCCATGCCTGCTCTATGCAGTAGGCGTAAGGGAAAGGCGGCTATTATTAATAAGATGGACTGCCGGTTGGACAGTATTGGGCATTGTATTAAACAGGCTTAACATATGTATTATTGCCTTTAACTGGCACCTTCCATCAAGTGAGAGATATTTCCCACACTGGATGGAGATCGGAATCTCGATTTTCCTCATAACCTGCGGTCTGCTTGTATTTAAGTTCATAGTAACCCGGATGCCTGTTTTGTATGCCCATCCGGACTACAAAGAGACCCATTAAATATTACCGGGGAAACAGCATTATGGAAAACATCTATTACACACTTCAGGATTATCTGACCCACACAAAAGGGGTCGCCTATATTCTCATAGTCATTATCCTTATAGGCATGCTCTGTTTCTGGCGGTACCTTACAGGTAAGGATGAGGATTAGGGTATGAAGAATAAGGCCGCTTTTATACTCGGATAATAAAACAATCATTTATGACATATAGATAATATTTTATGCAAAACATAAAAAATTTATTGACAGTTTAAAAAATACCTTCTATTATTACCCCATGGCAATAGAAATCAGATTAGATGTAATGATGGCAAAAAAGAAGATGTCTCTCACGGACCTGTCCGAGAGGATCGGTATCTCTATCACCAATCTTTCTCTTCTCAAAACAGGCAAGGTTAAGGGCATTCGTTTCAGCACACTTGATGCCATATGCCGTGAACTGGAATGTCAGCCCGGTGACATCCTGGAGTATCTGGTTGAATATGTTTAGAGCATTAAAGATAGGTCTCTTTCCCGGAGGTGTTTAAATGGCTATTGTGAGTAACCTGGCTAATCAAATAACAATTCAGGATTCAAGTTTTAAAACAGCAGGCTATCTTTCTTTTATAAATGCATTCCTGACATTGCCTATGATTATTGCAGCAAACATTGCTCTTGATAAAGGTTCAGCAGGTCTCTGGATATTTGTCCTTATACCCTTAAGCTCAATTTCATGCGTTTTTACCATCTACACATTCTTACAGTTTAAACGACTGCTTGGTGAAAGATATGATATCCATAATCTCGGTAATGTGATAACAGCCCTTATAGTATGCGCTATTATTATTAATGTTAAGAACCCGATAACCGCCATATTAATGGTGACAGTTAAGAACCCCGGTTTTGTAGAAGTGATTGACAGTATTATGGGATTACCCTTTTTCCTGTTTATAGGGATTTTAGGGGTCATTTTGGGGTTGCGTCTTCTCAGCATAAATTACGAGTCATCCGGCCTGATGCGAATCTATGCAATTATGAACCTGATCAGCTCTGCCTTTATGGTATCAGTAATTTTGATTTTGATCGGCCTGTTATTATCCATACCGAACAACATCATTCTAGGCATTTTATTCTTAAAAGAAGCCGAGACCGAGCCACAGGTGGAATTTGTCTGAATAAAAAGACTCAAATTTTTAAGACTTCCCGAAACGGACCTCTTCAGCAAAATGAGTCCATTCAGATATCGCTCCGTTTCTGAATTCATGTCTCAGAAGTTGGATATAATTAGACTACATGGTA
>CAZCMD010000150.1:0-3084 GCA_964499695.1 uncultured Desulfatiglans sp.
TGCCCTTACAGGTGAATATGTCAGGCCTGAATTTGGGTTCTGTATGATCTTTTTCCCCTGTTCAGCAAGTGCCTTTACGATAACCTCATGCCCGTGCCCGATGCATGTAACACCCCATCCTGCAGTAAAATCCAGATACCTTTTACCTTTATCATCCCATACATACACCCCGCTGCCATATTCAATGGATATGGGGATTTTCTTGAAAAAACCTGGCATATGTTTTTCTTCAATCTCTATTGTTTCCATAATCATTCCATCATCTCCTTTTGTTTTTTCCAAAAAAAAGCCCCGATACCTTTTAGGGTACCGGGGCCTGATATTCTCTGTTTTATAGGTTTTTTATCTAAAGACACTACCTGAAGAACAGTAGAGACACCAGGCCCGTTGGGCCATGCGCCTCGCTGCTGCTCTGTTTGTCATGGTAGTGCAAGATGTCATATTACTCTTAATTTCTTTAAAAAATACTTTAATTAATCGTCTTTATTTCTATTTACAAAGCATATTAGATGTGAAAACTGCAAGTGTCAACTGTTCAAAAATGAAAAAACGTACTGTCTGTCATATCATAAAGGCGCATTACATTGTTCTGAATAGCATATTGCGTTTCTTGTGTTCTTGGCCCTGTAAAGGGCATCATCTGCCTCAGACAGGACCTCATCAATGGCCTTTCCTCCATCTGCCTTTGTTACCCCTATGCTCACAGTAACAGAAATATCACCTGATCTTGTCCCTATCTTTGTATCTGCTATAACCTTATGCAGTCTGCTGAAGCATGTCATCTTCTTATTGATTTCCCCTGTTGACGGCAATATGATCAGAAACTCCTCTCCGCCATACCTGCCTATATAGTCATAGTCTCTCAGACTTGCATTCATGATCTTCGCAAAACCCTGAAGTATTTCATCACCGGTCTGGTGACCGTATCTGTCATTTATCAACTTGAAATGATCCAGGTCACACATGCCTATGTGGAGTATGTCGCTGCTCCTTTTGACTCGTGAAAGTTCTCTGGTGAGCATTTCAAGTATGGCCTTTCTGTTATAGAGCCCCGTAAGGGAGTCATGCATGGCCTCATAGATAAGCGCATGTTTGGCCTTTTCCAGCTCTGATTGTATCTCCACCATGCGTTTCCCCACATTAATCCGTGCCTGAAGCTCTTCATTGTCATAGGGTTTTATTATATAATCATTTGCACCTGCATTGAGCCCTTCTACTATATGTTTTTTTTCACTCTTTGCAGTAAGCATAATTATATAGATTGTATCATTCGCCTGCTCTTTTCTCAGATTCCTGCATACATCTATGCCGGACAGAACAGGCATGCTCCAGTCAAGAAGGGCAAGTTTGGGCCCATCAGGCTGTGACAGTATTTCCATTGCCTGCTGCCCGTCAACCGCACATACTACCTCATAACCCCATTTGGCAAGTATTGCCCCGAGGATTGTCCTTGATGTCAAGTCATCTTCTGCTACTAATACTTTCATAAATTCTCTTTTCCAGCCTCAAGTCTAAATTTATCAAATTCCTTTTCAAGCCTTGCCATAAGTGTTTTAAGGCTATCCAGATCCTCTGCCTCACCGGCCTTTTCCATATCACTTGCAATACTCTGTAAAGAAGGACTCGCTATATTTGCTGATGCGCCTTTTATCTTGTGTGAAAGTACTCCTGCAGAGGCATGATCTCCTTCCTCTATTTTTATTTTAAGATCAGCCATCTGGGCTGGGATATCCTTTAAAAAACCCTGCAGAACTATATCGGCAAGCTCTTTGTCTCCCATTAATCTTTCAAGTAGAATTTTATACTCAAATACACTAAATTCAGGGGCTTCATTTTTGTCAGGATAATTGTCACCTGGGAATTCCTCCACAATCCCCTTATTGAGTAGCCACCTTTCAAGCTTATCCCTTAGAATCAGCGGATCTATCGGTTTACTGAGATAATCATTCATACCTGCATTCAGACATTTTTCCCGGTCACCTTTAAGGGCATTTGCTGTAAGTGCGATTACAGGAATCTCTGGATTTTTCACCCCATCCTCATTTTTCCTGATCCTTCTTGTGGTCTCATAACCATCCATATCAGGCATCTGGCAGTCCATAAGGACAATGTGGTAATTATTTTTCTTTAATGCATTGATGGCTTCAGCGCCGTTTATCACAGTATCCACCCTGTACCCCAGCTTGTTCAGTATGGCCGCTGCAACTGCCTGATTGGTAATCGAGTCATCAGCAAGCAGGATTCTGAAATGGTGCTTTCTTTCATGTTGCGCAGGATTATCATCTTTTTCAGGTTGCGTTAAAACGCCCTTATCAATATCAGGAGCAATTTTCTGACCGAGGGCCATTGAAATAGAATCAAAGAGCTGGCTCTGGCGCACAGGCT
Organism: uncultured Desulfatiglans sp.; assembly: GCA_964499695.1. Taxonomy (GTDB): domain Bacteria; phylum Desulfobacterota; class DSM-4660; order Desulfatiglandales; family HGW-15; genus JAAZBV01. Next base: position 2,386 of record CAZCMD010000150.1, read on the forward strand.
TTAAAAGGCATGCAGAGAAACCCGCGTTTTTTAGTTTTTCATTTTCACCAAGGTGCCCTGAAGAGGACATCAGGATCAGGGCCATATCACCTGCTTCCTTATCTCCCTTTATTTTTCTTGCCAGCTCTTCTCCATCCATTTCAGGCATCTGCATGTCAACTATAGCCGCATCAATGGTAACCCCTTCTGATGTAAATCTATGGATTATATCAAGGGCGCTGGGCCCGTCAGGGGCCTCAAGGGTATGGGCTCCCCAGGAGTTTAAGAGTGTGCTCAGTATCAGGCGGTTTGTTATATGATCATCAACTATTAGTATCCTTTTATTTTTCAGGTCAACCTGGTAATTGATATTCTGGGTATCAACATTGTTATTTATCTCAAATTTTAATGTGAATCTGAATGTGGAGCCAAAGCCCTCCTCACTTTCAACACCTATCTTCCCTCCCATCAGCTCAACAAGCTGCTTTGATATGGCAAGACCAAGCCCTGTTCCGCCATATTTTCTTGTGGTAGAGCCGTCTACCTGGGTAAAGGCGGCAAACAAAAGGCCCAGTCTGGAACGCGGGATGCCTATGCCAGTATCAGAAATGCTGAAATTTAAAGATGCTGTACTATCCTGTTTATCTTCAAGGGTAACCTGGACCGATACCTCACCCTGGTGTGTAAATTTGACCGCATTTCCCATCAGGTTAACAAGTA
>CAZCMD010000150.1:3094-12060 GCA_964499695.1 uncultured Desulfatiglans sp.
TGTCTCAGGCGCCCGGGATCACCCTTCAGATAAAGAGGTACCTCCGGTGATATAAACGATGTAAGCTCAAGCCCCTTTTCCTGTGCCTTTAGAGAGATCATTTCGACTGTATCTTCCATGAGCGCACGCAGATCAAAATCTATGGCCTCTATCTCAAGCATGCCTGCCTCTATCTTTGAAAAGTCAAGGATATCATCTATAAGAGAGAGGAGTGAATTACCGCTTGACTGTATTACATCTACATATTTTTTCTGTTCACCCTTAAGTTCTGTCTGCATCAGAAGCCCGGACATACCGATAATGCCGTTCATAGGGGTCCTGATCTCATGACTCATATTTGCCAGGAATTGACTCTTTGCGCTGTTAGCTATCTCTGCCTTTACTACCATCTCATTTGAATAGAGGATAGATTTTTCAAGCTCACGGTTGGTTTCCATAAGCTGTTTCTGGTATTCCTCAAGGTCTATTGTCCTCTCCTTAACCTCCTGTTCGATAACAGACCTTTTTTTAATCTGGACATAAAAGAGATATGAAAACAGCCCGCCTATTAAAAGGATTGTAAAACCAGCAAGCAAGGGCTGATATGTGCGATATTTTTCAAGAAGATTTTCATGGGAGACAGAAACCACTGCCCACTCCCTTTCGCCAAGCCTGAAGGTATGACATCTCCTCAAAAGACCTTTTTCTGATCTATTCAACTCTTTTTGACTTATAAGTGTAATTAAATCGGTTTTTTCAATGGGTGCATCACCGGTGTCTGGCTGATTTATTGACATGATCAATGATGCAGCACCTGGTCCGTCCGTGATATCATAAAAATGAGATGAGATCCCTGTAAAACCAAGATGTGTGAATGCATCCTCAATCATCCCCCTGAAATTAATCACACCGAACAGGAACCCTGTCAGCCCCAGTTCACGTCCGGAGGATATAAATGATGCAGCATTTTTATCATATACCGGTGTAATCAGCAGGAGTTTTTCCCTGGAATCAGTTTGACCGCTCATATCATAATGGCTTATTACCACCACCTTACCTGTCGCAGATGATTGACCCATCGCCGTATAAACCTTTTTATTTGTAGAGAGATCATAGCCTAATGTCTCTTCATTACCGGAATAGGGCTCCGCATAATAGACAGGAAAGTATTCATCCTTTTCCTTTGCCTGGTACATCATGTTATCCTGACCGCGGTTTAGGAACAGGTAATTCTCCATTCCATCCCTGCGAGCCTTTTGTTCAAATGCAAGCCTCTCCATGTTTTTTACCCTGGGGACCCATTCAAGAGACTCTAAAAATGGGTAGGCCTTCAGGAGATCCGTTGCAAAGTGTTCAAATTCATCCCTGGTTATAGAATCAGATGAATCATAAAAGGAGTTTAACAGACCTATGATAGAAACAGCATGAGAACCTACCAGCTCAAAATACCTGAATCCCCGGTCGGTTGTGTTTAAAAAATATTCTTTATAAAGAAGGTGCTCTTTCTCCCTTATTGTCATAAAGGTTATGGCTGAAAGGAACAGGCTTATAAGGAGTACAACTACAGGTAACCCCTTTATCTCTTTTATGTGCTCTGATAAATTCACTGTCTATTCCCCGACAATAACATCAATCAGTTTGATAAGATCATCAGTCATTTTTATATTGAGCCTTTCAGCGGTTCTTTTGTTAAAAAGCACCATGCCACGCTGACCTTGTTTTACAGGGTAATCCCTTATCTCTTTACCCTTTAAAAGATTAAGTGCGATCATGGCGGCCTCCTGCCCATGTTCAAGACCGGAATTTGTTACACAGAATAGAGCGCCATTATCAACTATGTCCGCGCTAAGACCAAAAACCGGGATACTGCTGTTTTCGGCAGTCCATTTGATTACCTCTTCAGGCAGGAGAGCTGTTCCATCATCTGGCCTTACCCCATCATAAAAGATCACAAAAACTGCCCCTGACCTGTTTTTCTGGCAGGCCGATACAACAGATTTCCATTTACTGAAAGTCCCTGCCATTTCCGCTGAAATGATCTTTTTTCCTAATGATGCCATTTCATCCCTTGTTATTGAGATCAGGTATTCAGATAATGTGGAATCATCACTTATAATCGAGATACTTTTTACAGGTGTTATGCCCTGGTCAAGAAAATCAAGGGCCTTTTTTAAAGTCGATATTTCCCTGATACCTGTGACATTATCCGCAGGATAATTATATGTCTCTATGGGTCGGCTGACACCGCAGAAAACAATCAATGGTCTTTGTTTGCCTGCGTAGTATTTGCCCACATATTCCTGGGCATTATCATCAACTGTAATAATGAGGTCAGGGTCCCACTGGGCTATAATCTCCCTTGCCCTCTGGCCTGCACTGATTCTCTTTTCTTCTGAGATCACATTCTGGGTATCCATAAAAAAGGTCTCGAAAGATATCTCCTTTTCAGGTTCAAATACCCTTTTTATACCCCTGGATATGGTAGAGGTCCATTCATACTTCTGGTTATAACTGTGAACAACAAGCACCTTTTTCATGGGCTTTATATCAGGTTGCGGGTTTGAATCACCTGCATAAGATAAAACCGGTATAAATAAAAAAAGTAAAATGAGTTTGAATTTATAAAATTCCATATCCCCTGTACCATTTTCCCATGCATATTATTGGATTAAAGAACCAAATATTTATAAAAGCAATATACATGCCACTAGCTCACCCTTGCCTGTTCATACTGAAAATGAGCAAGTAAAGAACAATAAAATAAAGGGCATGCAGGAAAATGCGTTTTAACAGTCTGTAAATATTAAAAAAACCTGGAAATCAGCGTCTTAGCAATCTGCCTGTTACCATACTCTTAAGAAAGAGACAGCTTCACAAAACCAAAAAATCTTTTATATCAGTCAATATATTGACATAACCGGAAAAAAGATGCTGTTCCTATTATTGGGATGAGAAAGAATTTTTTTGCCACAGAACAGGTTGGCAAATTTCAATATAAATTTTAGATCATGCATGATCCCGTAAATGATTGGAGAGTTAATTTAACAGGTAAAATATTCCTCAAGCTCTTTGATTGAGATATTTTCTACCACTGCATTTCCCAATCCATGCAGCAGAACAAAATGTATGTTCCCGCCCTCCCTTTTTTTATCTCTCTTCATTGCGTCAAGTATCCTGTGTTTATCCGCCTTAAGTTCAACAGGGAGCCCAAGATTTTTAATCAGTGTAACAATCCTCTCTTTGCCATCATGGGAAAGGATGCCCATGCTTTCTGAAAGGGTTGCACCTGCCGCCATACCAATGCTCACGGCCTTTCCATGACTTATACCTGTGACCTTTTCTACAGCATGACCTATTGTATGGCCGAAATTTAATATCCGCCTTTCCCCCTTTTCCTTTTCATCCCTGCTGACGACACCAGACTTTATTTTTATTGAATCATATACAACACGTTCAATCACATCGTTATCAAGCTTAAGAATGCCCTTATGATTATTCTCAAGATATTCAAACAGGTTTTTATCGGCTATTGCCCCATGCTTGATTATCTCAGCGCAACCGTTCAGTATCTCCTCATCAGGGAGGGTTTTAAGCATATCAGGGTCACATATGACAAAATCGGGCTGGTTAAATACCCCAACGATATTCTTATATCCCCTGAAATTAACACCATTCTTCCCGCCAACGCTTGCATCCACCTGTGAAAGGAGGGTTGTAGATATAAACCCGAATGGAACACCCCTCATGTATATGGATGCCACAAACCCTGTGATATCGCAGATAATGCCACCGCCCATGCCGAGTAAAAACAGGCCCCGGTCAGCCTCCATCTCAACAAGCTCATTAATGATAAAGCTTACAGTGTCAAGGCTTTTTACCTTTTCACTTGCATCAATCTTTATGGTCCTATATTGCGGGAAGGTATCATGATAAAGATTATACACATTACTGTCAGCTACTATTACAACATTGGATGAAGGAAGATATTTCTCTACATTTTTATAACTCTCACCCACAATGAGTTTTGACACCTTTGAACTGCCTTTTATTTCAAGATAGCGCATAAATACTCCTTTACCGGCATCTATTCGATTAGAACACAACCCACATATGTCAGGGTCCCAGGGCCGTAATAATAGGGGATATTGTTATCCTTACATACATCACTTACCACCATGCCCAGGGCCTCCATCGAAGAGATCATCTTTTCAGGAAACCGGCATGGATCATCCGGATAAGTACACTCTTTGCATATTGTGCATGCCCCTGTGCCTATAACCAGGGCATCAGGATAAAGTTTTCTGATCTCTGCTGCAAAGTTTTTTAATGATTTTGAATGCTTCTTTTCAAGTTCGGCCATTGCCTCAAAATCAAATGAGTCCTCAAGTGTCCCGGTTGTCTGAAGGATAAGCCCGCTTTTATATTTCCGTATCCTTTTTTGGCATTCATCCAGATCACCGCATGCAGGGGGGCATGACCAGTTTTTTGCATATGCGTGACACTTGTTTTCCGCACAGGTATCGCGCACCTCGATACGCACCCTTATGGTATCTGTATCAAGCCTGCCTGTACTGGTAAATCCGCTGGCCAGGGCCAGGGCCTCTATCTTACTGTAATCCATTTTTGAAACTCCGGTTTTTTCAATATTTATTATGATATGGTTAAAGCAAATTCATGTCCAAGTCAAATCGTAAATTTAGAGCGGAGACGGGTAAGATAAAAGACGGCATAGTCCAGATTTCTATTGAAACTACAAAGAATATTTTATCTAACGATCAAATACAAAAAATTGAAGATTATCTGAATACAAGAAAATCGATGTTTGACACAAGAAGGATGCCACCTTCTGACAGGCCCCGGGGTATGGAATAGGGAGAAAACTGTTTTAGTCTGATACAGATGAAGACAATTGAACCTTCCGGCCTGTTCTTCTTTGTTAGCGAACACTTTATCACACCTGCCCTGAGAAACAGGCCATATTAAAGAAAAAATCAATTGTGAATATTGTTTATGGCAAAGTTATTGCATTAAATTATTCTGTACTTTGGTATATTTTTTCTGACAGGCCATTAATGGATATTTCAACTACATCTGATAATTACAAAATTGACAGGGCAAAGAAGGTACTGCATCAGACTCCTATGGCAATTGCAGTCACTGTCATTAACTCCATTATTCTTGTACTTGTTCTTTTTGGCGCAACACCTGTTCACAGGCTTGCCATTTGGTTATCTGCGGTTCTCCTGATCAATATGATGCGTATCTTTGGACAGTACAGGATGCACAAAACCGGCATAAACCCTGATAACATAAACCATCATATGAACATATTTCTTGTGGCACTGACTGTTTCCGGATCCGTCTGGGGATCTGCGGGTGTCTTCCTTCTTCCTGCATCTTCTATAGCCCATCAGGTTTTTATAGTCTTAATGATCGGAGGCATGGTCGCAGGCACAGTCGGGCTCTTCTCCTCTTTTATGGCTGCATTTTACTGCTTTACTATCCCTGCTTCCCTTCCGATAAGCATTGTATTTTTTCATTATGGAGACAGCGTTCATTCTGCTATGGGGTTAATGATGCTTCTGTTCTGGGTGGTCATGTTTATGACGGCCAGAAAACTCAACAGGGAGCTGATAGAGTTCATATCTCTGAAATATGAAAATGTGGGGCTGATTTCCAGTCTGGAAAAAGAGGTGGGTGTCAGAAAGGCGGCTGAAGAGAGGCTTATCCAGCGAAATAATGAGATAGAAAGCATAGTAGAAAAGCGAACAGCCGAATTGATAAGTGTCAACAAACAGCTTCTGAGTGAGATAGAAGAACGCAAGGAGGCTGTGAACGCCTTAAAAAGAAGTGAACAGAAATACAGAGAACTTGCCAACTCCTTGCCCCAGATAGTCTTTGAGACAGATGAGGCAGGTAATATTACCTTTGCCAACAGGAATGCATTCAGGACGTTTGGTTATGAGCCCGGTGACCTTGAAAAAGGATTAAACCTTTTTAAGTTGATTGTCCCTGCTGACAGAGAAAAACTGCGTGAAAATTTTAAGAAAAATATACAAGGATTTGCGAAAACAGGGAGTGAGTACACAGCCCTTAGAAAAGATGGTTCGACCTTTCCTGTGCTCTCTCATGCAGATATAGTAAAAAAGGATGTTAATACAGTCGGAATCCTTGGAATTGCCATTGATCTGACCGAAAAGAAGATTGAGGAACAAAAACAGAGGGAGATGGAGTCACAGCTTCAGCGCGCCCAGAAGATGGAGGCACTCGGCACCCTTGCCGGAGGAGTAGCCCATGACCTGAACAACATACTCTCAGGCATTGTAGGGTATCCGGACCTGCTGTTGATGCAGCTTCCATCTGACAGCCCCTTCAGGAGACCTGTCATGACTATGCAGGAATCAGGTAAAAGGGCGGCTGCAATTGTTCAGGACCTTCTTACTCTTACAAGAAGAAATGTAGTAGTCGATAAGACAGTTAATCTGAATGATATCATAAAGGAGTATCTTGATAGCCCCGAATACGAGAAGCTCATGTCTTATCATAGCTCTGTAAAGATCACGGCTAAACTTGAAAAAGATCTCCTCAATATTAAAGGATCGCCAATCCACCTGACAAAGACCGTGATGAACCTTGTTTCAAACGCTGCTGAGGCATTACCGGATGGCGGCAATATAGAAATATACACGGAAAACAGATATCTTGATCAACCGCTCAGGGGATATGATGATGTTGCTGAGGGTGACTATGCTGTGATGCGGATATGCGACAATGGTACAGGCATATCACCCAATGATATAGGCAGGATATTTGAACCCTTTTTTACAAAAAAGACTATGGGGAAAAGCGGGACTGGTCTGGGCATGACTGTGGTCTGGGGCACGGTAAAGGATCACAACGGATATATAGATGTTCAGAGCACTGTAGACAGGGGCACAGAATTTACCCTTTTCTTTCCTGTAACAAGGGCTGATATAGACCCGAAAGAAAAGGAAGAGGGGTTGTCACTCTATTATGGCAGGGGAGAGACGGTACTGATTGTTGATGATGTCAAATCTCAGATAGAGATAGCTCGTGAAATGCTTGAGCAACTGGGTTATTCGGTATCTGCTGTTTCAAGCGGTGAAGAGGCGATTCAGTATATTAAAAATCATAAAACAGACCTGATTATCCTGGATATGATTATGCACCCTGGCATTGATGGCCTTGAGACATATAAAAGGATATTGGAGGTAAATCCAGGGCAGAAGGCCATTATTGCAAGCGGATATGCTGAAAGCGTGAGGGTTAAAAATACCATATCACTCGGCGCAGGGGCCTATATCAAAAAACCCTACACATTAATAACACTTGCAAAGGCAGTAAGAGCCGAGCTTGACAGGGTGCAGTAATAAAATCCCGTATTGTTGTAAAAAATAACTTACCGAAATATGTTGTCTCCCAGTATCTTATTACCGGACAATTGAAAAACCTATGCGCAGTGCCTGAGTGCGTTCTTTGTAATTGATCAGACTTTCTGCAAGGGAGTAGCTGTATTGTATATGGAAAAAAAGATCAAAATTATTTTTCAGTAACCTGGAAATAGGATAGCTCAAATTGGTCTGAACTGATGTGCCCCTGTCAGCAAAACGCAGATAGGTGGAGCTGACTAACCCGCGCGCCTCGCCAAACTTTATTTCAAACTCGACATTGCCGCGGTAATCTGCAAGATCAGGGTTGCTTTCTTTGCTGTTGCTGAAATATGTGAAAAGTTTGGGGCTGAATTGCAGTCCAAGCCCGGAATCTGATTCGTAAAAGATAAATATGGGTTTAAAGTAGGCAGTATTGGTGCTGCGTGAGGACTCTCCATCCCGACCGTTTGATTCATGCCGAAGACCTCCCTGGAAAAAAAGCCCCTTCAACCATGAAGGACGAGTCGGCCAATTGCGGGTCAGGTAAAGCGCCTCAGGTTTATAACTGGTATCTTCAAAGGGCGCGGAGTCCGAAGCCAGGTCCCAGAATGATGTCTGGGTATAGGCAAAATTAAGTCCGCTCAACCATGGATATCTCTGAGACAATGATCCGGCAGGGTTAAACGGGCGATATTTCATGCTGATCTGAAACTTGCTTTCTGATGGGTCTGTACCTACCAGAAAATACATCGGCTCATAGACTGAAAAATTTACCACATAGGGTTGATAAAGTGAAAAAAGGCTCTCCATAGAAGGATAATTATCATTGACTGCTTGCTGCACAGGTTCGGGCATGATGTCTTTCTCTCCATATTCTCCACCCAGGATATTGACCAGTAACCTTGTTTCAGGTGAATCAGCCAGTGAGATTTCCATCAGGCCATTGTAGCCTTTTGGCAGTACAACATTGTATTCCTTTGTTACAAACTCTTCAGGCTGTAAAATCACACTGGAAGAACTGCCGCTCTCAACCGCTGTCACCAGTACTGATGCCCCGTCAGATGCCTGAATGCGCATGGAAAGGCTGTCCGGGAAAGTGAATTCGGCGGCATCCTTGCCTTCATTATAATAGTATGCCTTTACCTGAACAGGCTCTCCTGCCCTGATATTCAGTTCAGGAAAACGAAGCATGGTGGTTACACCATCAGCGGCACCTGCGCTGCCGACTGTCAGAAGCAACAGAAGTAATACGGTGTTAATGCGGAAAGATATAAGTAATATATTTCGGATCATAATCAACCTCATTTATCTTACTGTAACCATGTGAAAAAGGAATGTCCATTAAAAAAAGCTTAATCCACAAGTGCATAATATTTAACGGTCGCGTTTCACCCACCGCCGAGCCAGCAAGATTTACTCCACCTACAAGTGCCTTCTCAACTGGCCTTTAGGCCAAAGGGGACAGGGGTATCACTTACCACTTACCCACTACCTGTAAATTAAATCCTCCTATATCTACCCTTCTCCTGTTTAGCCATTCAAAATCTGATCACCTGTCCTGAAGTGCCGTTTTGATAGAATTGCTATGACCCAAGT
>CAZCMD010000151.1:0-11980 GCA_964499695.1 uncultured Desulfatiglans sp.
CGAGACGACTGCAATGAGGGGCAACCCTTAGATGTTTAATAACTTTTGAGACCGTGGGAATGAGAAAATTCCACATGTGGGGGCAAATAATTATTCGACCGTACAGAAGTTTGAAAAGAGGGCACAGGCGCTGTGCCCCTACGTTATTTGACACTTCTACAGGAGTGTTGATAATAACCTTTGTGGCTTTGCGGCTTTGTGTGAACTTCATGTCGACCCCCGGGAGCGTGGTTTGAAAAGAGGGCTCAGTCGATGTGCCGCTTCTAAATTGTTTAACGCTCTCCCACAGGAGCGTGGAGTGGCTTGCTCTCTGTTCTCGCGTATTTTGCGAAACGCTGGTAAAGGTTATCCGGAATCAATTTTAATTCACCTATGAACTTACTGTTCTGCCTTTTGTATTGATTGAACTCCGAGATAAGTTGCTTCCTTTTTGCCTCGTCCTGCACTGGCATTAAATCCATGTTCTCCATCACCTGGAACAGGTGCTCGTGATTGATAAAATAGATGCCTGAAAGATAATCCACGAGAAGCCCTTTTGTGTGTTTGAGCGGGTAGCTGTGGATATTCCTGAAGGCCGGTTCTGTGTCGAGACCTGTGCCTACCCAGGTGACAAGGGAGGGAATTTCCAGGTCATAGTTATTATGAAGATAGGCCAGCAGGGATGGCGTGATATCCAGGTGCGAAGAGATTGACCGGATACTGGCTTCATTTTTGAGCAGGGGAGAGAATATAATCAGGGGCACATGATATCTTTCTATTTTTGTGATCATGGGTATTTCAGGAAGCCTGTGATCCCCTGTAATAATGAAGATGGTATTTTGATAAGCGGGCAGTCTCTCATAATCCCGGAAAAATAAACGCAGTGCATCATCCGTGTACATGATGGTGGAATATATATTTTTGTAAAGACGATATTCCTTCTTTTGAATTTCATTCAAACCCAGCAGGGTCATACGTTCCTCAAAACGTTGCAGATATTTCTCCTGGTGAGGCACCGAATACCTTGAATGCATGCTTATTGTCTGAATGAATGAAACATAGGGCTGTTTCTGATCTTTTTTCTCCATTTTCAGGGTTTTTTGCATAAGTTCACGGTCAGGATAATTCCAGTCGATGCCAGGGCTTTTCTGATACCCGGCTTCAAAGTCCTTCAGGCTGACAATGAGATCCACACCCTCTCTCATGAGAAACATCCCTTCATTGTCAAACTCCGAATCACTGCTCATGTAGTATTTGATACGGTACCCGCTGTGTTTCATTATCTGTAAAAGCGAAAGATGATTGGTCATCCGTTCTCCAAGATTTAAAAAGCCTTTTTCAGCATAGGGTAACGAAGCCAGTATGGAAGGTAATGCCCCGAAGGTGCGTCCCTGTGTCGCAAGAAAATTCTCCCAGTACAGGCTTTTCGCAGATAGCTCATCCAAAAATGGCGTAAAACTTCCCAGTCTTGCATCTGGCCCGCTAAAAGATCTGCCAAGTCCTTCCACAAGAATAAAAACTATGTTGGGGCGCCTGTCCGGTAACATATTGAAAAATTCACCCAGCACATCGGGTGTTTCGTCGACCCGCAGGAACGGATAGTCAGGATTTATGTTTTTAAATGGCTGAAGATCATTTTCGTGTAGATCTTGCTCATTGTCGTTTTCCATCAGAGAGCGGGTAAGGTAGGAACAGGATTCTTCGACAAAATAAACCGCTTTATTAAGCGCCAGATTCTGGGATAATTCGGTTTTATAGAATGCCCTTGCCGGTAAAACAAATGCGGTGCAGGCTAGCAGGATAATAGTTCCAAAAAGCACGAACACATGCCCTGGTCTGATTAGTTTTCGGAAATACAGTAATGAAAAAGAGCCCCAGAATACAATTGCAGGCAGGGTGTAAAGAAGGATTGTAGATTTATTGATATTAACGCCGTTTCTTATGATATCTTTTATTTCATCGATGGAATACCCGTAAAGGTCAGCGCCAAGGGGCACCAGCTCGTTTGTGAAATATTTAATAAGTGTCGCGTACAGGATAATGATTATTATCCCGCTCAAACACCATAACCGGTAACGGATTTTCATCGCCCCTGTAAAGAAGTAGACCATGACAAAGGGAATAAACAGAAAAAAGGTCATGACCGGAAAGGAGGTAAGATCATTCAGAAAGGCATACATAACTGCATGCTGAATATCCGGCGGAGAGGCATTTGTCAGGAGGATGCATACAAATTCCATGATGCGTAGCGAGAGGAACGCAAAGAGCAGCGCCAGAGAGTAACCACCGAAAAGAATGGTGCAAATTTTCAAATTTTCGGGCAAAGCCCGATAAGGCCTCTTGGGGACTGCCTCATTCATGACTTTACCCCTTTATGTGTCAGAAATTTGTTTTTAATGGAGGTGAATATAAGCCGGAATGCAATAAGCTGTCAAGGGTCAAAGCCATATCAAGTTATATCTGATTCAAAAAGAGGCAGGGTTTATTTCATTCATCAAAAACAACAGATATCTATAATTCTTTACTAAATACCTCATTGAGTGTTTCAGGCAACCCGTGCTTCTTTATAGCCCTTTTCCAGCGCGAAAAATATTTATCCTTTAGTTTCTGTTTGCTGCCATTAAACATGCGCGCCTTATGAAAATCTATTATGAATATCTCATTGTTATCGTTAACCAGGATATTCCCCGGATGGAGATCCACATGATATAATCCTGAATTTATCAGAATGCTGATTTGTCTGGTTATTTCGTTCAGCAGTTTACCTGTCCTTGCTTTATCTTTTAAACTGACCGAAGCAAGGGTTTCGCTGTTTTTAATCTCTTTTATAACAAGCCACCCTTTGTAAAAAAGAGAGCCCTTTGTTGCAAATGCAACCGGCTCAGGGACATTTACCCCAAACCTTGATGCATTTATCAGTTGCTCAAACTCTATCCGATTACAGGTCTTGCCGGTTCTTAGATACGTTCTTTCAATAAAAAATCTTATGAGACCTCCGCGGGTATTATATTTAATAATAACCGGCCCAATCCCTTCAAGTTCTAACCTCTTTATGGAGCCTCTTCCACCGAGAACTGCATCTGTTTTAACATTGGGCTCATCAAATATTTTAATCAGTGTTTCAAGCTGAATATGATTCAGCATGAATAGTGATCCAAACGAATATGATTTATATTTTTCTGTAATGATCGGGGGCATAATGATACATCCATCTGTTCCAGATATAAAAAATGTTACTCAAACTGCACACTCTTATGTCAGTTACAACTTATTCTGTCAAACTTTAAACAATTTCCAGTTCATGAGAATATAAATCTTGTGAAACTTGTCAATTTTATGTTAATCAATAAAATAATTTATATGTAATCAGGCGTTGAAACGGGTTTTTTTAATTGGAACCGGAGATTGATAATTAATAATCCCAGCAAAAACATTATTTGTAATAATCATATCAGCCTTATATCCGTAATCATAGTCAACTATCGTTCCTGGAAAAAATTAGCGGATTGCCTGAAATCTTTAGATTGCATTGACACATCAAAAATTAAACTTGATATTGTTGTTGTAGACAACTGCTCGGATGATGGCGAGTTCGATAAATTCACAGCCGCCTTTCCGGATGTCCGCTTTATTTTGAATACCGGAAACTATGGTTACGCTCATGGATGTAATACCGGGGCAAGGGCAGGCAGAGGTGAATACCTCCTGTTTATTAATCCGGATACAATAGCGAGGCTGGGGAGTATCGAACTGTTACTCGAAACGATTAAGGATTATCCTCTAAACTCCATATTATCTGCACTCCAGATCACACCCAAAGGCAGGATAGAGAGGGTTGAGCGTTTTTTCCCTCAATGGATTACATTAACAGGAACAGGTAAATCTCTGTACCGGTTTATCAACAGAAGGCGACTGAGAAGGGAATTTGCACCAGATAAGTTTGTGGTTTTTCCGGATTGGGTCTCCGGGTCTGTAATTTTTATGAGGAGGGAGGCATATCTTAACCTGAAAGGATGGGATGAGCGTTTCTGGATGTACAGTGAAGATGTTGATATATGTAAACGGGCTGCAACAATGGGAGGAAAAATTGTCATGTTACAGCGGGCCAGTTTTTTACATAATCATGGCGGCAGTTCGCGCATAAATACAGGCGTATCAGCTTTAACCAAATCTGAAGTTTATATCTCCAGCCACCTCTATATCAGCATTCATAAACAAGGATTTAAGCGTACTGCCATGCAGGTGTTTCTGGTCTGCAGGGCCCTTATCAAAAATACAATTTTAGCACTACTTTTCTGTCTTGCTTTTCCCAGTAAAAGGGCAAAAGTTCAACGTTTGCTTTTGATAAATCTATGTAGTTATTACGCCAACGCCTTGCGGGTTAAAAGCTGGATCAGTCCGCGTTCAATCTGTTATAAAGAAAAGAGACCGGGAGACTCACAAACCTCTGGCTGATCAGAATTATTTACGCTATTTTTTTTAACCAATCCCTGAACCAGTCTCTTATTGCCCTGATTATCCTTTCTGCCCTGCTCCTTTCAGTGTATCGAAGCTTTTCTTCAAGACTGACACTCTCTGGCCGCCATTTTAATTTTATTTTCGTAATAGCATTGAGATCATCCTGAATAAATCTTTTATAGATAAAATTTAATGGGAAAAATCCAAATTCTGACTTTGATATTGATGCGGCCCAGTCTATAATGTATGGATTACCATCATTGCCAATCATGATATTTGGTGCTCTTTTCAGATCACAGTGGGCAATTCCGCGATCATGGAGACTATCAATAAGTCTTTTTAGATCAATAAAAAATTTTTCATCAAGCCTTTTTGAAATCTCAATACTACCGAGGTTAGCTCCCTGTATTTCTTCTATAATCAGTGCTACTCCTCCTATTGAGCCGTAAAGAACAGGCACCCCGGAAAATCCTTCAAGTCTTTTATATGCTTTTTTTTCACGCCATATAAGAAAACGGCCTGCAATATTCCTGAACCAGAAACTGTTTAAGCTGAAATCCTTTACAATCGCCTTTACACCACTTTCCTCAATCCGCCAGATAACTGGCCTTGTACCTGTTGGTTTTCTTAATATCCCACATTGCCTTTTAGCAATATCAGCGAGTGTCAAACCTTCAAACATAATAAACCCTAAAAAACATAGTTAGTGTTATTCCAGAATAAAAAACTATCGTACTGCCCTAATCAATCCTCTTCTCAGGTAAGGAGGTTGTATCTTTTTATCGTAATAATGAATCATATACCCCTGTGACGGGTTAACATCGAATCCATAACCTTTGAGAAGCCCTGTAAACTTTTCCTCATCGTGGTTTTTATGATATGTACATAAAGCGACTTTAAAGGGCCTTCCTGTCCTGAAAACAGTGTCGCAGCCAGTAAGCACATTCGATTCAGCCCCATCAACATCTATTTTTATAAAATTTACATCGCCGTGACTTTTAAAAAAGGTATCAAAACGGATGTGTGATTCATCATCTCGGTCGGATACATATTTGTTTATTATCTCAACCTTATCAGCCCATGGCGCAAATGTGGCCTTAAGGGCATTACACCATTCCCTGTTGTACTCAAAGAGATAAATCTTTTTCACATCTTCAATAACCGATAAAGAGAAATTGCCTTCTGCAGAACCGATATCGGCAATAACATCATCCTTACCCGCTGTAAATGAGCGGGTAAGATATCTGTGCGGACTTTTAATATCCTGTTCCCTTGCAAGAGTGGAGCAGGCCCTTTTTATCCTTTTTTCATTCCAGCGTTTCTTAAAATAGAGTCGCTTACCATCCTGCATCACATAACGCATTTTTCTCTCCTCATCCTTAAACACCTCAACACTCTCTTCTGAGTAGTTGTCATAGAAATCGTAGGGAAAGATCCTGACAGGATTGGTTTCAAGAAATTTGATCACCTCCCGCTGTTCCTGATTAATCTGACCGGATGGCAAAAAGGAAAAATATTTCAGAATATTTTTTCTCAGGGTTTTTTTTAGAATTATAGTCCTGAGGGTTTTTGGAACAATGGCCCTGTAAAATGGAAAGATATATTTATTCATAATGATCACCGACTGTATAAGGCACTGTCAGGTTTATTTACATTCATAATCCTGGTATTATTTTTCTTCAAGAAGGTCTGACCCTGCCCGGATATTGATCTCTCTTTATTATGATCATCAGTGCATCCAGTTTGCCTGTTACCTGTGAGATCTCGACCAGGTCCATGACCCCTTGTCTTAATATCCTGGTTCCCCACCGGATCTGGTCCGCCGGTTTTCCCAGGTACTTTAGTGATGCCTGATTATACAGGTTTACACACCATTCAAGATACTTGTAAGGGCCTGTACGGAATGGATTGGAGGCTGCATGAAGACCTATCACCGGCGTATCTGTGATAGCGGCCATATGCATGGGACCTGAATCAGGTGTAATCAGAACCGTTGCACTGCGCAGCAGTTCAAAAAATTGTGCAAATGTGTGCCGGCCTACAAGGTTGATCGGCGCCGCTACCCTGCACAGGCGGATGATCTCATCTGCCATTTTGTATTCAGTGGATGATGAACCGCCACAGATGACCACCTGCATGCCGTGCTGTTTAACCGCGTGATCTGCAACGGCAGCGTATCCTTTTGAATGCCAGTTACGGAGTACATGACTCGAACAAGGGCTAATGATCAGGCATGGCATTTCAGGATTAATAATCTTACGAGCCAGATCCTGGGTGCCGGGAACTGAAGGCAGATGCCATTTGTATTCCTTTTTGCTGATGCCCAGCTTTTCAAGAAAACTCAGGAAACTATCCAAAACATGCTGCTTTGGCGTTGAAACAATCCGCTCATTTATAAACAGGCCATGCAAAAAATTAGCCCGGATTTTGTCATATCCGATCTTTCGTTTTGCCCTGATAACCCAGCCTAAAAGGCTGGCACGCAGGGAGAGCTGCATAAGAAGCAACACATCAAAAGAGCGTTTACCCAATTGTTTTCTTATATTTCTATATTCTTTTATGCCATTTTTTTTGTTAAAAATAATAAATTCTACACCCGGCAAATGGCCTAAAAGCTGATATTCCACCTTTCCGATCACCCATGTGATCTTGATATCAGGAGTGTGGGTCTTAAGGGTATGGATCACAGGCAACACGTGGGTTACATCCCCCAACGCTGATAACCTGACAATACAGATAGAATTTACTGTGGAAGACATCTCTCTTAACCTGAAGTGTTAAAAACTTTTGATTTTATATTTCTTCTTATTTTTTTATAACTATTTTTTATATCATTTAAAATAAAAGCGATTTTATACAAAATTGAATTTTTCAGCTTTTCATCAATTAAACCTATTGCTTTTTGCTCAGCCTGTAAAAACTTGCACAGATTTATCATTATATATAATTTTTTAAAAACAGCAGGCCTTTTAAGCCTGAAATCTATAAAGTAGACTTGACCATCTTTCATCAAGAAATTTGTAAGTTTTGGATCGCTCCTTGTGTATCCCGTGATATGCAGGGTTTGCAGAGATTTTAAGACCTCTGGCAGATTATCATCTGTGGCTTCACTTCCTTCCACAAACTTATAAGCATAAAAACTCTCTACCACCATGCCAAATCTTCTTTTTTGAGCAGCAAGGATGGGGACTGGGGCATTTAATCCCATATCACTTATTTTTTTTAAACTTTCTATAATCCTGAAAGAGTCGCTCTCTCTGAAAAATGTCAGGAACCTCTCCCCAGGTCTTGAGTTTCTATTTCGTGGAATTTTAAATAAAATATTATCAAAATCCTTTATCTTTATTTGAGACACAAAAGAATTTTTATCATTATTATACTCCGAAATTGTCTGATAACTTTTTGAAAGTATACTATTTACCAATAATATTGCTGTATCTTCATCTATGTTTGAAAGTACTCTGTATTCTCTATGGTTAAAATATTTCATTTTATTATTTTTCACAAATAAATAGAATGACAGGTGAATTAGAGCCGCTGATCATTCGACACGCTCAGGCTCTAATCATAAACAATCGACCAATGATTTTATGTAAAATAACCTTGCTTCGCTGATATGGAATAAAACCACTTCTAAGGGCCTCTTGATTTTCCGAGGTACATTTATAAGTCTTGAAATCCGGATGCCTGGGTGGCCCATCAAAAATTTTTCTGGCTATCAACATTGAATCGGCGCTATTTTTACTATACCACCTGGTATTCCTGATACTTGGCGCACAATTGGTATGTGCATGCAATGGCTCTATCCCGACATACCTGGCCAAAGCGATCATTCCATCGGTAAAAAACCGATAACAATCTACCGGATACCTGTGTTCTTTAAACCCGTTTGGTGCGATTATACATAAGAGACCATCTTTTTTGAGTACTCTTGTCATCTCCTCCATTGTCTTCCAGAAAAATTCAATATGCTCAAATGCTTGTCCTGATATTACCAAATCAAAACTATCTGATTCGACTGTATCCCAATCATATGGATTTTTGAGAACAATATCAACATTTGGTCCTTCTCCGATGTCCAATCCTGTATATTGGTATTTAGTCGCATTGAAGAGGCGTCTATAAGAACCATTTACATCACAACTGCCTACATCAAGAACCCGTACTTCGTTCTTAGTTATCTTTGCGGCGTAGTTGTCTACAAACCATTGCATTCGGAGGATAGAACTTTTGTGCATAATAATAGCTTCCTTAAATAGATTGCGATTCAATTGATTTAAAGACACATAACTGTATGTTGAGGAGTACAAACAGTGACATCGACTCCTGAGAAAATTGTGTTTAACCACAGGGACTCAGAAAACTGTCGCTCGATTGGGGTTCGCTTCTTGCTCGAACACATTCGTTATGCAATCTTCGCTACACTGATGTAACTATAACAACAATGCTTGCTTTTAAGTTTTTTTATTCTAAACCGATCCGAGATATTTTCAAGTAAAATATTCTCACTTTTTATCTCGTAATTATTAAAGGGTGTTAATGAAATTAGCGGCATTCTTTAATATCATGACTACACCTTTGATATTATAAAAAACAATATGTGCTCCCCGCACAGTTGCCTTTCATTCAAAGTTCGGGTAACTTATTCCTCAATGCAGGATACTAATGCTGGTTTATTTGACGAGGAGACCTTAATTCTGGTAATTTCATCTGCCTTTATACGGAACCTCTTGTTAAAATAAATTTAGGCGTGGCAATCTTCTATATCTTGTAGGAGGTATATTTGTTGTCAGACTGTTATATGAATAATATCTGCTGGAGAAATATTTATGGCTAAAAGACCATGGCATTCAAAAATCAGACGCTTTCTGTCTAAATCTCTAAATGCCTTTTTATGCAGGATCGTAAATACAAAAATAGAATATGATAAGATAGATGCAAATGAGATAAACAAAATATTAATAATCAGGCTCAACCATCGTATTGGCAATATCCTTTTTTTAACTCCTCTGATCAGGGCACTGGGAAAAAAGATGCCCCATGCAAAGGTAGATCTCTTATTAGGGGCTGATTTTAGTGATTTAATCGGGCGAATGGCCAATGTTAATAAGGTCTATTGTGCTAATTCCCGCCTGATAAAAAGTCCCGGCAAGTTATTTGCTTTAATAAAGGATTTGAATAAAAATGAGTATGATCTTACTATTTCTCCGGCAAAAAGTTCAGGGAGCAGTAATATTGCCCAGGCATCTGTTAAGGCGAAATATAAATTAAATTTTAAGGTTAAAAATCTTTTTAATTTTGCAAACATTGTTGTTGATTTCCCTGAAACAAAACATGCCGCATTATTTCCTTTGGCCCTGATGGATGCCTTTGACGGCGAAAGATTAACCTATGAGCCATATCTTGATATTTCATTATTTGATGATGAGAAAGCCAAAGGAAAAGAAATATTATTACAGTTGATTGGTCAGGATAGTATTGATGATAAGATAATTATTGGTATTTTTCGAGGTGCACGATTTGAAAAAAGAATAGCGGATAGTTTTTGGCTGGAATATATCAACAGGCTATTAGGAACAGGGAATCGTTATATATTTGTTGATATAATAGCCCCGGGGGGTAAGGCCGTCAGTGATGATATTTTATCAGTTTCATTTGTAAATTTAAGAGAACTGGCATCTTTTATGGCTGCCCTGGATTTTTTTATCTGTGCAGACACAGGCCCTATGCATCTTGCATCGGCAGCAAAAACTAATATTATCGCCCTGTTTAATAAAACATCTCCAGATACTTATGGGCCTCTTGGCAAGAACGATAGGGTAATTGATATAAATAATAAAAATCCGGATGAGATTTTGTCTGAAACAGTATCTATTTTACATAAATAAGAGTTATTACAAAGAGGTCTGTATCCGTTTATTCCTAAAAAGGGTCTTGCCTGACCCTATTTATATCCTTGCTTTTTTTATAGAAAAAACTGAATATGCGCGATGTAATTTATCCCATAAACTTATTAAGGAACACAGGCAGCATAATGAATAGTTTTGCATGAAGAAAAGATATGAATAAGACTTCAAATTTTGGCCACACTATTGTATTACAGATCATGTTAATATTGCATCTGGTTTCCAGGATGATGCCACTCAGGATATGGCTATTTTTTGGGAAAATATTTGGATTTATTTTTTACCTGATTGACCCGCATCACAGACGAATTACTTTGATAAATTTAAAATTTGCCTATGGTCATGAAAAAAGTGAAAAAGAACTGCGTGCCATTGCCCGATCAAACTTTATGCACTACGGTATGATGGGGTTTGAATGGATACACATGATGAGATTAAAAAGAACCGGTATGGATAAATTAAAAACCCGCATTCATGTAGAAGGTGAAGAACATTTAATCAATGCGAGGAAAAAGAACCCGGCTGTAATCTTATTGAGCGCCCATTTTGGAAACTGGGAATACGCACACCTATATTTTACTGATACCTTTAACAGGCTTAATTTTATTGTCAGAATGATTGATAACCCTCTCATTGAAAAGGAAAGGGTTGATAACAATGAGAGGTTTGGCGTGGGTATACTGTATAAGGAAAACGGACTCAGACCCGCTATCAAAAAGCTTAAGAATGGTGAAGATCTTGTCATATTTTCAGACAGGAAGGCCAACCTTCGTGAAGGGATACCCTGCCTCTTTTTCAATCAGAAGGCATCAACTATCCCCCTTATATTCAGCCTGGCAAGCAAATACCATATCCCTGTTGTCCCCATGTTTATTTACCGCACAAAGGATGTTACAAAACACCGGCTCGTATTCTTACCTGAATTGAATATTGAAGGGCTTGATATGACCCAGGCCACCCAGCTCCAGAATGATACCATTGAAAAGGCAATCCGGGAACAGCCTGAGTTATGGTTGTGGATTCACCGGAAATGGAAATGTTATCATGAGGAGATTTATACCTGAATTTTGCGCCAGATATCTATTACGTAGAGACGGGTTTAAAACCCGTCTCTACAAAAGATTTGCAGATCGTCACATGATTTCAACCCTCACCATATAGGGGAACCGCTGCATCAATAACCCTTTCAAGTATATTGAATCCCTCATCCAGTTCCTCTTTTGTAATATTAAGAGCCGGTAATATCCTGATACATTTACCCTGGATCATGTTAAGTATTAATCCCTGTGCTAGACAACCGGCCATAATATCAGCAGATGTTTTTTCATCAGCTATTTCCAGTAAAAGCAGAAGGCCCTGCCCCCTTATCTCTTTTATTATCTCAGGATATTTTTCCTTAAGTGCATATAATTTATTAATAGCATATTTCCCAATTCTTTCAACATGCTCCCCAACCCTCTTATCTATAAGATATTCTATTACTGCACATGAGACAGCACACCCGAGCGGATTTCCGCAATATGTTCCGCCATGATCACCAGGTTCAAGCATGCTGTTCACCTCCTCTGTCATGGCAAAGGCACCAAAAGGAAAACCTCCGGCAATACCCTTTGCCATAGTCATGATGTCAGGATGGA
>CAZCMD010000152.1:0-11904 GCA_964499695.1 uncultured Desulfatiglans sp.
AGATCAATCCGCTCCAGCTCTTTATCTGAAAGCCTTGTAAGCCTCTCGCCGATATCCTGCCTTGCATGGTCATCCTTTTTAAGTCTTGTCCTGCTCGGAGGCCTTTCAATAATATCTTCTTCTTCAAAAAAATCTGTCATTACCTGACCCTGATTTTCTCATATAAATCTTTTCTTGAGTTCTGTTTTAAGTATTTTACCATTCGAGCTTTTAGGGAGTTCATCCACTGCGTAATATTCCTTTGGCACCTTGTACCCTGCAAGGTTTTGTTTGAGGTATTGCTTGAGCGCCACAGGATCAAACTTATGCCCGTTCTTCAACACTATGCATGCTGTTACCTTTTCGCCATATTCTCTGTCAGGAAGCCCGATAACCGAGCATTCCTGAACGCATGCGCAGGTATATAATACCTCTTCCACCTCACGGGGGTACACATTTTCACCGCCTGTAATGATCATGTCTTTGACCCGGTCGACAATGAAGATGTACCCATCATTATCAATGTACCCTGTGTCCCCTGTCCTGAACCAGTCAAACCAGAACGATTTTGCTGTCTCCTTTGAGTTATTAAGGTACCCTTTAAAGATGTTAAGCCCGCGCACGCATATCTCGCCTATCTCTCCCTGTTCCAGAGGCTTACCCAGTTTATCCCTTATCTGTATCTCCATCAGGTTTGCAGCGGTCCCCACTGATCCGATCACATGTTTATGGTAATGGTTAAATGTTACAATGGATGCGCTCTCAGTGAGTCCGTAACTTTCAAAGATATTCAAACCCGTCTTTACCTTCCACTCTTTAACCACCTCTGCTGCCATGCTCGCAGCAGCAGAAAAACAGTATGTAACGGACTTAAGTCTCTCCTTCAGATCAGGGATCTCCAGCATCCTGATATAGACTGTGGGTACTGCAAAAAATTTGGTTACCTTGTGGCGCGTAATCGCCTCAAGTGCCATATCCATATTAAATGCAGGCTGCATTACTATTGCCCCTGAGCTGTAGATTGTGGAATTAACCACATGCATCTGACCAAACACATGATTCAGCGGCAGAAAACAGAGGGTTATATCCTTTTCACTGCTCCTCTCATACCTTGCAACATTTGAAATGGGGTAAAGGATATTAATATGTGAGAGCATGGCGCCCTTTGGCAGCCCCGTTGTGCCACCCGTATAAAGGATAGCAGCTATATCATCCCTTTCCCTGTCTATAGTCTTGTAATTCGGGTCGCCACTTGCCGCAAGTTCAATACAGCTCATAGCCCCTTTTTCTATTATGATGTGCTCAGGCCTGTATCTGCTATCACCATAGTCAAGATCAGTGAGCCTGGATTCCGATGTAAAAAGCACCTTAGGCTTGCAGTCAAAAAGTATCTTCAGAAATTCGTTTTTTGTTAAACGGTAGGAGAAGGTTACAGCAACAGCGCCACATTTAAGGGTGCCAAAGTAAAGGGCAATCCAGTCATAACTGTTCGGGGCGCAAAAACCTACATAGTCTCCGGGCTGGACACCCAGCTCACCCAGTTTTGATGCAAGCCTGGTTGCATAATCATTAAACTCTCTGTAGGTATAAGCCCTGTCATCTTCAATTATAGCCGTCTTATCAGGGAAAAAACGTGCTGAGTCCTCAAGAATAGTAGCCAGATTCACTGATATTCTCCTTCAGTTTTATTAAGATATCCTGCTCATATATTATAATGAATTGAAAAATTCAAGATGAACAGAAAGCCCCATAAAAGTGGCTTTATACTGACAATTATTTACATCGTAAATTCAAAAAAGTCGAGTATTATCCATGAGTTTTTAAATTTTTCTGGAAGGCGCACTTAAAAATGGGTTTCTATTTCTATGTTTAAAACTTAATAGCCTGTTCAGGTTGAAAAAAAGATATAACCGGTACAATTCCATGCCGCTTTTCCTGGAGGCAAGGATGAAACAGTGATGTTCACGGGGAGGAGGGTATGTTCCTGTTATAAATCCTCCTCAACCGGGTATTCATAATTCTGAAATGTCCTGGCAATCATGATGTCCATAGACTTGAGCCTCTTCCCCTGCTGGTTTATCCTCTCAAATATCTCACTCACATCAGAGGTTGAATACCCGTGCAGGGTAGTAACAGGCAGGCGGTAATTTGTAAACACATCTTTCAACTGTAAAAGGCCGGCCTTTATCTGTCCGGTGCAAATTTCCTTTTCTGTGAGGCTCTCTATAATGCCAGTGCCCTCAGAGAAAAGATCATGAAGTGATACAAGAAAATCTTTACCTGTCTCTCTTTTCCTTCGCATGTACTCCCCTGCAAAAAAGAAATTCATGTTGTACCCATCATAGAAAAGGCGGTGATCAAAATTTGCCCGCTCCTTTACCATGATATTTTCCCTGTGCATCGACATGAGCATGGAGGTTGCCCTCTGCTGCCCGTCCAGGATATACAGATATCTTTTGGCTTTACATGCCTCATCATAATGTATTGCGCCGCCAGGGCGCCTGTGGATATTAAGCCGGGTATTGGTCTCCCAGCATAAGATGCTGCCTATAGGGAAGAACCTGTAAATGCTCTCCCACAGACGTAAAATATCATCCTGCCCCCATACGAACTCCCGCTGAAATGAAGGTATCAGGATATTACCTGCGGACAGGTTATTCACAAACTCTATAATCCCGGTATCTATTGTCTTAATTGTCTTTGTCACGCTTTTCTCATTATCTGCCATATGAATCAAATATTTGTTATGCTTTATATATTATGATAATTACCTTAAAAACGTTTATCCCTCAATATAAAATGCCCTGCAGGCTTATTGAAGGTGTGAACAGGGGGATATTGAAAAGACAATAGCATCCTTAAAAGCAATTATTAAGTTTTTATTTATTCGGATGCATCACACTTTGAATACCATATTCACCCTTATTGGCTGTATTAACTGGAAGAATTGTCTCTCTATAAGGTCAGGTAATGGATAATAAGTATTAATTTAATTATGAAAATAACCTCTGAAAATAGTTTAGTACCACATTTAAAAGTCTTGCTGGCAGTCCCTCCTATACAGGATTTTTATGATACGGAGATACGCCATTTTCCTTTGGGGCTGTTATATCTCAAGTCTGCGTTAAACCAATATCACCCGGATGTTGAGGTTAAGCTTATAGATTTTCATCACGGTTGCGGGAAAAAATCCATCCCTGTACCACGTGAACTGCAATACACCCGGCACTATTTTAGAAAGAATGATCTCTCGCCATTCAGCTCCTTTTATCATTACTACCATTTTGGTAAAGACTTTGACTCCATCGTTGAAGAAATCGCCGGTTTAAACCCGGATCTGTTGGGAATTACCTCTATGTTCACCCCCTATAATTTTGAGGTTCAGGAAATTACAGCCAGGCTTCGAAGGCGCTCTCCCCATATAAAGATTGTGCTTGGCGGTGCCCATGCCTCAATAATGCCAGAGGAAATACTTAAGGTTGGTTCAGCTGACTATGTGGTGATCGGCGAGGGTGAACAGGCCATCGTTGAGCTTGTCAGTTATCTAAAAGGGGAAATGGAGATTCATGATGTCTCCTCCCTTGCCTATAAGGATAATAGCCGGGTAATAGTGAACCCGATTAAGAATTATCCAATAGAGAGCATCCCTTCACCTGTATCAGAGGAGTTTGACTATTCTGCATATAGAGTCAAAGATAAACCAATGTGCATGATACTCACATCACGCGGGTGCCCTTACCAGTGCAGCTTCTGCACAACCCACAGGGTCTTTGGCCGGGGTTACAGACAGAGAGAAGTTGATTCAATAATCCATGAGATGAGAGCTTATTATAATAAAGGGATAAGGTTTTTTGATTTTGAGGATGATAACCTCACACTTAACAAAGAGTTTATTATCGATCTCTGCCGGAAGATAGAGGAAAATTTCAGGGAGGAGAAACCCACCCTTACTGCAATGAACGGGGTGTCATACTGGCACCTGGATCAGGAGATCCTTGACAGCATGAAGAATGCCGGGTTTCCTGCAATAAACATTTCTCTTGTCTCAAGGGATAAAAATATTGATCTGATGCGGCCAATTGATATTGAGAGGTTCAGAGAGACTGCCATGCTTGCATACAGCATGGGGTTTGATGTAACAGGCTATTATATCCTTGGGTTACCGGGGCAGTCCGTTGAGCAGATGATCGACTCACTTGAACTGCTAGCCTCGTTACCACTAACTATAGGGGCAAGCCCTTTTTATATGCTCCCCGGTTCAAGGCTTGCACAGGATATTACCTTTGACCGCGAAAAGATGATAATGGCAAGGCTTACAGCACTTGGCGGTAATGCAAAGGATATATATACACTGTTCATATTGAGCCGCATCATTAATTTTTTAAAAACGCTTTCTTTAACAAGGGATATGGATATCAGCGAGGTTTTACGCACACCGTCTCAGGGACGTGAAGGAATAGGGAAAACCATCCTTGAAAGATATTTCCATGATGGTGAATTGTGTATGCACCTCTCTGGGGACAGGTTTGAATTGAATGAGGGGATTAACCCCTCAGTATTAAGGCACCTTGGTACAACCATAAAAACGATCATGACAAAAAGTGGTCATGCTATTAGACTTGTTTTTTTGTAGTATTATGTTCTTCAGCAAGAAGGCTTCCATCAGGATTAAACCCCAGTGAGATATTTTTCATCTTCTGCCATGCTTTAATCTTTTCAGGATCAACCTTGAAAAATTCTCCGAGCATCTCTTCAGTAACAGGTTGCGGCTGATTAATGCGTTTTTCATTATGTCCATACCTTAAGAGGTTGTAAAAACTCCAGGCAATTAGCACCAGTGCCATGCAGAAGATAATGACCCCATATAATAAGAGTAGCCGCCACAGGTGTTCAATACCATGCGCTTCAATCATGATATCCTGAAAACGCCATAAACCAACCACCCATGCGCCCATGGTCAGGACAGGCCGGATAAAATAGGCAAAAAGACCCCAGAACACAACGGTGAGCAGGCCGAACCCAAATCTCTGGGCAACAGACTGTTTTTCAGGCCTTTCAATAATCAGCGGTTTCATAGTTATGCCCCTTCCTCTTTCTCTGCCTGTATCCCGCGGTCTACAGTAATCCATCTGGCCCTTTTGCCGCGAGGTCTCATAATGGTTTTGGGGAGGGCCACAACCGAGGTAAGCCAGTTGATAATCCAGAAGACTACCGGGTACCAGACCATGCTGAAATAGTTTCGGAAAAGTTTTTGGTCATAATGTCTGTCAAGCCAGAGGCTTACTGCAAACTGTAAAAGACAGGTCATGGCCAGAACCATTCCGGGCCATGTAGGTACCAGCGAAACAACCACTATATTTTCCGGTAACTCAAAAAACTGGCCCAATATCCAGAGCGTTACTACTGTTAGCACTGTATAGCCCCATAATATGCTGATAAAATATTCAAGACATACCCCCCACATGCGCCTTGATTTCCACTTAAGCACCCTTGGCAGATAACGTAACAGGGCCTGATCACCACCTATTGCCCATCTGAGCCGCTGTTTCCATAAACCCCGCAGAGTTTCAGGCATGAGTATCCAGCACAGAGCGCGTGATTCAAATCTTATGTCCCAGTGGTTAAGCTGCAACCTCCAGCTTATATCTATGTCCTCGGTCATCATATCATTACCCCAGTAACCGACCTGGTGAATAGCGGCTCTGCGGAAGGCGCTCACTACGCCAGATACGGTAAATACACGGCCATAGATCCTCTGGGCGCGTTTAATAAGTCCAAGTATTGCAGAAAATTCGCCAACCTGAATGCGCCCTAAGAGGGTTGACCTGGTTCGGATGCGGGGGTTTCCTGTAACCGCCCCGACACGGGGGCCGGATAAAAAATGGCTCATAATCCATGTAATGGAATTTTTGTCCAGGATGGCATCGCCATCTATGCATACAAGAAACTCCGACTTTGCAATGAGCGAAGCCGTACGCAGTGCCATTGCTTTGCCCTGATTTGTTGCAAGGTGCAGCACCCTCAGGTGAGGGCATCGTTCACCCAGTTCATCCAGGATCGTTCCTGTATCATCAGAGCTGCCATCATTTACAGCAATAATTTCAAAAGAGGGGTAGATGATCTCTTCAAGAGCCTCTATTGTTTCGATAATATTATTTGACTCATTATAACAGGGAACAATTATGGTAACAGAGGGATAGGTTGTAAGTATTGGCGGCTTCTCCGGATGCCCCTGGCCACGCTCCCACCTGATATAGAAATATATCGCCCCAATAAGCCAGAAATATGCCATAAACAGAGGGTAATAATAGGCAAAGCTGAGCAGTATGTCTGTAATGGGGTATGTCATGGTTATGGCCTGTAAATATATGACTGCACTGAAAATGCAGGTTTTATTATTTCAAGTCTAGGATGCCCTGTGTGGAAGTCCTCCGGGTAATAACCGAAATGAAGCGCCCCCTGTCTCTGAAGGCGGTTCATTGTATAGGCGATCTCCTTTTCTGGAATCGGTCTGTTTCCATCACTCCAGTCAACCGTCTGTAGAATAAAGACCGTTTTTTCCAGCCCGTTCTTATGTCCCTTTACCTTTTGTACAAGGTCATCCATCCATTTCATCCTGTTATCCGCCTTTTCCATGTAGGGCATGGCCATTAAGCAGACATAGTCATAATGATCAAGAAAAAGGGTATAATTCTGGGCAAACCATGCCTCGGCCTCAGGATTCAGCACAGGCGTTGCAAATATGTTACGCGCTGTCTTGAGTCTGGGCCTCCATTTGCCTACCCTGGCAGTGATATCATCCGTGAATCTTATCAGATATTCAGTTTTTGCACGTGTCCAGAGAGCTTTATTACCTGAATTCTCCCGGATCTGTGAAATAGTACCAGGAAGTCCAAGTTCCTTAGTGTAATACTTCAGGGCATCCGGGTGCGCATCTTCAAAATCATCAAGCACCCCGTCATCATGAAACATGAGGCCCTCGAAGTCTGCATGTTGAGCAAGGTCTTCGTATATATCAAAAATAGCATTACGAGCCCTGATATCAAACGGAGAAAGGCGGGGATACAATCCCTGTTCAGGGCTGTTATCAGGCCGACCCTCTGACTGTACCATCCAGGTTTTGTCGCCAATCCTGTAGTTCAGTACCGGAAGCCATGCAAACACCTCCACACGCGCCCTTGTTTTTAGCTGCCATGCCACCCGGTTGAATAGATCAGCCCGCATTAGGAGATGACGGTTAGGGAAATAGAGGGCATCAGCCACACCATCACCATCCGGGTCTGCAAAGGCCTGTAAATAGACAGTTGATATCTTGAGCCTGTATATCCGTTCTATGAGTTTTCCGAGATTGCGCTCCTGCTGAGCCGGATCAGGGTCATATATGTAATCAAGATCCACCTGCACTGCCCTGTGTATATAATCAAATGAATCCTTGCGCATGTCATCCACAAGATCATTCAGTGGCTGATCTGCTTCAACAATATACCGGTTTATCCGTGACAGATCAGAGGTTAAATTTTTTCCATGTTCAAGGGTCATTGTAATGGGCATGCCAAGGTCGCGTGCGATTTCAAGGGCTGGTCTGTTATAGCGGCCAAAAGGCCAGACCATGACTCGTGGCCGGATCCCGAGCTTTTTTTCAATAAGGTCGCTGTTCGCGGCAAGACCATTCTTGATACGGTTTAGATAATCTTCTTCAGGTTCATAGGCTCCATTTTCAGCATAATAGCGTCTCGTAACAAGAGCAGGCTGTGTATTTCCCTGGGGGTTTGCTATTTTGCCATAATGCAGGCCATAACCATGGCTTGCAATCTCAACAAGACCCGAATCTGCTATTTCACGCAGTTGCTCCCAGCTCAAAAAACGTTCTCTGGGCATAAGCTCTGTGCCATACTTTACCATGCTGCCTTCAGGGGCATCCAGCCAGCTGCCTTCCAGTGCAAGCACTGCACTCATTTCAAAGGCCTTAAGCAGGGGCAATACCCTGTTGTAAAAACTGGCATACCCGTCATCAAAGGTTATAATTACAGCCTTTTCAGGGAGTCTGCGCTCACTACGCTGTGCCGCGAGCAGGTCATCTATTCTTATGGTGCGATAGCCATGTTCACGAAGCCAGCTAAAGTGCTGTATGAGGTTATTCACTGATATGGCCACACCGTTGGGATCATCAGGTATATCTGCCACATCGTGGTAACAGAGAACCAAATAATCGCCTGTCCAGTCAGGTTTTTTTGTGGTCTGGGTTGCAATAGCTAACCCTGCCGGGGCCAGGCATACAGACAATATCAACAATATGATCCGGATAAGTAGAAAACGAATCAAATCAAAACCTCCAGTTAAGAGACATGAATGCAAACTTGGACCGCTCTGGTTTCCCATCATAGACGCTACGGTTGCGGCCTGCCCCATATGTAATGTTAAAGCGGTTACTAAGCTCAATAATAAAGGAATACTCAAGACCCATTGTATAGTTGCTTCCGTAACCCTGCTGCTTATAACTTCCACCTGAAAGACGCACTTTCTGGTGAAATGATTTTTCATAGTAGCGGTAAATGCGCCAGAGATGTTCAATCCCACCTGTAATACCGAGATCAGAATCAGGATTAAAATATGGTCCGCCTAACCTGCTGTTATTTGATGCAGCTATCTCTCCAAATGCCCTGATCTTATGTCTGGGCAGGGTGAGAATTCTCTGCGTTCCGGATAGAGTAACCCGGGTCCGCTGATTACCATCAGTGAAATCCATGAACTCTCCGCCTAATGATAATTCCCGGCTTTCATTTGACCTGAAATTTATACCCAGGTTTATGGCATTGGCCCTGATCCCGTTATGTATTGCACGCAGGGGTGTGTCACGGCTGTATTTTTCAATGCCAAAGGGTATGGACCAGTAATCATCAAGGTGCCATAAACCATCTGCCCACAGACCAGCATGGTTAGAGGTGCTGTCATTAAATCCTGTGCCAATAGTGGCCTCAAGTCCTGGTGAAGAATATTCCAAACCCATACTGTAACTATTAAGGAAGCCGTCACCTTCCAGAAACCTGGCTTGCGAGTGGCTGTAACCGCCAAAGAACCTGTAGTTATAATTTATGGGCCTGCTGAATACCTTTGTTGAAATCTTCCACTCCTGTTCCCCATAGATATTCCCGTTTCCGTTGCTGATGGATGTGTCCACCCTGAGCTCACGCATTTTATGTAATTGCCATAGTTTTCCAAGGCGCTGCACCTGGGTGTTTTCAGGATATTCATATAGGAGCGCTGTAATTTCTGTCTCAGCCTCTCTGTATTGTCTAAAAGAAAGATGCGATTCTGCCTTGCCTGTGCGCAGACCCCTGTGTTCTGGCGATAGTGCAAGGCCAAGCTGCAATGCATTCTGGGATTTCCTCGGCCATCCCCTTGAAAGGTAAATGGTACCCAGTTCGCGGAGCAGGTCAGTGTTGGCTGGGGCCTCATTTGTCATTAATGTAAAACGGCGTTCGGCCTCGTCCAGGTCATCTCCAAAAAAGCGACCAAGGGCTGCGTATGTTTCTACAGCCTGCCTGCGCCAGTTGGAACGGGGCACCCTGCTTCCTCCCGGATAAAGCCATACAGGCTGATCAATAACTGTTTTGTCAATGAGGCTTAATGCATCAGAAAAATTTTCTGTCTCTATCAGCGCAAAAAAGATTCCTGTCCGCGCCTGATATGATTTAGGATTAATCTGAAGGGCCTTGTTATAAAGCTGCAGGGCTTCTTCCGGCCTGCGCACATTAAGCATGGCACCTGCCGCTGCCTCCAGCACATAACCGGGCAGTTTTACTCCCTCTTCTGCAAGGCGTTCATATTCTTCCACCACTTTTTGAGGCTGTGAACAATCATTCCATGCTACCATACGATCAAAACGCGCTTGGATTTGGCAGTTAAGACCCTCTGTTCCCTGGCATCCTGGCGATGTCAGTGTCTTTTCAATAATGTCAAGGGCATGCCGACAGTCAGTGAATCTTTCTTCCTCAGATGCAGGGGGAAGGCTCCCCCAGCGCACGGCAAGTGCATTTGCATCTCCCCGCAGCTTTATCATCTCCTTTTGTGTTACAACATCGGGATACTGCACAGCCAATTCAAGTGCCCTTGAAAAGGCCCCTAGTTTATTTAGAAGCATGATCTGCCTGTGTCTTGCCTCTTTATGGAGGGCATCTTTGTCAAGGATTCTCTGGCAGGCATAAAGAGCTATAAAAGGTTCATTATTTGCCTCAGCCGCATATGCCAGGGTCAAAAGAAAAGCAACAACATCAGAATACCTGCTTTCCAGTTCATTTGCCAGTTCCATGGCCTTTTTTGTTTCACCTGAATCGGTCAGGGTCAATATCATGCCCATCTTCATCTGAAGGCTGTCATGGAAACGATTTATACCCATCATGTATAATTCTTTGGCGGCCTCCCAATTCTTTAGCCTGCGAAGCGATTTTGCACCGGCCTCAACAACAAACAGCGGGGCATCGGCCATGTTAATATTTTTTATCAGGGCTGCTGCGCCAGCGTCATTCTCGGACCAGCTCAGGATGGCGATATAATCATAAACAAGATCAGGATTATCCGGATTTGCCTGATATAAGGGATCAAGAATAGCTATAGCACCCTTGTAATCTCCATGCCGGGCAATCTCAACAGCCTTTTGTCTGGATGATATTATATCTTTATCTCCGGATGCATATGCCAGTGACCAGGTCAGGATGAAGGCACATAAAAGGGCAATAATATTTTTAATGCAGGCATGTTTACTGTGATGCCGAAGGCGATAAAGTAGTATCAACTCTGTTTACTCCATAAAGATACAGGGTAAAAAACCCAAAATATTTTTCAAAACAAATAAGTAGAGTTATCATGGCAAAAATATGCAATGAAATCATCATTAAACGTGATAGAGATTACAATGCAAACGTCAAGATTAACAAGCTAATTTTTGCCAAAACCCCCTTAAATACCAGCAACTCCGTTATACCAATATTTCTAAAAACAAACCTTCATATAAAATATGTATTATTACCCCAACCTTTATTAAATACGTATTGAAGGCCTGTTTTACTATAT
This sequence comes from uncultured Desulfatiglans sp., assembly GCA_964499695.1. GTDB lineage: Bacteria > Desulfobacterota > DSM-4660 > Desulfatiglandales > HGW-15 > JAAZBV01. Next base: position 11,050 of record CAZCMD010000152.1, read on the forward strand.
CGGTTTATTTGTTGTAATTATTAAGAAATATTGTCTATATATAGGCATATTTATTATTTACTCTGGAGAATACATGAAGGTATTAACAAAATTATTTTTCATATATCTTACAATATTTTTCATCCTGGTTTTTCTTCTTTCAGGATGCTCATCTGACAGGGAATTCAAATTCACCTTCGACCGACAGGATGGTGAAACATATGTTCAGAAACTATCAATTAGCAGGGAAAGGCATACCGGGGGTGAGAGCCTGGAGAGGGAAGATACCCTTACCGAGACAAGGGTGACCTGCAGGAAGATTAATGATGGGTGGGATATAGCATCTCAGCCTTTAAATACCATAATGATGAAAAACGGTGAGGAGATAAAAAGCCCTCTTTTCGCTCTAATCTCTAAACTCACTATTACATACCGGATAGACAGCAGTGGTAACATGAAGGATGTGATTGGATATGACAGGTTGCTGGAGGCTGTGAAATCACAGTATTCCCCTGAGGTGGCAGAAAATGTCTCAGCAGGGATCAATATAGATTCAATAAAGCAGAGGGAATTTACTGAATGGAAAAGCAGGATTGGTGATTTTCTGGGTAAGAAATTTACCATAGGCGATACTTGGGAGCATGATGCCTCCTATACCCTGCCAAACGGCGATAAAATCAGCTACAGGGTAAAGACCCAATTCAAGGAAAAGGTTCATAAGAATAATGTGACCTGTGTAGTTGTTGAGCAGGCATATGACAGTAGAGGTAAGGGTTCATTAGATGAAGAGGGTAAACACCCTGAACAGACTCAGGAGGGGGCATCCATAAAAGGGACTGTCACGCGCATAATAGATCCCACCACAATGCGGATATA
>CAZCMD010000153.1:0-11821 GCA_964499695.1 uncultured Desulfatiglans sp.
GGTATAATTGCTGCAATTGCCATGCGGTAGAGGCCCCGACAATACCGCCGCCTATTATAATGTAATCGTATATCATGTTGAATAAATAACCTTTTATGAGCCAACGAAGAAATCAAAAATGTTTTCCAATGCACTTGTATCGGCTTTATAGATTTCTGTATATCTGCATCGTGTGCAGCTTACAGTAGTAAACTTTTTATTCTGGACATCAAATATCTTGGAGAAAAAGCCCCCTGTGGCTGCAAATTTGTCCACATCAAATTCGTCATTCCTGCATTTGGGGCATTGCCATTTTTCATGCTGCATAATTGCCTCCTTCTTAAATAAGGTTATATCGCCATCCGGTAGTGTACTGTTTATACAGCTTATAACGCAATGATACCTTTTAAAGTATGTGCCAGCAATTGATTACCTGTATATCATAATTTTCTTGAAAAGCTAATTCTTGACTGAGTTTATGTGAAATGTTAATGAATCCCCATGGATTCCAGCTATTTTGAACTGCTGATGGAAAAAGCCCTTATTGAGGCAAAAAAAGGTTTTGAAGAGGGTGAGGTACCCATCGGAGCGGTAATTGCCGATCCGGCGGGTAATATAATTGCACTTGCCCATAATCAGCCCATAGGCATGAATGATCCGACTGCCCATGCCGAGATAATAGCTATAAGAAGGGCAGGGGAGGCAGTAAAAAATTACCGCCTCACTGGTTTGACTCTGGTTGTTACTGTTGAGCCGTGTCTCATGTGTATAGGGGCAGCTATCCACAGCAGAATAGCAACTGTTGCATTTGGCGCCTTTGACCCTAAAGGGGGCGCTGCCGGGTCATTATATAACCCGGCGATTGATACCCGCCTGAATCACCGTATAAGAATAATCTCCGGGGTCAGGGGAAAAGAATGCGGTGATTTACTAAGGGATTTCTTCAAGGCGAGGAGAAATCTTTAAAAAGCTCTGATGGAGAGGTACCGAAGTGGCCGTAACGGGGTCGACTCGAAATCGATTTGTCTTGTGAATAGCAGGGCACGTGGGTTCGAATCCCACCCTCTCCGCCATTATTTCAATAACTTAGCCTTGATTTTGCGTCATATTTGTGGTAATTTTTTTAATTTCTGATATCCACCGAATCAATAATTAAAGGAGAGTGCTATGACTTGGCATGTAGTTAAATTATTTCCAAATGATACTCAATCATGGATTCAGATTTCTACTGAATTTGAGAAAATATATATAAATTCTAGCGCTCCACAAGGTGCTGCCGTTTATGACAATCAGGACACAATCAATGGAAGCAGAATATATTTTTCTCCAGTTGCCTCTGAAATAGCTAAGCAACTTATAGCAAAATTTAATGGGTCTGCTTGTGATAAACCCACAGAACGAATTGTTCCAATTCTTTCTAAATCAGATTTTAATACATTATAGAGTCATTAATTAATTAGCTGGTAAACTCAAAGTTACAATTAAATAGGTGCTATATATGAAAAGAAGCATTTTTATATTATGCCTACTTCTAGTCAGTCAATTTACATATAGTGAACAAAACAATGATACAATTAATGTACCATACCTTAAAGATATAAATATAATGGGTTATACTTTAGGTGATGTTCTCAGTGAAGCAATAGATAAATCAGATTTGATTATAAATGCCGACTACGGATATCAACAGATATTTCAAGTAGTGCAATCTCCCAAACGATCCATTAAAAAAATTAATCTTTTCTATGTTAAGCAAATAGGTCAACGTAATATCGGAGGTAACAGGCTTTATATGATCCACATAGAGTATTCAAATGAATATACTGATAGAACTAGGTTGATAATGGATTTTCCTAATGGTTACAAAAGAAGCGTTTTAATAGATAAAGTTAATGAATACGGAATTTATCAATACAGAGTTGAATATGAGTTTAATGATACTTTGACTGATAAAGACTACACAGTTCAAATCGAATTAGCTGATAAACCAGATGGTCAATTATGGGTAGATTATTATATTAAATTTGTTAAAAATAAATTACAAGAGCTACATTAGATCTCTTAGTCGTACCCATTTAACCTTCATTAACTCAAGATTCTATGCTTTTTTCGAATATTTTCTAACTATTGTTTGAACTTTGTCAAGAGCACTTTTTAACGGTTCTGTCTGATACTCTGCATAATGGTCTATCATTCTTGGGTCTTGATGTCTTAATAAATGGCTTACCATTCCTTTTTCAATCGATTGTAAAGCCTGCATTGCAAAAGATTTTCTGCCCCATTCATTCAGGTTTATTTCAATCCCTGCTTTTTTGCGGCCCTGTTAAATATCCTGTTTATATTTTTTGAATACGTCCTGTCTTTTCCGGATTCGGGAACTGATAAATTCCTAAGCCCTTTTTCATTGAATCAAAAAGCTCTTTCAATGCTTCAGTAAGAGGAAAGGGCCTTTGCTAAAAAGCCTTTCCGGTATGACACCTGTAAATGCTCTTGCTAATGCCAAAATCGGGTATAAAAGTTATTTAATAAATCGAAGGGTACGACCTGAAAATTAAAAATACTTCTAAAAACTTTAATACAAAATTAGTATGCATACTCCTGAAAGGGGAAGCTGTTGGTACTCTTTTTTCTGTCTAAATTTATATTCTACTACTTGCAAGTATTATGATAATATTCACGTACACTATTTATGTTTGCTTTTTATGGATATCCAAATGGCAACATTCACTGCCGTCATAGAAAAATGTAGCGAAACTGGCCTTTATATAGGTTTTGTCCCAGGGTTTCCAGGCGCTCATTCACAGGGTGAAACTCTGGATGAACTGAATAATAATCTGAAAGAAGTTATTGAAATGCTTCTGGAGGATGGACCTCCTAAGATGGAAGGTGAATTTATCAGCACGCAAAGTGTATGACTAGCCAGTTGTTGTAATATTTTGAGGATTCAAAATTACCAGGCTCTTGAAATAATTTTTATAAAAGCCCCTGTCTCGTGTTAAAAGCCTGTCAGCCTTTAAAAGAGCATGGGCACCAATCAGAAAGTCAGCAATAATACGATCTCTTTTGCCTCCCGCTTCACGATAGGCTTTCCATGTCTCACCTGCCAGAAAAGCAGTTTCGGTATCAGCAGATGTCATTTGAATTCCTAATTTTCCCAAAACGTTATTCAATTGCCTTTGATTAGCGAATTGAGGTGCCAACTCGGCGTAAACAATTTCATTTATAATTATCGGGCCATCATGAAAGATATTTTCAAGTGCGTCAGATGAGTTCTTGCCATGGATTGGGTCAGGTAAAAAGATGTCCAGCAAAACATTGGTATCAACAAAAGTAATCATCTACCACGAATCTCCTCAATGTATTCATCGGTTTTATCTTTTTTGCCCAGAATCCCATATACCTCTTGAACCGGACTCTTATGTTTTTTTTTCTTTTGTATCTTGATTCCACCATCTTCAGAGATGATTTCAATCTCAATGCTCGGGAAAAAGCCATACTTTTCGCGAAGCTCTTTGGGGATTGTGATCTGCCCTTTCTCGCCTATTTTCATTTTTTACCCCTTTAAAATTCATCTTTGTTAATTCATATTATTAAAAACTGCTTTTTTTATCAATGAATTATTAAGGAGGCTGCGCTTGGCTCAGGTAAAACGGCTTTTAAAAATCAATTGAGTATTTAAAGTTAGGTTTTGATGAATGAACAGAAAATGAAGGGCAGAAATCAGTAATGGTCGCTGCCCTCTGGGTTTATTTAAAAAATAGTACTGTTATGCCTGCGGGTTGCGTTCTATTGTCACGGTGTTGATAATAACCGCTTTTCTTGGTCTGTCATTCTGCCCTGTTTCAATTTTGCCTATATTCTGTACCACTTCCATCCCCTTTATAACCTTGCCGAAAACTGTGTGGCGGTTATCCAGGTGAGGTGTTGCCTCAAGGGTTATAAAAAACTGGCTTCCGTTTGTATTCGGGCCAGCATTTGCCATTGAAAGTATGCCAGCGCTGTCATGCTTTAAAGCAGGGTTGAATTCATCCTTGAATGTGTATCCCGGCCCGCCGGTGCCGTTACCTATGGGGCATCCGCCCTGGATCATAAATTCATCAATAACCCTGTGGAATGTGAGTTTGTCATAGAAGTTACCCTTGCGTGAGGTCTCCTGCCTGCCCTCTGCAAGGTTGATAAAATTCCATACTGTTTCAGGGCATTCCTTAATAAATAGTTCGATCTCAAATGTGCCCATGTTGGTGTCAAATACTGCCACCGCCCTCTCTATAGCTTCTTTGTAGTCTGTTTTGTTTGCCATTTGTCCTCCGGGATTTAATATAAAATTTAGGGGATTATAGGGAATATGGGATTCTGTGTCAATGAATATAGCGGTTTAGGATATAGGGTATTGGTTATGGGTGATAGGCTATAGACTTTAGGCTGTAGTTTTTAAACCTATGACCTACAGCCTGCTTTAATTCATCCACACTTTTCTTCGTTCAAAATCCTGTTGATCAGACATGGATACAACAGCATTCTCATTTTGTCGTCTATCATGTTGGATGCGCCGGTCAGATCCTATTCTGCGTTCAGGTATATGACCTGAATAGGAATAACTTCTTCTGTCTACACCTATTCTTCTGCCGCCATTATCCATAATTTCCGCTATCTCTCCAATTAAATCCACGCCTGGAAAACCCTTACCATGCATTGTGGTCTGATTTTTAACTAACCCTGGGCCTCAAAGTGAAGGACCTGAATATTTTCTGCTAATAAATTCTGCATAAGAAAACCGCCTTGTTTTTACCCAGACCAATATTTCTGAGGCGCCAGTAAACATGAAGGAGGTTCAGGTGGCCTGATATAAGGGAAGAGATAATGGTGATAGAGGAGAGGGAGTTAATGTGGCTTATGGAGGGTCTTGAGATAAAGCAGGAGAAGGCGCATAAGAGGTTAGGTTATAGCAACCTGCATTATTTTATAAAATGATAAAATAATATATATTATGCAAAAAGTAGCTTAATTTATTTATAATTATATGCTATCTACAGCATATGACATCAACACTGCCAGATAGTATAGATCAACTCAAAAAGATAGCCCACCACTATGAGGTTGAAAACAATATATTACGGGAAAAGATAAGGTTATTACAGGCAAAGCTTTTTGGCTGTAAGACAGAAAAGAAGTTATATGGCATAGAAAACGGCCAGCAGGTCTTACTGTTTAATGAGGCAGAAGGATATAATCCTCCAAAAGAAGAAGAGATGATAACAGAGGAGGAAGCTGTTGAGATTACAGTACCAGCCCACAGCAGGAAGAAGCCGGGCAGAAGGCCATTGTCTGAAGCTTTGCCCAGGGTTGATGTTATCCATGATATAAGTGAAGAAGCGAAGGCATGCACCTGCGGCTGCATTAAGGAGAGGATAGGCGAAGAGAGCTCAGAGCAACTTGAATATATTCCTGCTGTTATAAGGGCAATAAGGAACATCCGGCCAAAGTATGTATGCAAAAACTGTGAAGGAGTTGAGGCTGATGAGCCGGCAGTAGGCATAGCATCCTTACCTCCCATGATAATCCCAAAGAGCATAGCAACCCCCGGGTTATTAGCTCATATAATAACATCCAAATTTGCAGATGCGATACCCTTTTACCGCCAGGAAAACCAGTTTGAAAGGATTGGTGTAGATATACCAAGGTCAAGCATTGTGCGGATGGGCGATAAAGGTAGCTTACAGGTGTGAACCTTTAATGGAGATATTTAATAAAGATATCCGGTCTGGTCCGATAATGAGCATTGATGAGACCACGGTTCAGGTGATGAAGGAGGTGGGCAGATCAAACACCACCAAATCCTATATGTGGGTATTCCGGGGAGGAGATCCGGATAAGCCACTATTATCCTACAAGTATCACCCTACCAGATCAGGGAAGGAGATAATGGAGTATATCAAGGGATATAAAGGTTATGTCCAGACTGATGGTTATGGGGGATATGATTTTCTTGATACTATTGCTGACATAACCCATGTTGGTTGCTGGGCTCATGCCCGCAGGAACTTTGTTGATGTTGTAAAGGCATCAGGTAAACGTGATTCTGTGAAGGGACGGACAGGTATTGCTGAAGAGGCTGTCTCATATATACAAAGGCTTTATGCCATAGAAAAGGATGCAAAGGAGAGAGAATTACCCTTTGATAAGATATATGAGTTAAGGCAGGAGAAATCAAAGCCTGTTCTTATTGAGTTTAAGTCATGGCTTGTAGACAATTTAACCAGGGTAAACCCTCAGGGGTTACTTGGTAAGGCCATATCTTATACACTGAATCAGTGGGAGAGGTTAATAAGGTATATTGCTGATGGCCGGATCAAAATAGACAATAACCTTACAGAGAATGCCATCAGGCCATTTGTTGTGGGGAGAAAGAACTGGCTTTTTTCCGGTACTCCAAAGGGTGCAAGTGCCAGTGCCACGCTGTACAGCCTGATTGAATCAGCCAAGGCAAATAACCTTGAGCCTTATCGTTACCTTCGTTTTCTTTTTGAGAAGATACCCTTTGCATCTACAGAGGATGATTACAAATCTCTGCTCCCTAATCATATTGATAGGTCACTGGTAGCATCATAACTCCAACCAACTTATTGCCGGATTATTTAGGAGCATCACCGACACAGCCGTACCCATAATACTACCGGGCAGTTTATTTAGCGCTTACCTTGAATCAAACTGTAAGGTATTTACACTTGATCAGCATTTTATGAAAATACCGGGGTTAAATCTGGTAGAGGGGGAGTAATCCTCACTGCTTTATCCCGAACTCCTGCATCCGGTTTATGAGTGTCTTGTAGCTCACTCCAAGTATTTCGGCGGCCTTTGTCCTGTTCCACCTGGTTTTATTGAGGATATCCAGTATAGCCTCATGTTCCTTTTCAGAGACATATGCCTTGCTGATCTTTCTTAAGGAATACTCCTGCTCCTTGAAGAGTTTTAATAGCTTCATATGTTCAGAGTCATTATCAGTAAGATCAATGTTGTTTACTGGGTCAGGTTTTATTGTGGCATCCATATTGGATTGATCAAGCTCCTGAAAAATAAAGCTCCAGTCTGAAACAGCAATAGCCCTGCGCATGATATTCTCAAGCTCCCTGATATTACCCGGCCAGTTGTATGAGACCAGGAAATCAAGAACCCTTTCCGGTAGTTCACTGATCTTCTTTTTATATTCAAAACAGTATTTATTAAGGAAAAAATGTATGAGAAGAGGGATGTCATCTCTTCTCTCCCTTAAAGGCGGCACCCTGATCTGCATGATGTTGAGGCGGTAGAAGAGGTCATTTCTGAATGTGCCATTCTGCACCTTTTTCCACAGATCGGCGTTGGTTGCAGCAACTACTCTTGTATCGACAATCTTCTGATCCGTAGACCCTAACCTCGAGAACTCCTTTTCTTCAAATACCTGAAGAAATTTGACCTGTAATGAAAATGAGATATCCCCTATTTCATCCACAAACAGGGTTCCTCCATTTGCCATCTCAAGGCGGCCCGGTTTATCCTTATATGCATCTGTAAATGCCCCCTTCTGGAAACCGAAAATCTCACTTTCCAGAAGCTCATCCGGCAATGATGTACAGTCAACCTTTACCAGCGGCCCCATCTTTCTGGGGGAATGAAAATGTATTGAGCGCGCCACTAACTCTTTGCCTGTACCTGTTTCACCTGTAACAAGCACGGTGATATCCTTTTCTGCAACCCTTCTGATCTTTCTCCTTACATCCACTATCCCTTTGCTCTTGCCTATTATATAGGTCGAGTTGGGCCTGTGTGCATATTCCTTACTGAAGACAAGTGCCTCATCCACTGTGTTTTCAAGATTTTTTTGTTCAAGGCCAGGCTCAAGATAATGAACACCCTCAAAAGGGGCAAAACATTCTCCTGTCGGAAGACACTCCTCCGATGAGGTTAAGACAGGGGTCACAGGATTAAGTATCTTGATCTTCTGTATCGCCTTTAATGAGGAGTCAGGATCAAGTAAAGGATCGAGGATGACAAGATCAGGTTTAAGGCCGTTCAGATGGTCAATGCTTGAATTATGATCAATAGAAACGCATGACTTTACCTGTGCACTGTTCAGCTTGGTCTCTATATCCTTTGCATGATCCGATTGCCCTGAATCCAGTATGATAACATTAATGTCAGAAATCATTTTATTCCCCTGAATATATATCCTGTCAATTTGCCAGGGCCTGTAATACCATATTGCTCAATGCAGTGGCGCCGCATGGCTTAGTCAAATAGCCCTTAATAGCCTGTTTTATATTATCATCAATACCGTTTGGACCTTCGCTCTCATATCCTGATATAATGATTATTTTTGCAGCAGGATCAATCTTTAACAGATTCGTTATGCAATGAATGCCATCCATCTCTGGCATGTTTCTGTCGATCAGAACCAGATCAGGTGTAAAGTCTTTATATGCTGATACAGCCTCTGTCGGCCTGCTGATTGCCTTTGCCTGATATCCCAGTTGTTTTACCAGATTGGACATGGAGTCAAGGACAGACTCCTCATCATCAACAATCAGTATCTTCTGGCCGGAACCCTTTACAGGCTTATCCCTTACCTCCTGAAGTCTCTCAAATTTACCCTTTGAGACAGGTAAAGTTATCTTGAATGAGGTCCCCTTCCCGACTTTTGAGGATACAGTGATAGTACCCTTATGCTGCTCTATAATACCATGGGTTGTCGATAACCCTAAGCCTGTGCCCGACCCTACCTCCTTTAAGGTAAAAAAGGGATCAAATATCTTGTCAATAACCTCTTCTTCAATACCATAACCTGTATCGATTACATATGCCGCAATCTTGTTCCCTATCTTTTTTGCCTTTACTGTAAGGTCACCGCCATTGGGCATTGCATCCCTTGCGTTTGTAAAAAGGTTCATGAATGCCTGGCTTAAGAGTGACAGGTTCCCTCTTACCTGCAGATCATCTTCAAGTATCATCTTTATCCTGATATTCTTGTTAAAGACCTTCTCAATGATATCATGGGTTTTCATGATTACCTCTGCCAGATCAAGTTCCTCCATTTCAAGTGCCCACCCCTGCTTGGCAAAATGCAAAAGGTTGTTAATGAGACCAACCCCCCTGTCAATGGAGCTGTATATATTTTTTGTCAGCTCCTTTACCTCGGGCTTTTCACCATATATAACCTCAAGGTACTCCACATTACCTGATATAGCCTGAAGGATATTCCTGAAATTATGGGCAGTGCCCCCTGCAAAGGCGCCTATTGACTTCATTTTCTGGGCAGCAAAAAGTTGTTCCTGAAGCGCCTTCTGTTCAAGCTCTGCATTCTTTTTATCGGTTATGTCATCAAAAATGGCAACGAGTTCATTATCAGGGAGGGGGGATATATAGTATTCTCTCCAACTTTTGTTTTTTTCATCCTTTTCTATGGTTATAGGGCATCTTTCAGCCTTTCCTGTGTTCCATACCGTTTCAAACTTCCGGATCAGGCCAGCATCAATAAACTCAGGGAAGACATCCATCACCCTTTTACCTATGGCATCCTTCTTGTTAATATTGTCTATTCTTGAGTCGGCCTTATTGATGTCAAGTATAAGAAAATCTTTTCCGTCATCAACAACCTTGAAAATGATTACACCGCTGTTCAGGTTATTAAACATAGCCCTGAAACGTTTTTCACTCTCACTCAGCATCTTCTCTGCATCATTCAACTCACTGTTCTGTTTTTCTATTACACTTTCAAGATTGCGGTAGAGCATGGCATTTTCTATTGCTATTGCCGCAGTACTGCACAGGGCTGTAACAAGGGCCAGGTCATCCTCCCTGAACCCATAGGGTATCTTTACTGAATCTACATAAAGTACACCCAGCACCTTTTCCCTGCTTATGAGAGGTACGCACATGACAGACTTTACATGCATGAGCTCCATACTCTCCGACACATCGGCATCATCCTGCCCGAATGTATCCAGGATTGTGATTGGTTTACCACCCCTGATAACCCCGTCAACTATTGTCTTACTGTAACTGTATGACATTGACCCGTCATCCGATGATTTTGCAATGCGGGAAATTACATTGGTAAACTCTCCCGTTTCACTGTCAACAAGTATGATAAAACCCCTGTCTATCCTTTTGAGCAGTTCAAAGAGGTAATCCAGCACCTTATGCATAATTTCACTTATATTAAGGGACTGGTTAATAATATTTGACACCTTAAACAGAAAATCCATGTTCTTAGGCGGAGTCATTGGCCTGTCTTTATAGGCTGTAAACATTGCAGTACTTGAGAAGTGGGTTGAGAGATCTGCCATCTCACTCGGGCTGAAAACCGGCTCCGCAGATATTACCCCTATAGACATGGCAACATTTCCGGCGGCAAAAGGCATTCCCTCTTCAAACTCATAATCAATATCAGGGATCAACTGCTTTCCCTTGAGAAATGTTCCGTTTTTACTGCCAAGGTCTTTTAAGATAAATTTATTTCCATTACGTGTGATTCGAAGGTGTTTCCTTGATACGGTTTTATCCATTATCTGGATGTCATTATCAGGGAGCCTGCCTATGTATATAATGTCTCCCTGGACATCAAGGCTTTTACCTTTTTTATCACCATTGAGAAAAAATAGTTTCAGCATGGTTCCGGGCCTACTTTGCAAGAAGCCTGTCAACGTGTTCTTTTAATACACTCATTTTTACCGGTTTAGAGAGGACTATATCTGCCTTTTTTTCCATGGCGGCTGATTCCGGCTCCTTACCAAAGCCTGTTATGGCTATAACCGGTATTTCCGGCCTCTTTTCCTTGAGGGTGGTGACCACACCAACCCCGCTCACAAACGGCATAACAATATCGGTGATAACAATATCATACCCTCCTGCATCTACCTTTTTCAACCCGTCCAGGCCGTCGGTCGCAATGATCACTTCATACCCGAGGAATTTAAAATTTTTTACAAAGGCAGACAAGACATCAAGGTCATCTTCAATTATTAAAATCGTTTTTCCTTCTGTGCCCATATCACTATTCCTTTTTTAATGTTTTTTCTCTAATTATATTCCCTCTCCAAAAAGCCAAGATCTTGGGTCTGCGTGGCTTTAGTACCTATTGCTATGATATTGCTTTTTGCCTTTGTCTCCTTCTGGTAATATATCCTCCCTGAATAGGCAAAATCAACCTCGAGCACATTTATTTTGCCACCTTTGCTGAAGACCTTTCTCCTGATATTTATGCCGGAGTCATCCTCATTTATGCGGTGAATAACCTCTTCCGCCTTGAGCTGCAACTCATCGGAAAGGTCAACAAAACCCTCTATCGCCTTTTCCGTAAAAGTAAGGTTTTTATATAATACCCTGAATCTTTTATCTATTATTTCCTGCTTTCTTGTCTTTTTTTTCGGTTTTTCACTCTTAAGCTTAATCTCTTCTATCTCTTTCTTAAGGTCATCTATCTCCATTTCTCTTGTTTCACGCAGCTCCTTCTGGGTCTTAAGGCCGGATTCAAGCCTTTCCATCTCCTCAAGCAGCCCGTCTATATCTGATGAAAGATTTGCCTTTTCCCTGTTTAGTTCCCCGATACTGTCCGAATATCCCTTCTCCTTTTCCTTTATATTTGACAGCTCATTTTCATATGAAGATAATCTTTCCGAGAGCTTTATTATCGTGCCGGCCTGTTCCTTTTCCCTTTCCTCATTGTATTTCAGGCTTTTCAGAATAAAAATCCTCAGGATAATGAGCGCCACCGCAATTAAAAATACAAGGATACTGTTTGAAAGCCAACTATTACTTCTTATCCTGATTTCAGTTGATATTACCAGTCCTTCATTGAGTATTTTAT
>CAZCMD010000154.1:0-11771 GCA_964499695.1 uncultured Desulfatiglans sp.
ATGCAGCGCCATGGGCATATCCGGAGACGCATTCCGGTTTTGCGTTGAAGACATGCTGGAAGAGGTGCGGGATGAACAGGAAGGGTGGGAAGATCTCGATGCCCCTATTAACAGGAAAGGGGCCTATTTCTTTCTTAACCAGAACTCCAGAGAACCGGCTATGGAACCTGATGAAATGGTTCCCCTGTGGAAGATACTTCATCTTGCCGGGGCTGACTGGACATCCAGCACTAAGGGCTGGGCCGCTGAAAATTACTGCATGTTCGCCCGGGACCTTAAAAGCTGGGAGCATATAGTCAGGGTCAAAGCAAAGGCCGTAGATGACCTCGGCTGCAAAGTGTGGCTCAATACTGAATGTGCTCACGAAATGTATGCCTTCAGGACCGGTCTTAAAAAATTCAATATCCCTCATAATTTTGAAGTTAAAAGCATTGTACAGTACTACGCACAGTGGATAAGGGATGGAAAGCTAAAAGTAAATTCCGGATGGAACAAAGGGCTGGGGATCAGGTTTACCGTCCATGATCCGTGCCACCTTGTAAGAAAATCATTTGGCGACCCTGTTGCAGAGGATCTCCGGTATATTGTCAGAACAGTGGTTGGCGAAAAAAATTTTATTGATATGAGACCCAACCGTTCTGAAAATTACTGTTGCGGAGGAGGCGGCGGGTATCTACAATCTGGGTTCACTGAGGCCCGCTACAAATTCGGGGCTATTAAATTCAACCAGATAAAGGCTACAGGGGCGGATTACTGCATTACAGCATGCCATAACTGTCACACCCAGATCCGTGATCTTAATGAGCACTATAAAGGCGGGTATCACACGATCCATCTCTGGACTATCATCTGCCTTGCACTTGGGTGCCTTGGTGAGAATGAAAGGAGATATCTCGGGCCTGATCTTGCCGAGGCAGGATTATAGCGCCTCTTCCGCGTCGGGTTTCGCAGCGAGACGATGAAAGCCGTGTCTAAAGGGGAGTTGAAATCGTTTTAATCCGTTAGCATACTCCCCCTTTTCACTCCCCTAAACAGGCGCCTTTTTAAGCCGCTCAATCACCCTCTCTTTTCCTATGACAGATAACAGCTCAAATATGCCAGGTCCTACTGCCTGGCCGGTAACTGCCGTGCGGACTCCATTAATAAGCACACCTGCCTTTACACCCTGCTCCTCGATAATCTTTCTCATTATCTCCTCTATCTCCTTCTCATCAAACCCGGCCATTGCCTCAAACTTTTTGGCCAGTTCAGGAAGCATGGTTTTAAGGATTTCATTCTTGAGGAGATTCTTCTCAACGGCCTTCTCATCATAAACATATTCATCAGCAAAAAAGGCCCTGCCAAGGGTGACAAAATCGGTGGTGTAGTGATACCGCTCTCTTAAGAGATTGATGGCATTTAAAAACCACTCCCTTTTGCTACCTTCATAATCCTTATCCCAGATACCCGCCTTTTCAAACTCGATCTTTACATATGGTGCAAGTTCTTCGATAGGCATATTCTTTATATAGTGGGCATTTATGCTTATGGCCTTTGGGTCTGTAAAGAATTTCGGGTCATCAGCGCGAAGGTCAAATATGGAGTTTGATTTATTAATGCCCTCAAGAGAGAACTTTTCTATGAGTTCCTCTTTTGTAAAAAACTGCTGAGACTCAGAGGTTGACCAGCCCAGGAGTACCAAAAAATTTACAAATGCCCAGGGGATAAACCCGTGATCCCGGTAAAAATGGACTGCCACCTGCTCCCCGTGTTTGCGTTTCGATATCTTTGCCTTTTTATTATCGAGCGTAAGTGAAATGTGCGCAAACGCAGGTATGGGGGCCTTGAGCGCCTCATAGATGAGTATCTGCTTCGGGGTATTGGCAAGGCCATCCTGCCCCCTGATTATATGGGTAACGCCATCACGTATATCATCTACCGCATTAGAGAGTATATAAAGGGGCTGGCCGTTTGACCTGAGTATAATAAAATCCTCAATGTCCTCATATCTCTTTTCTATATAACCATAGACCTCATCCTTGAATTTTACAGAGCCGCCATCCTGCGGCACCTTGAGGCGGATGGTATATGGCAGGCCCTGTGCCTCTTTTTCGGCTATTTCCTGTGGAGAGAGATTTCGGCATGTCCCGTCATACCTCATGTCAGCTTTGCTCTGGGTAGCCTCTTCCCTCTTTTCTTCAAGCGTATCCTTTGAGCAGAAACACTTATATGCATGGCCGGACTCCAGGAGTTTTTTTGCAGTCTCAACATGCTGGCTGATATATTCTGACTGGTAAAATGGGCCTTCATCCCAGGTGATGCCGAGCCATTCAAGGCCATCAAGAATACCCCTGATTGATTCGTTCGTTGATCTTTCTGTATCAGTATCCTCTATCCTTAATATAAATTTACCCCCCATCTTTTTTGCATACAGCCAGTTATAAATGGCTGTTCTAGCGCCCCCCACATGAAGATACCCTGTGGGGCTCGGGGCAAACCGTACTCTTATATTATGACCCATTTTTATTCCTCGTTTTTTAAATTCAATAAAACAGTTTGCGGATAATAGCACTATTCTTTTGGATGGACAACAGATATGGATAATAATTATTTGTTATCTATATGCTTTCATAAAATTATCCCTTGAAATTCCAGCCTGCGTTAATATACTTCGAAGTGTTGAGCTTTTTATATTAGGATGGTTTGGCATTGTCAGAGGAGTTAAACAGGAGTCTACATTTCAAAATCCTCAGAACCATAAGTATCAATGTGGAATTTTATTGCTGATTTCACGTCCATAAGTGCAGTCTCATATGTGTCACCCTGTCCTACAACGATACCCTTCATACCCAAAGGATATGTAACAAATGTATCAGGATGTTTCTCAACAACTATTTTATATTGTTTCATGTGAAAAACCTCATTTAAATTAAATAGGTTAGCTTTGGATTATGATAGCTCAGCTCTTTTTTGAATATCAATTGTTATTTGAGCAGTTCTATCAGGTAATATAGAAACGATTTCCAGTATTTGAACACATGCTTCCGGGAATTTATCTTCCCAGCATGGGTCATATCAGTCTTTCCGTGTCAAATGCTCCTGTAAAAGCAAAACGGCCGAATATAATAACCTTTAGTTGCCTTGCTATTGTTGTCTTTCAAAAGTATTTAATTTTTCACGGTCGCTCTAGTCCCCAAGAAAAGGTGATGTTCAATAAAGAGATCCCTGATGGCATTTTTGCGATAGCTCCCCCTGCATCTTTTAAAAAAATCAGCCTTGATGAAATGTAAAAACTCTTCCCGCCCTGAGCCTTTCTTTAATCTTTCCCTTGACACCCCCCTAAAAAAATCCCATTATTCGCATACTAATATCTTGTTTATAATTAATGTTCAATTTACTGAGTGTAAATTATTGTATGCATTACCAATATATTTATTACCGGGACCCTAATAATTTCCAACTAAGATTCAATTATTTATGGAATAGAGAACTATATTCTTTGCTAAGTGATATTTTGTAGCATGACCCCTATTTCATTAGCATTTAGTAAAATAAGACAGGAAATAACCGAATCGATTCCATGACTATTTTGGAGGAATACAATGTGTTTATTGCCAGGTGAAGAACTCACATTTACACATCTAAAAGAAGAAAAATTTAGGCAGTTTACAGAAGACGAAATTAATGAAAAATATTCTAAAGGTGATGTTCGAATTGTAACTGAACAAGCACGATATCCCTTACCTCAAGTTTCGGATATGGTTGACAGCGACAAATATAAGCTTAACCCTGAATTCCAGCGTCGGCACCGATGGGATAAAGTCAAGCAATCTCGTTTAATTGAATCGTTTATTATTAACGTACCGATTCCCCCAATATTTCTTTATGAGCATAGCTATGCTAAATATGAAGTAATGGATGGTCTTCAACGTTTGACTGCTATCCACGATTTCTATCGTGATCAATATGCGTTAGAGGGGTTGCAGGAATGGCCAGAACTTAACGGACGGAAATATTCAGAACTGCCTGAACAAATAAAAGCAGGTATAGATAGAAGATATATTTCTTCTATTATTCTATTGCAAGAAACTGCTAAAAATCCAGAAGAGGCACAACTTCTTAAACAAATGGTTTTTGAAAGGATTAATAGTGGTGGTGTCAATTTAGAAGCACAAGAGAGCCGTAATGCAATTTATGATGGTCCTTTAAATAGGCTATGTATAAGGTTGTCAAGAAATGTTTATCTTTGTAAAACTTGGAGCATCCCAGAGCCAACAGATAAAGAAATCGAAAGTGAAGGTAATATTTTATCCCCAGATTTGCTCGAAAACAGGGACTACCGCGAAATGAATGATGTAGAACTAGTCCTTCGTTTTTTTGCCTTTAGACAAAGACACAAACATAGTACTGCTACACTTAGCACGTATCATGATAATTATTTGAAATATGGCAACCTTATGAGTCAAGATACCCTTTGTTCTCTCGGGGTTCTTTTTGAGCGAACCATAATGACGGTGTATGAAGTCTTTGGAGAAAAGGCATTTTGGTTATATAGGAAACGAGGAGAGAAAGAGAATTGGAATTGGTATAGCGCGGCAACTATAGTGGTATACGATCCAATGATGTATGTAATATCCCAATATCTTGATAGGAGGGAGGAGCTTATAAATAAAGCCCCTGTTTTTCAGGGAAAAATAACTCAATTTTACGAGAAATTCTATGTTGATTTTGAGGGCCGAAACGTAAATCCTGGTGCCATTGATAAAAGATTAGAACATTTTCATCAATTTATTAATGAAATAATAGGCTGATAGGATGAAGGCACATCTTATAAATTTCCAAAAAGGCTTGACCGATTTACGCTTATACATTGAGGGATTACAGCTTGAAGAGAATTTGTTATTTCCATCAGATCTTTCAGAAAATGCTGCCGAGTGGGAAAAAAAAGCACTTAAGTTTTTTGAGCATTTAAAAAATACTAGAACTAGTAAAAAACAGTTCAGCTATAATAGTATCATTGTTTCACTTTATGGTTTAGTCGAACGGTACATTGAGGAATTACTTCGAAGTTATATAAGATTTCTTGAAAAAATTTTCCCATCATATAAGGCATTGCCTGATCAAATACTCCATAATCATATCAATGGGTCATTTGAATTAATTAAAAAGGCAGAACAAAATCGTTATAGAGGGGCATATAAAAAGGAAGATATTATTGCTAATTTGTATTTGTGTGTTAATGAGCCTGATAATTTCAAATTAAATGTTGATGCATTCACTCAACATACTGCCAATTTTAGAAAAAGTGTAATCGATGATTTATTCGCCACAGCAGGACTTCCAAATGTTTGTAAACTTGTCCTTAATCATCTAAATTTTAATTCTTTTCTAAAAGAACAAGGGTTGGAAAAATTACAAAGCAAAATTAAAGAGACCTCTTTTCCTAGTAAAAAAGAGGATCAATTAAAAAGCCTTGAAGAAAAAGCTTTCTTCTTTTTAAATGATCTTGCCGAACGTAGGAATGAGGTCGCACATGGAGTTCCATCAGAATTGCTTGAATATCAACTATTATTGGAATACATTAAATTTTTTAATACTTTTGGTGAAACTTTATTCAAAGTTCTAATTCATCATCTCTTGCATCGTGAAATAGAGCACTGTGGATTTAAAATTGGAAAACCCACAGATGTATTTAAAAACGGTGCAGTCATAATAATCAATACAAAAGATGCCTTGATCAAAATAGGGGATTATATTGCTGGTAAAAACGCTAATGAGCTTATTCTTGGAGAGATCCTTGAACTGCAAATAAATGACCAAAGTGTCCCGGAAATTAGACCTGTACAAAATTTAACTGTTGGAATAAGGGTGTCATGTAAATTTGGGAAGACATATATGGTTTTCATTATTCCAAGAGAAAGAAAAATACTTAAATATGATTGAACGTATTTTCGATATACCTTTTATTTCCAATCTTGCACTTAGGGAAAAACAGATCCAGCAGAATTACCGCCCTATCATTGCAGTGCATAAGTGGTTTGCCAGACGTCCCGGCACGCTATTCAGAGGTCTGCTTTTATCTGAGTTTTCGGATAAACCGCTTCGCGAAACGTTTTATCAATCCAACAATTTCTCGGACCTTAAAATTGCTGACCCATTTATGGGGGGTGGAACTCCAATCTTGGAGGCCAATCGAGTCGGATGCAATGTAACGGGTTTCGATATTAATCCCATGTCCTATTGGATTGTCAAGCAAGAGATCGAATACCTTGACCTAGCAGCCTACACGAAGTCAGCAGATGCCCTGCGAAAGACTCTTGAAAAGGAAATCGGAAAACTATATCGGACACAATGTCTGATTTGCGGTTCACTCGATGCGAATGTGAAATATTTTCTCTGGGTGAAACAAATTCTATGCAGGGACTGTGGTGAAGCTATAGACCTTTTTCCTGGGTATCTTCTCGCGGCTGATTCCAGACACCCGAAAAATGTCTTCATATGCCCAGCATGCGGAGAACTAACTGAAACGACGGATAGAGATAAGCCTGGAAAATGCGGGGTCTGCTCTACAAGTCTGAGGCTAGAGGGTCCCGCAAAGAGAGGGCATTGCAGATGTCCCAAGTGCGGAGCAGACAATATATTTCCCAATTCCCAACTTGGCCCTCCCTGCCATCGTCTTTTTGCAATAGAGTATAATTGTCCGTCATGCAAACCTTCTCAGAAGGGGAGATTCTTTAAAAAGCCGGATGAACAGGATAAGATACGGATCGTAGAAGCCGAAAAAAAATGGGCGTCCATGGATTCGAAATATGTGCCTAAAGAAGAAATTCCTAGTGGAGATGAGACCAACAGATTGCACCGATGGGGCTATCAGCTCTACGGGCAAATGTTCAATAGCAGGCAACTTCTTGGGCTTGAACTCTCTGGACGCATTATTTCCAAAATCTTTAATGATAGGGTACGCAATGCCCTTGCCACTAATCTTTCAGACCTCCTCCGATATCAGAATATGCTGTGCCGCTATGATGCTCAGGCATTGAAGTCTCTGGATATTTTTTCTGTCCATGGATTTCCTGTTGGACTTATCCAATGCGAATCCAATTTACTGGGGATTATTGACCAAAATAAAAAACTATGTATCGGCAGCGGCGGATGGGCCAATATTATTGAAAAATTCAAAAAGGCAAAGTCCTATTGCTATAATCCATTTGAAGTAAAGCATCAAGGGGGTGTAAAAAAAGTAATCACTATAAAAGATGAATGGATTGGGGATCATTTCAACGGGATTAAATCAGCAAGGCAAAGGGTTGTTAACATCTCATGTAAAAATAGCTCATTATCAAAACTCCAGGATGATTCGCTTGATGCAGTATTTACTGATCCACCCTATTTGGGCAATGTACAATATGCCGAACTCATGGATTTCTGCTATGTATGGCTCAGAAAACTTGTCGGCCATGAATTTACAGTCTTCGATAAAATTTCAACGAGAACTCCTGATGAGTTAACCTTTAATGCAGATATGGGCAGAGGGATGCAACATTTTACAGAAGGTCTCTCATCCATATTTCAACAGATGGCTAAGGCCCTAAAAAAACATGCCCCCCTAGCATTCACATACCACCATAATGACATTGAAGCCTATTACCCTGTTGCTATTGCCATCCTTGATGCAGGCTTGACCTCTTCTGCATCCCTTCCCTGTCCTGGTGAAATGGGGGCATCCATCCATATAAATGGAACAGACTCATCTATTATCGATACTATTTTCGTCTGCCGGAAGACAGGGGCCTTTCCGAAAAAGTGGTTAGCAAATACCCCCCTTGAGCTGGTCGAAATAATTGAAAAAGATTTGGATTCTTTAAAACAGGGGAACGTTAAGCCTACTCTAGGCGATATTAGGTGTATTATTTTCGGACATCTTATTCGTCTTGCAATATGGTCTTTGCGCACTAACTGGGACAAAGATGAACCGACAACCTTACGCATCGCGAAAGTGGCAGACTGGCTCCACCGTTTCGGGGGATG
This sequence comes from uncultured Desulfatiglans sp., assembly GCA_964499695.1. Classification (GTDB taxonomy): domain Bacteria; phylum Desulfobacterota; class DSM-4660; order Desulfatiglandales; family HGW-15; genus JAAZBV01. The sequence continues at coordinate 8,008 of CAZCMD010000154.1, forward strand.
GGTTGAAGTTGAAAAGTATTTGAAAAAAAACATACCAGAAAAAACTAATAAAATGCCCTTATTAACCATACAGGAAGGCATTTCAGAATATGGAGTTGAATATGACTTTGTTTCCTTTTGAAGTCTCTCTGGATAAGATACTAAAAAACCCGGAAAGCTATGTTGACGCAGTGTTTTCATGCTTGGAATCAGAATTTCTAGTAATGCCTAAAGGTACAGGTTTTATTGAATATCCGATATTTGAGCGTGGTTATGAAGCATTGAAGGCTGCGACAACTGGCTTTTCGTGTCTCAATCCTGATGTCGTCCTACGAGTAACTATTTCCAATCCTATTACATTCGTAGTTTTGCGTACAATGTTGGGCTTCACCCCACCAGAGTGGGCTTATATTTCATCGCAGAAGACCGGAGTGGAAGTCCCTCAAGGTTTTATACGTTCGCTAGACCGGAAAGTCCGAATGACACAGGGTGCTAACCTTAATTCCGGTGTTTTAGCTAAAGAGAGGCTTAAGGCATTAGTTCAAACAGCCTGTATATTGCTGTCCGATAGCGTACCAAAGGTCAGCGTTGACCAATTACATCGTTTAGACAAGGCAGATACGAAGCATGGCATTGAAAGCATTAAAAATATGGCCGGGATGGGCGCTCCTTATGCTATGTTACTATATGAACGATTTCTTGGCAGGCCTTTTGCGGGCCATCGTGACTCGGTGAGTGAACTGATCGGTGATAGTTTGGAATCAGCAATAGAGGATGTCCTTACAAGGGCAGGCATTAGTTTTCGAAAAACCAAACGCGCAGAACGAATTGAGGGATTCGACCAGACACCGGATTTTATCATTCCTAGCGAGTTCAATCCACAAATTATTATTGAAGCTAAAATTACAGAGGATGACGGCACTGCCAGGGATAAAGTGACTCGAATTCAGCATCTGGGCGAGTTGAGCCTTGCCGGTCGGTCTGATGATAATCCAAAATATGAGGTCATCGCCTGCATAGGCGGGCGCGGTTTCGGAGTACGTCGTGAAGACATGAAAAAAATGCTTCTTGCAACAAGAGGCAAGGTATTCACAGTCAAGACATTAGATTATCTTGTCCAACATACCAAACTCCAAGAATTCCAAACTAAGTCATTATGAATTGATCCTTAAGTATCTGTCGGTGGGAGGCAAGGATGCCCGCCCCCTTACCTCATTTGAATAGCTGCGAAATATAGTAAAAAGGCAGAGGAATACTCAGAGGGCATCATTTCAAACCTCACGAGAGAAGAATACCTTAACTTTCTTGAAAGGTTTTTTAAGCTGGCAATTGAGAACAGTAAAAAAGCACAAGGCTTGCGATGGTGAATGCTGACTGGCGTAATTTTCAGGGCAAGCCCGCTATTGAAGAGACTCGGGGATCATCTATCCTGATAACTGATTATACAAAGTTAATGGAAAAATCCGGATGAGAGGTAACGCATATTATCCAGGCACCCATGTCATCGGAAAGGTTCCAGGCGAATATTGTTTCTGCCATGCAGCAAAAACGAATACTGGGTGTTACGAGCAGATATGTTGTAATAGCAAAACAAATGCTGTAGGCAGGAAAACAGGCTTTAGCCTTTTAGTCTGTAGGCTATTAGGAAAGCAGAAGTCCAAAGCAGATCAGGGCAGAGAAAATAATGTAACTACTTTTGAAAAAGAAGATGGCTCAACTTAAAAATGAGCGACAGTGTCGCGCATTTCTCAACACTTTAATCAACAAATTAAGGTTTACACGATGCGGGATATTCTAAAACATCAGATGGAAATTTATCACATTGCAACAATGGCAGTCTTGATCCCTGACCTTAATTCAACATATGGTTTTAACTTTTTTGCCATACCGATTAATTCTTCATAAGTGATTTTGCCAATATCTGCATCTGTAAAATCCCACAATGCAGGGACAGTTGTAAGATTAAGTGTAGCATTTATGAGATGTACAGCAATGTCTTCTGAAGAAATACTCCCTGATACACTATTAATTAAGATACCACTCTTATCTTTTACAGTTTGAATCTTATTCATCTTCTTACCCGACATATTTTACACGCTATATTTATCGGCATTCTGAGAAATTAGATAAATTCTTTATATTCACAATCAGAGATAACACTTAAATAATTAAATAAGTTAACCTCAATCAAGACAAGGGCCATTCTTTTCTTAACAGCACCAGTATGATAGGTAAATTTTCTCGTCATCTCATGTCTATAGATATTAATAAGTTGAACACCTGATAGCAGGTGGGGTATGCTTTAACCTAAAATCACAGGTTAAACTAAAGCACCCTTTTAAGTTTTTCCATAAAGATTGTTCTCATCTCCTCAAGCCGTTTTTGATCTGTAGCCTCAAACCTTAAAACAAGCACTGGCTGGGTATTGGATGACCTTACAAGTCCCCATCCGCCATCAAATAGTACCCTTGCGCCATCAACATCAATCACCTCATATTCCTTTTTAAACTCCTCAACCAGCTTTTTCACTACACCAAACTTTTTATCATCAGGGCAATCCATGCGGATCTCCGGCGTATTTACCATGGTGGGGATGCCGGCAAGCAGATCCCTCACGCTCTTTTCTTCTGTTGTGAGTATCTCAAGGAGCCTTGCCCCTGAATAGATTGCATCATCAAAACCAAAATACCTGTCTGCAAAAAAAAGGTGCCCGCTCATCTCTCCGGCAAATAGAGCCCCTGTCTCCTTCATCTTGCTCTTAATAAGAGAGTGGCCGGCCTTCCACATGATTGGTGTCCCGCCCTGTTTTTTAATATCATCATAGAGTACCTGAGAACATTTAACCTCGCCAATAATGGCTGCCCCCGGACTCTTTTTCAGGATCGCCCTTGAAAAGATGATCATGAGCTGATCACCCCATATGATGTTGCCCTCCTTATCTATTACACCGATCCTGTCTGCGTCACCGTCAAAGGAGATGCCCAGGTCTGCATCCTTTTCATCAACAAGCCTTTTAAGTTGAGCAAGGTTTTCAGGTATTGTGGGGTCAGGATGATGGTTGGGGAATTTGCCATCAGGCTCGCAAAAGAGTGTTTCCACATCCACACCCATTGCCCTGTAAACCTGTGGTGCAACAAGCCCCCCAACACCGTTTCCGGCATCTATAATTACGCGCCTTTTGATCCTACCCGGATGAATATTTTTCTTAAGATAATCCAGATAGGGTTGAATCACATCCTTCTCAGTAAGAGAGCCCTCTCCCTTTGAGAACTGGCCTTTTCCCTCTATTTCGCGGAGCTTCTGTATCTCCTCTCCATAGATGGTTGCCTTACCAAGGCATACCTTGAAGCCGTTGTACTCAGGTGGATTATGGCTGCCCGTAATCATAACAGCCCCATCCAGTTTCAATTCATGGATGGAGAAATATAAAAGGGGTGTGGGCACCATACCCAGGTAAGTAACATCCATACCACTCTCAAGAAGCCCCTTTATAAGGGCATCCTTAAGCACAGGATAACTTTCACGGCAGTCATGGCCTACTGATATTTTAGTTGCACCATGCTGTTTATAGTATGTTCCGAATATCCTTCCCAGTTCATACACTGTTTCCATGTTCAGCTCTTCCGGAAATCGTCCCCTGATATCATATTCCCTGAAAATGGCAGCGTTCAAAGCAGTTCCTCCCTTTTCCTGTTTTTAAGTTCATCTACTATTTTTTTAATGTCCTGTGACCTTTTCATATCCGCCACAAGAAGGGCGTCTTCACTGTCAACGACAATAAGGTT
>CAZCMD010000155.1:0-5009 GCA_964499695.1 uncultured Desulfatiglans sp.
CTGTTTCTGGATGAGGTGGGTGACATGAGCTTAAAGGCCCAGTCAAAGACATTACGTATACTCCAGGAACAGAAGTTCGAGCGTGTAGGCGGTTCAAGGACTATCCATGTTAATGTCAGGATCATATCTGCAACAAACAAGAATCTCATGCGCGAGATAGAGGCAGGGAGATTCAGGGAGGACCTGTTTTACAGGCTTAATGTCGTGCCCATCTTTGTCCCCCCCTTAAGGGAAAGGGCCGGGGATATCCCTGAACTCATTTCCGCCTTTTTGGATCAGATTAATATTAAAGGCGAAAAGGGTAAAAAAGGCTTTACCGATGAGGCCATTCAGCTCTTAATGAATTACAGGTGGCCCGGCAATGTGAGGGAGCTTAAAAACCTGGTTGAAAACCTTATAATCATGTCACGAGAGGATGTTATTGGACTTGATGATATCCCTGCCCCCTACAACCAGTCACCTGCGGCAAAGGATGAACTTGGGGCATTCTTAAATACAGACAGCTTCAGGGCAGCAAGAAACCTCTTTGAAAAGGCATATATAGAGGCAAAGCTCAAAAAATTCAAAGGAAACATCTCCCAGACCGCAGAGGCCATAGGTGTAGAGAGAAGCAACCTCCATAAAAAGATAAAGGCATACGGGCTGGATACATTCAGGGAATAATTTCACCCTTCACCATTGATTTTATAGTTTTATTTGTAGTATAAGAATGGGCTTGAAGTAACAGGTCATCTTATCTTTGTTTAATAATAAAGACGATTTAACTGTTTTAAACATAAACATGTAGATAATAAGGGGGTAACTTATGGTGGAAACAGCGGAAAGAAACAAGGCAGTTGAACAGGCCATTTCCCAGATAGAAAAGCAGTTTGGCCGGGGGGCTATCATGAAGATGAGTGATGATAATATCATTGCCGTACCTGCCATATCTACAGGTTCCCTCGCCCTTGACATTGCCCTTGGGATAGGAGGTGTACCCAGGGGGAGGGTTATTGAGATATACGGCCCTGAATCCTCCGGAAAAACCACCCTTGCCCTGCATATCTCCGCAGAGGCGCAAAAGAGAGAGGGGATGGTTGCCTTTATAGATGCGGAGCATGCCCTTGATATGGCCTATGCCAGAAAGCTCGGTGTTGATGTTGACAGCCTCCTTGTTTCACAGCCGGATACTGGCGAGCAGGGGCTTGATATAGCGGAAATCTTAGTAAGAAGCGGCGCCATTGATGTGCTTGTAATAGATTCAGTTGCAGCCCTTGTACCAAGGGCAGAGATTGAGGGTGACATGGGTGACCAGCACATGGGCCTTCAGGCAAGGCTCATGTCACAGGCTTTAAGGAAACTCACCGCAACCATCAGCAAATCAAAGACATGCGTAATATTCATCAACCAGATCAGGATGAAGATCGGCGTCATGTTCGGGAGCCCAGAAACTACAACTGGCGGTAATGCCCTTAAATTCTATGCAACCCAGAGGCTCGATATACGCCGCACAGGGGCAATAAAGGAGGGGAACGACGTAATAGGCAGCAGGACCAAGGTAAAGGTGGTTAAGAACAAGGTTGCCCCACCCTTCAAGGAGGCTGAATTTGATATCATCTATGGCCACGGCATATCAAAGGAGGGGGATGTGCTTGACCTTGGCGCTGATATGGGTATTGTTGAAAAGAGCGGTGCATGGTACTCATTTGAAGGCGAGAGGATAGGGCAGGGAAGGGAGAATGTTAAAAAATTCCTCGCAGAAAACGAGGATATATTAAACCGGATTTCCGATCTTGTCAGGGAAAAGGCAGGTATCTGGAAGGCAAAATCCGCTAACGAATCTGAAAATCAGGAATAATAAAGGATTATTGTATAAATGGATCACAAGGAAATCAGAGCAAAGTACCTGGATTTTTTCAAGGGTAAAGGTCACGAAATTGTCTCAAGTTCATCCCTTATCCCCAGGGATGACCCGACTCTTCTTTTTACAAACGCCGGGATGGTGCAGTTCAAGGGGCTTTTTTTAGGGGAAGAAAAAAGGGGTTACACCAGGGCTACCTCCTCACAGAAGTGTGTGAGGGCGGGTGGGAAGCACAATGACCTTGAAAATGTCGGGTACACTGCAAGGCACCACACCTTTTTCGAGATGCTCGGCAATTTCTCATTCGGTGATTACTTCAAGGAAGAGGCCATTACCTGGGCATGGGAACTGCTTATGGAGGGCTATAAGCTTGATAAGGATAGGCTCCATATCACCATATATAAAGATGACGATGAGGCCCATGATATCTGGGAGAAAAAGATAGGCATACCTGCCTCACGCATTACAAGGCTCGGTGAAAAGGATAATTTCTGGGCAATGGGTGACACAGGCCCATGCGGCCCCTGTTCTGAGATCCATTTTGACCAGGGTGCATCTATCGGCTGCGGCAGGCCCGACTGCGGCCCCGCATGCGACTGCGACAGGTTCCTTGAGATATGGAACCTTGTATTCACACAGTTTGACAGAAGCCCATCAGGTAAACTTACTCCTCTGCCAAAACCCAACATAGATACAGGCATGGGGCTTGAAAGGGTGACAGCGGTTATCCAGGGTGTAAAAAGCAATTACGATACGGACATATTCAGTGTGCCAATAAACCGCATCCAGGAGCTTGCATCTGTCAAATACGGTGATAATGATAAGTTTGACCTCTCCTTCAGGGTGATATCAGACCATGCAAGGGCAGCCGCCTTTCTTATAGGCGATGGCATAATGCCATCAAATGAAGGACGCGGCTATGTCTTAAGGCGCATCATCCGCAGGGCCATCAGGTACGGACAGGTATTGGGTTTCAAAGGCCCATTTTTTCACAGCGTTGCAGACAGTGTTATAGACGCAATGGGCGGCCATTATACAGACCTTGAGGGATCAAGGTCATTTATCAAAGGCGTCCTGGTCAATGAAGAAAAGAGGTTTGCGGACACCCTTTTCTACAGCATGAAGATGCTGGGTGATGAGATAGAAAAGATCAAATCCGGCAGGGGTACTGTAATCCCCGGTGAGCTTGCCTTTAAACTCTATGATACCTATGGGCTTTCTCTTGATATAGTGCAGGATGTTGCCAGGGACGAAGGCCTTACTATAGACATGGAGTCATATGAAAAATCCATGTCATCCCAGAGAAGCCAGTCAAGGGAATCATGGAAAGGGAGTGGCGAAGAGAAGATACCGGAGGTGTATAAAAGGCTTACCTCTGACGGTTGCCGGTGTGTTTTTATCCGTGATCAGGTACAGGATTTCAAATCAAAGGTAGCAGCCATCCTGATCAATGGCAAAGAGGCCTCTGAGGCAAAGGCGAATGATGTGGTGGAAATAGTCCTTGCATCCACCCCCTTTTACGGTGAAAGCGGCGGTCAGGTAGGGGATCAGGGTATGCTCATAAATGACATGGTGAAGATCAAAGTCTCAGACACCATAAAGGCAGGCAGTGATCTTATTATACATAAAGGAATTGTAGAAAGCGGCAGTGTAAAAACAGGTGATGAGCTTACCGCGCATGTGGATTACGAAAGAAGAAAGGCCATACAGGCGAACCACACTGCTACACATCTTTTGCACAGCGCCCTCAGGGAGATCATAGGAGACCATGTCAAGCAGGCAGGGTCACAGGTATCTGCTGAGCGGCTACGTTTTGATTTCAGCCATTTTGCTCAGGTTGAAAAGGAAAAGCTCATGGAGGTGGAGGCCCTTGTAAACATGCATATCAGGGATAATCACCCTGTATCAACAGAGGTGATGACCAGGGAAGATGCATCAAAGACAGGGGCCATGGCCATATTTGAAGAGAGGTACGGTGCAAATGTAAGGGTGGTAAGCGTAGGTGAAGGTGTTAGCATGGAGCTATGCGGCGGCACCCATACACACAGTACAGGAGATATAGGATTTTTTAAGATAGTATCAGAAGGGGCAGTGGCTGCAAATGTCAGGAGGATCGAGGCTGTGACCGGTAAGGCTGCGGTTCTCTATACCCAGACAAAGGATAATGAGATAAAAGAGGCTGCCGCATTATTAAAGACCACACCGGATCAGCTTATAGAAAAAATAAACCAGGTATTGAAAGATCAGAAACAGAAGGATACGGATATAGAGGCCCTTAAGGCAAAGATCATTTCAAAGGAATCCGGGGATATCCTTTCCGGTTTGAAAGAGATTCACGGCATAAAGGTGCTGGCAAAAGAGCTTGAAGCCCTGTCACCAAAGGAGCTTCGCGATTATGTTGACAGGATAAGGGAAAAACTTGCATCCGGGATTATAGTGCTGGGCGCAAAGAGTGAAGGCAAGGTTATGCTCATTTGTGCGGTCACAGATGACCTTACAAAAAGGTATAACGCCGGGAAAATAGTAAAGGAGATGTCAGAGATCGTTGGCGGAAAGGGCGGGGGCAGGCCTGATATGGCCCAGGGCGGGGGCAGCGACCCGCAAAAACTTGCCCGGGCCCTGGAATCAATCGATAAAATAATTGCCGGTTGATTGGATTTTATTAGTCAACCGATTCTTTATCCTGTTCAGCGATCTTCATGTTACACAGGCTGATCTTATTAATGGCCTCATGGTACTGGCCCACATCAGGGTAGCTTTTCAGAGCGAATGTATATCTCTGGAGAGCTGCCCTGTAATTTTTTTGTCTGTAATAAAAATTGCCTGTGTAGATCTCAAAATGGGCAAGATTTATAAGGCATGTTCTGAGGTGTCTTCTTGCCTGCTTTGAATAGTTATTGTCAGGGTACTGGGCTATAAGCCTTTCAAACTCTACCATTGCTCCCTGTGCATGGGTCTGTTCACGGTCAAAACCTTTAATCATTGTGAAATAGCACATCCCCTTACGGTACTTCACATAGGGGCCATTCTCATCCTTCGGATGATACCTGTCAAATTCGTTATACAGATTATATGCGGATTGATATTCTCCAAGATCATAGTATGTATCGGCAAGTTTAAGGGCCGCGACAACAGCTGAGTCTGTATAGGGATACCTGTCCTTGACCAT
>CAZCMD010000155.1:5109-11677 GCA_964499695.1 uncultured Desulfatiglans sp.
TATTATATGGATAAATTATAAAAGCTTTTTTAGCTCTCCGTCTATAGAGGTCTTTGGCTGGGCGCCAACAATGGTATTAACCACCTTTCCGTCCTTAAAAAAGATAAGGGTCGGGATGTTTCTGATCCCATATTTTGCAGGGGTCTGTCTGTTACTGTCCACATCCATCTTGACTATCTTTATTTTGCCCTTGTATTCGGCTGCCAGTTCTTCAACAACAGGCCCAACCTTTTTGCACGGGCCGCACCACTCTGCCCAGAAGTCAACCATTGATGGTGTTTCAGCGTTTACAATCTCCGCATCGAAATTTGCATCAGTAACCTCATGAATATTCGCCATCTCTTTCTCCTTTCATAATAGTATTAAAGGGTGAATTAGCATGCGACGTGTGTTTTGTCAATATAAAGAAGTCTGTCTGCTACCTGTAATATTATTATAATATATTGGAATTACAGTATAATTTAGATTATCTCCCTGTGTTGTCAAGAAAACGTTCCGCTTCAATTGCCGCCTTGCAGCCTGTGCCCGCGGCTGCTACCGCCTGCCTGAACATGGGGTCTCTAACATCCCCTGCGGCAAATACCCCCTTAACGCTGGTCTTGGCACCATCGTGGCAAATAATATACCCCCCTTGATCCAGCTCAAGCTGACCCCGGAAAAGTTCGGTAGCAGGAGAATTACCAATACCCATGAATATTCCGTCCGCACTGTGTTCGGTGACTGCCCCGGTCTTGAGATTTTTAAGAATGATCTTTTCAACACCTGCCGCTTCTGACCCCTTAATTTCCTCCACAGTGGAATCCCATATTATGCTGATCTTCGGATTACTAAAGAGTTTTTCCTGTACATATTTCTCGGTTCTTAACCTGTCCCTTCTGTGGACAATTATTACCTCTTTTGCAAATTTGCTTAAGAATAGGGCCTCTTCAGCAGCAGTATCCCCTCCGCCTATTACAAACACCTTGCGATCTCTGAAAAAGAACCCGTCGCATGTGGCACATCCGGAGATGCCCCTGCCCTTGAATTCCTCAACAGAGGGGAGGTCAAGATATTTTGCCTTTGCACCTGTTGCTATTATAAGGCTTCTCGCAAGATATTCTGTATCTTCTGCTGTTACCCTGAAGGGGTATACGCTGAGATCCACGCTGGTTGCATCCTTCATAACAAACCGGGTGCCGAATCTTTCGGCCTGCTTTCGCATATTTTCCACAAGTTCAGGCCCTGAAATACCTTCGGGAAATCCGGGGAAGTTTTCCACATCGGTTGTGACCAGGAGCTGTCCCCCGCTCGGTACCCCTTCAATAACGAGTGGTATATATCCCGACCTTGCCGCATATATAGCCGCAGTCAACCCTGCCGGGCCTGACCCAATGATAATAATATCCTTTTCTTCCAATATTCACCTCTTTGTTTTGATAATTAAGGTTAAAAGAAACCCTTGTTCCTGGCCCCCTTGTCTATTTTATCCCCCACCTTTGAGCCACAGTACTGACACCTGTATTCATATTTGTCCCCCTCTGGCAGGACCAAAAGGAGATGTTTCCTCACAGGCACTGCCTTGCGGCATTGACCACAATACAGCTCAAGGGCCTCAAGCTCATTGAAATCCGCATTGCGCTGTGAAGCACCGCCCCGGTATTGCTTCTGTCTCATTTTTGTATATGGATTCTGCTGCATACTCAAAACCTCTGGATTTCAAATGATCAATATGCTAATTGAGATATAAAACAGGATAAATATAATATCTCGGCATTCATAAGGCAAGGGTATCTTTATTAACCTGGAACAATAAATTTTTCTGACTATGAAAGAAAACACCAGTGAAGGTTTTATGGAAGGTATCACCGGGATAATCCTTGCAGGAGGCAAAAGCAGTCGCTTTGGCAGTAATAAGGCCCTTGCACGGTTTAACGGCACCCCCCTTATTGAACGTGTGACATCCGCCCTGGGCAGTGTCTTTAAAAACCTTATAATAATAACAAACACTCCCCTGGAGTATTCATATCTCAAGATACCGCTTTACCAGGATATCATAAAGGGGATGGGCCCTGTGGGCGGCATTTATACAGGGCTTGATGTGATTGAAGATGACTGGGCCTTTTTCTGTGCCTGTGACATGCCATTTATCAATGAAGGGCTTGTGAGGTATATCGCAGGTTTAAAGGGGGAGTTTGATGCGGTTGTGCCAAAGGTAGACTGGAAGATTGAGCCTCTTCATGCACTTTACAGTAAAAGGTGCCTTAATGCCATGAAGGATCTTATTGATAAAAAGGAATTCCAGACGATCAAGGCATTTAACAATCTCCGTGTCAGATTTGTAGAAGAAAAGGAGATCAAAAAATTTGACCCTGAGCTCAAGACATTCCTGAATGTAAACAGACAGGATGAACTGGAACGAATAGTAAAACTTGAGTAACCGCAATCATGCCTTGAATCTCAAGTCACCTTAAAGGTGAAATAGATGACAGTATTTAATCTCTTTACTTTACCTCTAATAGTTTCATATAAAATGCACCTTATTTTTATTGTTTTATTTCTTTATATATTTGCAATAGCTTACCCAAACAGCCTTTTAATATCCTCCACAAATGGTGGATAAATGATCCCCCTGTCTGTCACAATGGCGGTAACAAGCTCATGGGGTGTCACATCAAAGGCAGGGTTATAGACCTTTATGACCTCCGGTGCAATTTTTCTCCCGTACCAGTTTGTAACTTCATCTGTATTTCTCTCTTCAATGGGGATATCTCGACCTGTTCGTGTTGTAATATCCACGGTTGTTGAAGGGGCTGCAATATAGAAAGGTATTTTGAAATGTTTTGCAAGGATTGCAACAGACATGGTGCCGATTTTGTTTGCTATATCACCGTTTGCAGCAACCCTGTCTGTGCCCACTATCACCGCATCTATCTTACCCTGTGACATCACCATGCCTGCCATATTGTCGCATATCAGTGTGACATCTATCCCTGCCATAGATAGTTCATATGCAGTAAGGCGCGCACCCTGCAGGTATGGCCTTGTTTCATCCGCATACACCTTAATATTCCACCCCCTCTCCTTCGCCAGGTAAATAGGAGAAGTAGCAGTTCCATATTTACCCGTGGCAAGGCACCCTGCATTGCAGTGGGTTAAAATGGTCATACCATCTTTTAACAGGGTAAGGAGGTTGTTACCGATAGAGAGATTAATCTCGTCCTCATCCCTTTGTATCTTTATGGCCTCTGCCTCAAGGAGCATCTTTTTCTTTTCAACCGGTTCATCCTTAAGGAGTTCAGCCCTGTTGATCATACGTTTAATAGCCCCGAACAGGTTTGATGCGGTAGGCCGTGCCTTTGAAAGCATCTCCCCATTCTGTTTCATCTTTTCCATGAATGCAGTGTGGCTTGTGTCATCAATATCCTTTATACCCAGGTACATGCCGTACCCTGCGGCAATACCTATCAATGGTGCCCCGCGCAGTTCCATATCCCTTATTGCATAGAATACATCTTCAATAGTCCGCTTTGGGTTGTATTCAGTCGCTACCGGGAGCTTCAACTGGTTTAATACATAAAGGGTATTATCTTTCCATTCAACCGGTTTAATAAATTCCATTTTTATTCTCTATCTGGTTTACAAATCAATACTTTTATAACCATTGATTCAACAGAAAGGGGAGCAGGGGCAGTATATGCCCTCTGCTCCCCTTATCTGCACAATGCTCTATTTTTTCGGTTCAGCCATAAATGATTTTGTGGCAATAACCTCCTGTAGGCGGCAGAAGTTCCACTCAGAGTCTTTCGGGCTCCATTTCCCGGTTTTGTAATTCTCACAGCTATCTGGTTTTGTGAGAGGATATTCCTCAATAGGATCATCTATAAGGTTATAGAATGTGCAGTTCCCTGTTTCAGGATTAGTGCCGCAGATGACCTTGTATGTAGCGTTTCTTGCCCCGACATGCCTGAAATTATCTTTTATCGGGTTAATGGTTTCCGTTAGCAAATATCCCATGTTCGGGTCCCTTAAACCTGTGGCACCCTTGAAAAGAATGGGGGCAAGAGAAACTGAATCAACATCAACCATGCCGTCGCCCGTCTTGTTCGGGACCTTCTTTGGTACTTCAAGCCTGGCGAGTTCCAGTATGGTGGCGAAGAGATCCACGTTGTGTATCCACTCATCACTCTGTTTGTTAGCCTTTATTCCCGGCCCTTTGATGGCCATTGATACCCTGACCCCGCTTTCATAGGCCGTACCCTTGCTGCGGCCCCTGCGGGTGATGTAAAGATTGTCAATGAACTCACGTTTTTCACCGAACATCCATGTCCCGTTGTCGCCGAGGTAGATGATATAGGTGTTGGGGTCGAGTTTTTCTACAGTTTCAATTACTCTTCTGATCATGGTATCCATGGAATTTGCCATGGCCCTCATAAGCGCCTCTGATGAGCATGAACCCACATTGGCGGAACCGAACTTGCCGTCAGGCCCCATGCAGGCCTCCATCTCTTTGCGTGATGGCTCATCCATAGTGTCTGCATTAGGGATAATCATAGGATTAGGCTGCTGATTACCGGTTATATGAGAAAGATTGAAGGCAAACCAGACAAACCAGGGTTTATCAGGATTATTCTTTTCCTGCTCTGTGATCCAGTTGATGGTATCTGCTGTCTTTACAACCGCTGCATAGGTGGTTGGTGCAATACCCGGAAGTGATCTTACAGGGGCCTTTTCTGTGCGCCACTGATCCGGGGGCGTGGTATCGTCCTGAACCTGGTAATCATACTCAAAGTATGTGGCAAGGCCGCCATGTAAGTTACCCCTGAACAGATCAAAACCTGCCTCTTTGGGCTTCATACCCGGGTACACTCCGAGACCAGCTATATGCCATTTACCGAATATGGCAGTGCTGTATCCACCCTTTTCCTTCAGATCTTTTACAAATGAGTGGTGGTTCTGTGAGAGCCAGTTATTATAATCCAGAACACCTGTCTTTGCGGAAAAAAGCCCTGTAAGGAGTGATGTGCGTGTTGGTGAGCAAAATGGCTGTGTCCAGGCATGGGTGAATCTTATGCCTCCCTTTGCAAGGGAATCAAGCGCAGGAGTGGATGCCGGCCTGCCATTGATCATTTTGTAATCGGGGTGATTATGGCCGGATGGCCCGTATTGTTTTGTGAGGCTGTCAATCAGGCCCGGATACATGTTGGTTGTAACATCTATGCCTATATCGTCACCGATAATAAGCAGGATGTTCGGGCGTTTGGTTTTTTCATTCCCTTTCTTTCCTAGCCCGCTCGCCGTTACAGCGAACGCCCCGGTGAGAAAAAAAACAAACAGGACAAATCCGAAATAAAATGGTTTTACGGCTCTGATACTCATTGATTAACTCTCCTTCTTCTCCCCATTTGGTTGTCGTTTTTACTGCCATACTCCTTTCACTTTGAAACTGTTTTATGATAACAAAAGGCTATCGGACATAAAAAATATCGTCAGCCAAAATAACCGAATCCTTTTTCTGATGCCGGAGTATATGAACTACACTGACCTGCGTCAAGGATATTATGTCAGGAAAGGTTCAAGGTCAGAACCATAAGAACTATAGAAGTATCGGTCTCTATTCTCCAACCCTGAGGCTATATTTTATTTCCTGCCTGATCATGGTTTCAAGCGTAGCATCAAGGTATTCCTTCTGGCAGTCGAGGGCATTAACATTGTTATCACGCAGAAAGGTCATATAACGGCAGCCACCATAACAAAGAGGGAGATATTCACATTCTGCACATCTGTCATTTTTCCATAAGCCAAGATTGTATCTGTCTTTATAATCCGAGGTCCCATCATTAATATTCCCGGTTTTAAACTCTTCCATACCGATAAAACCGGGGCATTTATATAAAGAGCCATCATAATTAACCACATAAGAATTTTGTGACTCAATCATGCATAGTTTCTGAGTCATGTTCAGGGTCTTATACCCCCGCATCAGGATATCTTCGCGTAAAAGGGTATTGGCTTCAAGAAGCCATGGTTCGTCAAGGGTGATACAGCCACCCCTGTAATCTGTAGGGCTCATCACCCTTTCAGGACGCTTTGCAACCGGATCAAACTTGATAATCCCCAGTTTATCAGGTGTGAGGCCCTCCTTTTCTAGATAATCAAGGAGTAATGGAAAATCCCTGAAGCTATCTTTTTCAAAATTGCCTCCAAGGTTTATTTTTACAATATCCCATGTCTCTTTTATATTTTTTATCAGTACATCAAAACTTGGGGCACCTGTTTTAAATGGCCGGTTTATGTTATGGATATCCGCAGGACCATCAATAGTGATCTTTACACTTTTAAGGCCAAGTTTAGCAAGTTCTAGGGCTGTTTTTCTTTTAAGAACGGAGCCATTGGTTACAAGGCTGAAGCTGTATGAAGCACCTCTTCCTTCAGTAAAGGCCTTTAGTTCTCCGGATATATGTTTTATCAGATCAATGCTCAGCAGGGGCTCGCCACCATAGAAATCCACCAGGAGGGTATTTTTGTTGTCTGTGAATCTTTCTTTAATAAAATCGATCAGCCTGTCGGCAGTCTCCCATGACATGTAGAG
>CAZCMD010000156.1:0-11561 GCA_964499695.1 uncultured Desulfatiglans sp.
GTGTATAAGAAATAAAAGGTTTAAGGTTTTAGGTTCAAGGTTTAAGGGTTTTAATCTTGAATTTTGAATTATGTTATTAACATTTTTAATCGGAGGCAAAACATGTCCGAAAAAATATTTGCTATGACCAATGTTGTCACGCCAAACCAGCCAGTCATTTTTGACCCGGATTACTGCACCGGGTGCAACAACTGTGTGGATACATGCCAGGTCGATGTCTATATCCCTAACCCTGAAGCAGGCATGCCGCCAATAATACTTCATCCGGATGAATGCTGGTACTGCGGATGCTGTGTAAATGATTGCCCGTCAGAAGGTGCCATAAGATTCAACTGGCCGCTTCAATCAAGGGCCTACTGGAAAAATAAGAAGACAGGAGAGATAGGGCAGGTATAAAGGAAACATTAATATTATCTGTTTTAATAAAAAAGGCCGGTCTCCGGCCTTTTTTATTCTGTTTATAACGCCTTAACAAAACATGATTATTAATATGCTGCAATCAAACAAACCCGCCTTCAGACGTTATATCGGTATTGACTACTCAGGCGCTGAAACCGCTGAATCAAGCCTGAAGGGGCTCAGGGTCTTTTATGCAGATAATACAAATTCGCCTGTTGAGGTTCATCCGCCAAAAGGACGGTTAAAATACTGGACAAGGCGTGGCGTGGCTGAGTGGCTTATAACTATATTGTCTGAAGATATACCCATAATGGTTGGTATTGATCACAGCTTTTCCTTTCCGCTTAAATACTTTGAGGCTCATCTTCTTGAGCTTGACTGGTCTTACTTTCTTGATGATTTTCAGAAACACTGGCCCACTGATGCAAAATATACCTATGTTGATTTTATTCGTAATGGTTCAAAGGGTAATGGAAAGGCCAGAACCGGTAATGCCCGCTGGAGGCGGATTACCGAGATACGGGCTGGGGCAAAGTCTGTCTTTCATTTTAATGTGCCTGGCTCGGTTGCAAAATCCACACACGCAGGGCTACCGTGGCTGCGTTATATCAGGAATACATAAGGGGATAAAATCCATTTCTGGCCCTTTGACGGTTGGGAGATTCCTGAAAACAGGTCTACTGTTTTTGAGGTCTGCCCATCAATGTGGAACAAGGATTACGAGAAAGAGGGGAGAACACCGGACCAGCATGATGCATATGTTGCTGCTGCATGGATGAAAAAGGTCGATAATAATGGCAGTTTGAAGAAATTCCTTAAGCCTGACCTGTCTCTTGAAGAATACCCTGTTGTCCTTGTTGAAGGATGGATTCTTGGTGTTATGTAGAAATCTTTTCATCATTCATCCTTATATGTGTTCATGGTTTCTGTTTTTCATTTTTGTGTAAAGTGAAAAGGGATGTTGGAAACACATAAATAGTATGAGCCTACTGGTTAGTGGGGCTTTTGTAGGATAATTTATTACCTGTATAGAACAGAAGTTTAATATGAAGTAACAGTTAAAGCAAAAATCATGATCAAAAAAAAATTGCTTGATTTACTGATCTACCTGTGCAATTTAATAATGTAATTCTAGCTGATCGTTCCAGTTGACATGCCTTTTTGCCCTGTTTATACTCCTTCACTCAAAAAGGCATATTGTTAAGTTACTATCTCCTGTTCTCAACTTGTTGAATTGTTAAATTTCGGTTTGTTGCTGTTTATTTAGACATGTATCAAGACTGCGCGGTAATCGCTGGTATATATATTGATTCTGTTTTAAATTATATTGTCTATTGAATCAGCTTTAATTCGTTTTTTATGGTTCAATATTTTCAATAATGCAGTGTTGAAGTCAATCAATCCGCATTCATTTCAGCAGATCAAGGATTTCTACCAGAACTATATTTATCGCACACCTTTCCTTTAAAGGTTACAGAATGGCTCAGGTATGTCAATGAGCCATTTATTGATATGACATTGTTTATTGTAAGCTTTGTTAGCAACACTTTAGAGATTACAAATTAATAAGGAGAGCCTATGCCTGTTACAGCCTTAAAAGAATGCGCCTGTGAAACATCCGAGGAACAATTAATTGCACAATTTTTTAAGATCTTAAAAGACTATTCGGTGGAACCGGGATCACTCATCCCGATCCTGCAGATAGCCCAGAGGATGCTTGGTTACCTGCCGGAAAAGGTGCTTAAGCAAATAGCGGCAAAACTTGATAAACCCTACAGTGAAGTAGCAGGGGTTGTCAGTTTTTATTCTTTTTTTAGAACCACTCCCAAAGGCAAACACCTGATTCGTGTATGCCTGGGTACTTCCTGCTATGTTCGTGGCGGTAAGGAGGTACTGGAGGCCTGCAAAAAACAATTACGCATAGATGTAGGCCAGACAACCGAAGACAGACTTTTTTCACTTGATGTTGGCCGATGTTTCGGCGCCTGTGGGCTGGCTCCAGTTATGCTGATTGATGATACTGTTCACCAGAGGGTAAAACCCTCAAAAATAAATGAAATACTTTCATATTATAAAGAAAAGGCAAACGGGAAAAAAAATTAATTTTAATTGGGCAAGGAGTCTAAAGTGCAAAATAGTACATCGTACAAAATCAATAAGCCTGAAGATATTACTGCTATCAGAGAAACCATGTCAAAACGAATGGAAATGCGTAATAGAAAAAGCCCCAGAACAGCTCCTGATATAAAAGGTAATTTTGATTTGATGCTTTGTATGGGGACAAGCTGTATCTCATCAGGCGCAAAAGAATTCTTAGCAGAACTTAAAGTAGCCATAAATAAATATAAACTGGATGAGAAGGTAAAAATTACCTGTGGAAATTGTTCTGAATTTTCATTCCCTGAACACAGGGACAAGGTGCAAGTACTGGAAACCGGGTGTAACGGGTTTTGTGCCTCAGGGCCAATTTTGGCTGTCTATCCGGGTGGTTATTTTTACCAGAAATTAAAGCCTGAAAACGCTGAGACAATAGTGCTGGAGCATTTAGTTAATGGAAAACCTGTCGAATCTTTAATGTATAAAGATGTCAAGGATGGAAAGGCTATTCCTTTTTTAATGGATATTCCTTTTTTTGCCAAACAGCATTTGCTGGTTTTACGCAATAAAGGTTTGATAGCGGCAGAAAGCATTGAAGAATATATCGGGACAGGTGGCTACGCAGCACTGTGCAAAGCGCTCACTAAAATGACCCCTGAAGAAATAATTAAAGAAGTAAAAGACTCAGGTCTTCGTGGCAGAGGTGGTGGGGGTTTTCCAACAGGTGTAAAATGGGAACTTTGCAGAAAAGCGCCGGGAAATAAAAAATACATCATATGCAACGCTGATGAGGGCGATCCGGGGGCCTTCATGGATCGCAGCCTTCTGGAATCCGATCCCCATGCAGTTATGGAGGGTATGATTATAGGCGGATTAGCGATCGGTGCTGATGAGGGATATGTATATTGCCGTGCCGAATATCCTCTGGCCTTAAAACGAATTGAAAAGGCTATTGATGCGCTTCGGTCTGTTGGCTTACTCGGTAAAAATATTCTAGGCACCAATTTTTCCTTTGATATACGCATATCTCAGGGTTCAGGTGCATTTGTATGCGGTGAGGAAACAGCGCTTATGCATTCCATAGAAGGGAAAAGGGGTGAACCCCGTCCACGGCCGCCGTTTCCTGCCCAGGCCGGATTATGGGGAAAACCTACTGCATTAAATAATGTGGAAACATTTGGGTCCATACCCTTCATAATAAGAGAGGGATCAAAGGCGTTCCGTTCTGTGGGCATTGGCACCTCTCCGGGGACAAAAATATTTGCCCTGACCGGAAACCTTCAGAACATCGGTCTTATTGAGGTGCCCATTGGCACTACGCTAGGAGAGGTAATATATGATATCGGAGGAGGCGTACCGGACGGAAGGGAATTTAAAGGCGCTCAGCTTGGCGGCCCATCAGGCGGATGTATTCCCAGAAAGAATTTAAATGTTCCCCTGGATTATGAATCCCTTAAGAGCCTGGGCGCTATTATGGGTTCAGGCGGTCTGGTTGTCATGAATGACAATACCTGCATGGTGGACGTGGCCAGGTTTTTTCTGGAATTCACTCAGGAAGAGTCATGCGGCAAGTGTGTCCCCTGCCGTGTGGGCACAAAGCGCATGCTTGAAATACTTGAAAGAATATGCAGAGGAGAAGGGGTTGAGGGCGATGTTGAAAGGCTTATTCACCTTGGCGAACAGATAAAAGAAACCTCTCTTTGCGGCCTTGGTCAGACTGCTCCAAACCCGGTACTATCCACAATACGTCATTTCCGCCATGAATATGATGATCATATTCGTCTGAAACACTGCGAAGCGGGCGTCTGCCCCAAACTGGTACGTGCTCCCTGTCAGAGCGGCTGCCCGGCACATGTTGATGTCCCGGGGTTTGTATCGCTTATAGGTGAAAAACGTTATGCCGAGGCGCTTAAACTCCACCGTGAACGCAACCCCTTTGCTGCGGTATGTGCGCGAGTCTGCTTCCATACCTGTGAAGATAAATGCCGTCGCCAGACCCTTGACGCATCTGTGGCAATCCGCGGTGTGAAGAGGTTTATGGTTGATCAGGAAATAACCATACAGATTCCGGAAGTCATTGAAAATGAGAAAAACGCAAAAAGAAAAATCGCAATAATAGGCGCCGGACCATCAGGTTTATCATGCGCATATTTCCTGGCAAGGATGGGTTATAAACCGGTTGTCTTTGAAAGTGAGGCGCGACCGGGCGGGATGCTTGTTCAGACTATCCCGGCATACCGTCTTCCCAGGGAAACTATTGCCCGTGAGATACGCATGATAGAACGTATGGGGGTTGAAATTATCACCCAGAAAAAACTGGGACGTGATTTTACCCTTGAGAGCCTTAAAAATGACGGATATGAGACGATTTTTATCGGTATTGGTAACCCTGATGGAATCAGACCTGTTATGCCGGGCTCTGACGCTAAAGGTGTTGATGAAGCCGTGGAATTCTTAAGGGAATACAATATCAGGGGTTCTGTTAAATGCGGAAACAAGGTTATTGTAGTTGGTGGTGGAAATGCCGCTATAGACGCAGCAAGAACGGCCCGCCGGCTCGGGGCTGATGTAACAGTTATTTATCGCAGAACCGTTGAACAGATGCCCGCTTATGCTGAAGAAATTGAGGAGGCCAGACAGGAAGGAGTTACCATACGCGGCCTTGTCAATCCTGTAGAGATAGAGGTAAAGAATAAAAAAGTCATCGGCGCGCGATGTGTTGAAATGCATCTCGGTGATTATGACACCAGCGGGAGAAGAAAGGCAGAAACAAGCAAAGAGACATTCGTTATTGAGGCTGACCAGGTTATCTTCGCGATAGGGCAGACCACTGACCTGAAACATGTACTGGCAGGCACAGATATCACCCTCATAAACGATTCCCGTATTAAAACCGATGCGCGTAACGGACAGACATCTGTGCCATGGATATTTGCCGGTGGCGATCTCGCAAGCGGGCCTGCTTCGGTTATCCAGGCGATCTCAGCCGGTGAACGTGCAGCATACGGAATTGACATGTATTTTACCGGTGAAGATCATGCCTTCTGGCGAGAAGAAAGAAAAGTCGTTACCAGTTATGACCCCAGCGCTGATCCGCTTCCATACAAAAGAGAGAAACTTCCGCTCCTTTCGGTGGTACGACGTCAGAATAATTTTGATGAGGTTGAGCAACCATGGGTGGAAGCGGAAGCGGTCAGACAGTCAAAACGCTGTCTGCGCTGCGATTATGGCAAATGATGATTTAAAAGAAAACAGGAGATAAATATGGTTAACGTGACTATAAATAATGCAGCAGTCTCAGTTGAAGATGGCTCAAGTGTACTTGAAGCGGCCAGAAAAGCCGGTATAAAAATACCAACATTGTGCTATTTTGAAGGACACCCGGCGCAGGGCGCATGCAGGGTCTGTCTGGTAGAGATAGAAGGGGCAAGGAGCTTATCGGCCTCATGCGCAACCCCTGTTACCGAGGGGATGAAAGTATTTACCAACACAAAAAAGGCAAGGGAGGCAAGAAAAACAGTTGTTGAACTCATGCTCTCAGAGCACGGGGGAAACTGCCCTACCTGTAATCGTAATGAAGACTGTGAACTTCAGGCAATAGCCCGTGAAATGGGTATTGAAATGGTTACCTATCAGGGCGAGTCAGCGAAAAAAGCTATTGATGACAGCACTCCTGCCCTGGTGCGCGATAATTCAAAGTGTATTAAGTGCAGAAGATGCGTAACAGTATGCAACGAGATACAGTCAGTTGGCGCCCTTTTCCCGCAGAAAAGGGGTTTTAATACTGTTATAGGCCCGGCCTTTGCCTTAAACCTTGACGGTGTGGCATGCGTTCAGTGCGGCCAGTGTGCAGCTATTTGTCCGGTAGGGGCAATCAGTGAAAAGGATGATATTAAAAAGGTGTGGGCTGCCATTGATGATCCTGCAAAACATGTTGTTGTGCAGACCGCCCCGGCAATCAGGGCTGCACTTGGAGAGGAATTCGGCTATGAGCCGGGAACCCTTGTAACCGGTAAAATGGTCAGCGCCTTGAAGCGTCTGGGTTTTAACGGTGTATTTGATACCAATTTTACTGCTGACCTCACCATAATGGAGGAGGGGACTGAACTTTTAACACGTCTTAAAACAGCGCTTGTGGATAAGAAAAAGGTGGCCCTTCCCATGTTTACCAGTTGTTCTCCGGGGTGGATTAAATTTGCGGAATATTATTTTCCGGAATTTCTGCCCAATCTTTCTACCTGTAAATCGCCCCAGCAGATGTTCGGCGCTGTTGCAAAGACCTATTACGCATCTAAAATAGGTAAAAAGGCAGAGGATATTATTGTTGTATCGGTCATGCCATGTACCGCCAAAAAATTTGAGGCCAACAGGCCTGAGATGAACGCAAGCGGTGTTACAGATGTTGATTATGTCCTTACCACGCGGGAGCTTGCCAGGATGATAAAGCAGGCAGGTATTCAGTTTAACACACTTCCTGATGAAAAGATGGATTCACCCATAGGGTTAAGCTCAGGAGCGGCAGATATATTCGCCAATACGGGCGGTGTTATGGAGGCGGCCCTTAGAACTGCGTGGGAGATAATTACAGGAAAAGAGCTTCCCATGGAAAAACTTCATGTTGCGCCTGTTGCCGGCCTTAAAGGGATCAAGGAGGCATCTATAAAAATTACCGGGACTGTTAAGGAATGGTCTTTTCTTGAGGGGGTTGAATTAAAGGTTGCGGTTGCTCATGGGCTTGCTAACGCAAGAAAGGTGTTAAATGCCCTGAAAAACGGGACAGCATCATATCACTTTGTTGAGGTTATGACCTGCCCTGGTGGATGTATTGGTGGAGGCGGTCAACCGAGATTTACAGATAACTCTGTAAGAGAAAAGAGGATAGCGGCCATCTACAAGGAAGACGAAGGGAAACAGCTCCGCAAGTCACATGAAAACCCTGAAATAAAACAGATATACGAGGAGTTTTTAAAGAAACCTCTTGGTGAAAAATCTCATCACCTCCTTCATACAAAATATAAGGAGCGGGAAAAAATATAAGTAGTATTAGATTGAAAGCGCACTTCAAATTATCAGTTGACTTAAAATTTGATAATTTGAGGTGCGTAAGCCTACTATTCTGTTCAGTGCCTTTAAGTTTTTTATAACCCAATCAAAATATTAACTTGCTTCGATATAACATATTTGTTACTATGTGCTGGGAAATAAAATATTATAATAAAAAACTCGAAAGAGATGTTTTGAATTTGCCTGATGGTCTTTTAGCCAGATATTTAAGGTTAACTGATCTTATGATAGAATTTGGAGGAAACCTTGGGTTACCTCATACAAAACAAATTGATAGAGGTTTGTTCGAGTTGAGGGTGAAAAGTAAAGAAGGGATAGCCAGGGTTTTCTTTTGTACCAAAATAGGTAAGAAAATCATTATGCTTCATTCATTCATTAAAAAAACTCAAAAGATTCCCAATAAAGAGATCAAGATAGCAAGAATAAGGATGAAGGAGGTTTTTGAAAATGACACATTCTGAACTGAAAGAAAAGGCATTAAAGAGAAAAAATGTAAAGGCTGAATACTTAGCATTGGAGCCGGAATTCATCCTGTTACGGGAATTATTGGATGCGCGACAAAAAGCAGGTCTCAGCCAGGCTGAGATTGCAGAACGCATGGGCACAAAAGCCCCGGCGATCACAAGGCTTGAATCTGCATTAAGCAGTGGAAAACACTCTCCATCAATCGCCACAATTAAAAAATATGCGGATGCATTGAACTGCCATCTGGAAATAAAGATTGTTTCAAATAGTTAAATTTACATTCCTGAAGTTTTAAGTTTTTACTTTTCAAAGAATCGTCAAAAGGCAAAGCCATTTAAGTTAAAGAATCAAATCTTAGTTTTGCTCTTAACTAAAAATTTTCGGACATTTGACCATTTAACCAGATGTAGTATCAGGCCTTGTCACTCTGCCACCATGATAATGAAGCTCGTAGACCTTCTCGTGGTTATTGGATATAAATTCAGTACCATGAAAACTGTCAAGAGTGCCGTGTTGATCATTCTCATACCTCATGCTTCCCTTTTCGACCATGGCCGGGCCTCTGAAAGGGTAATCGGGGGATACCAGCCTCATGACTTCTCTGAGAAAAGAATAGACCTCCATGGGGTTTGAGCATATGGGAAAGACCTGCCCGTAGTAATTCAATATCCATAACAATGGACCGTCAGCGCTGTAGATATATTCAGTTCCGGCAAATGGGTTGAAACCATAGTAACGATCCTGGTACTTGTAACCATGCCCTTTTGATTCAAACCCCCGTGCCCCGTCTTCAAATACCTTTTCTCCTCCCTCGCCTCCGAAGGCATAGCCATTGATCTTACATTGAAGTATGAAATTAAGAAGTGTCACAGGAATCTCCTTTCGATTGGTTTCATAGCGGTGCTGATAATCGATTTAGCTAGCTTTATGCAAAATCCGGTTTTTTAATTTGTTAGCAGAGTCCTTTAAGATTTATATAAGTTGTTTCAAATCCGGTATCAGTTTCTATTGCAGCAGCAGAGGACACAGGCTTTTCAAATTCAATGAATTTACCGCCATTAATAATAAACTGTGCCGCTTCTTCTGAAGTCTTTACATTTAAGTCTATACCACCAAAATCTGTTGATATTTTATTCGTTTCATATGTTGATACAAACCTGTATTCACCTGGCTTTAAATTAAAAACTTCAACATCAATACCATCAATTCGGATAATTCCTAAAGCCAGACTTTTAGATGATTTACCAACTACTGCTGCTATCCTTGGTGTCGAATAATCATCGTGCTCGTAATCCATACCAAATAATACAGAGGTCAGAGAGTCCCTGATTGACATGCCAGATTCCAATTTTTCAAAAATAGGGTCCGTATGAGTTCCGTTTCCAACAACCGCAAACTCTGAATTGTGACGCAGGCAATTGTAGCTGATGTATGGATTTTGGTAGATGTCGGTTTCTGATCCCGGTGATGGGATAACAGCTAAGGCACCTTTAATGTCTTTGATCACCCTGTTCGGAAAAGACCGAGATGACACACGATACATTATACACAAACGATTTGAGCCTGTTAACCCAACAGATACAATCCTTCCTATGTACAATTTTTCTCCTTATTCAATTAATGATTTGCTATCAATGCTTCGTTTTTAGGTCATAACATGGTTATACATTTTTTATCGCTTCACACCAACTACAATCAAATGTGAACTTATACCTGAAAGAGCGGGCTCTGATTCCAATGCCCTGGCGATCCTGAGAAGTACATTGCGGTGCGTATCATCTTTCCACCATTCATCAATATCAGGAGCCAACCAGGAAGGCCCTTCCACACCATAAACCCGGCTATCTGAAAACCCTGCCTCGGTTGCTTCAGCTTTTAGTTCATCCGGATGGTGAAAGAAGGTATCCATAAAATACTTCGGATTACCTGTAGGATTTTGATGGTGCCCATTTTTAAGGTCTCCATTCACTATTTCAACAAATATCGGATCTTTAAGAAATTCCGAGCGTAATCCGTCAAGCGTCGATGCAAAGCGCGATATACCAACAGCCATAAGAACACCACCTGTTTTTAGAACCCGATGAGCTTCTGATAATGCTTTTAGTCGATCCTGTTTATCAGTAAGGTGATAAAGTGGCCCGAACAGCAAGGCAGCGTCAACACTGTTGTCATCTCTATCAATGGAACAGGCATCTCCTACCTCTGCGCTAGCCAATGGATATTGCGGTTGCAATGCAGATTCCTGCCTGGCTATTTCAATGTGAATCGGAACAATGTCAATCAGGTGAACCTTATAACCGCGCCTTGCGAGCCATAAGGCATGTTTCCCGGTTCCACCACCAATATCAATAACTGTTGCAGGAACCGGTGGCAGAAAACGATCAAGCAACTCGTGAGTACGCTCTCGTTCAATTTTACCATCACTAATTTCCAATCGAATTGCTTCATATCCTGAAGCGTAATGGCTTATTACATCTTCTGGGAGTGGTGATTGCGATTTATTGTCTTTTTTCATCTTGTCTCCTCGCATAACGGGAATATAAAGGGGACCTGTTAGTAAGGTTGGCACTATTTAACGTAACCTTGCAACGTCCCCCTTCTCATTCACTGTATTCAAATGACCAGCTAACGATTCATATTACTTTTCGGATAGTCTACTAAGAAAGGCAAAAATTCTTTGTTCAGAATCTATTCTTGCTTTTTTATTTCCATCCTTTGAGCCTCCCATTAAGAAGTTTTCGTTCAATGAATGTCCAGCATTTTTATAAGCAAAATGCCTATACCAATGGGGGAACTTTTTTTCTTCTAACCTTTTGATTATCATTTCACCCATTTGGCTGGAAGGCCACATTGTGTCTTCCTTCCCTGTTAATATTAGAATAGGCCCATTGATATTTTCAACTTGAATTATAGCGTTCTCAACTGCCTGTGTCTGTTTAAGTGATAACTCATACGCTTCCACATATTGGGAGTTAATTATTTTTCGGAAGTCATAAGGTGCATATGGAACAAAGGGAACAGGTTTATCTTTATATGACCAACTTGATGAAGAAACCCCTTCCCCTATACCTTGAAAAACTACAGAACTAGGTACATTAGCGATTACGCCCTCTATCTGTTTATACCTTGAAGCCAACAAAAGAGCTAATTCTCCACCTTTGGAGTTGCCAAAAACAACAATTTTTTTCCCTTTAACTTCAGGTTGGGACTTAAACATCCTAATCGCTTTTTCAAAATACTCGAGAGGAATCATTTCCAGATGATCCGGTGTGTGCGCCGTACCGAAATAGCCGACTTTGAGACTGGGATATCCCTTTGAAGTAAATGATTCAACACTAAAATATGGAATACCTCCTTCTGATCCTCCCAAAAATATAATGGCAATATTTCCGGAATCTACAGAAGGTGGGTAATATTCTACATCGAGGATTAAATTGTCCTGAGCTATTCCAATTGTATAGCAGGCAAAAAAAAGTGTAATGGCAAAAAACAGCATTGATATCTTTTTCATCATATTTTCCTTTTCTTTAATCTCT
>CAZCMD010000157.1:0-11541 GCA_964499695.1 uncultured Desulfatiglans sp.
GAGGCAATTTTTCTGAGTTCTGATCCTGCTACAGCAAGATATTTTGAAGAGCTGACAAACCAAGCCATTCAGCCCAGGACCGCCATGCACTGGCTCACCACACAGCTTATCCCCGCTGTCAGGGAAAGAGGCCAGGAGCTGGACAATTCTCATGTAACACCTGACAGGTTCGGCTTACTCCTTAAGATGCTTGCGCGTGATGAGATAAACGCAAATGCCGCGCGTGAGGTGCTTGTCTATATGTTTGAGAGCAATGAATCACCTGAAGAGATTGTTAAAACCCGCGGGTTTGTGCAGGTTTCCGATGAGGCCGCGCTTGAAACCCTTATTGACCAGGTGTTATCAGAGCAACCCGCTGCTGTAGAGGATGTGAGGTCAGGGCAGGAAAAGGCAAAAGGGTTTCTTGTAGGACAGGTTATGAAGATTTCACAGGGCAAGGCCAATCCGAAACTGGTAAAGGAGCTGCTTGAAAAAAAGCTGTGAAAACGGTGTAAAGTTATCAGGTTTTAGAACAACACCCTGATCCAGCATAAAGGTTTTCTTAATGAAGGGATGCTGTGGGATATTTTTACTGGAAGCGATTAGGAAATGATGATGGAAGCCCAATAAAAAGATTAACAGGAAAGATTTCTGATCTAAGGCAGGTCATAATTCCTGTAAAACATCAAGTAGATATTTGAACCCCACTCTTTCCTGCTCTAGCCTGATATTTTTTCCCCAGTGATTATTTCGCAACTGATCATATAGGTTTTTCTCTTCAGGAGTGAGTCGTGTAAGATTTGCCTTTTCTGGATTAGACTCAGACCCCCATAATTCTCTGTGGCTTAAAAGTGTTTGAATATCCATTAAAAAGGATTTTACGTCCGGCAAAATTCCTCGTAACTGATTGAGTATTGCATATCCGTGCGTATCAATATCGCCCCAGTAATAAATCTTCTTGCGGTGCAACCATTGTGCAGAGGAGAGATTATTGAACCCATAACCTGCACCAAATATGACTATAGCATCAGCCACAGCCGGAAAGGCCAGAAAGTTGATCTCATTTTCAGTAATAAAAACTTTTGAAACAGGTATTTGAATGGTGGAGAAGGTCTCTTCAGTGACAGTTATATCATGCTCCAAACCTGATGGAAGCAGCCTGATATTCCGGTCAAGCACCCTGAAGCGCACGTGTAAGGGTTTATCCAGAAAGCCGTAGCGCCTACAGAATCCTGTTGCACCTCTGCCAGACTCATCTATTGCAGTTACAGGAAGTACTATATCAAGCAGTTCAGTAAGAACATTCCTGTATCCCTCGATAAATTTGGTATGAATGCCGGGTAAATCAATCTGCCTCAGATAAATCCCTGGCCGGTTATGCCTGATAAGCCAGTCAACAATAAGCAGAAGCTGCGGCCAGTCGCTAGCGATCTCCAGGGCGCGCAGAGGCCTTTTGGCAAGCCATGTAAGAAGCTTCGGTTGTTTATCACCTGTAATATTAACAAGCCCTATAAATGTATCCGCTGCATTCCTCTTGCCAATAAGCCTGAGTGCGTCATCCAGGGTATCAATCCAGATGGTAGATGGAATTTCATTGGAACCAAGGATTCGGTGATTGATCTTTTTCCATTCTATCCTGTAGAATTTCGCTGATCCTTTCAGTTGTGTTATCCAATTTTGAACATCGGAAAAACACTCACTCAATTCATTTGAGGCTGGCCCTTTCACTGTCAGTCTTCTGGGAAAGATATCCTCTCCTTCGCATAAACCAGCAAGCAGCAAACCTCTATTCCAGAGTTTATCTATCTGCTCCCTTATATCAGTGACTGTAGTCCACTTCATCCTGACACCCTCTGCTTTTCAGCACGGTATTCCTCTATTGTAAGATTCCGCAGCACCGAGTTACGGCCGTCATTGCTGTGTACAAATCCTACACCAGCTACAAAGGGCTCTATAATATGTATTTTCTGCAATGGTGTAACAATAAGAAGCTGAAGATTGAGCTGATCAAAAAGTCTCAATCCATAATTTGCTGATTCATCCGAACCGCGTCCGAATGCCTCATCTATTACCACAAAGCGGAAGGAGCGGGAACGCACTGCCCCCCATTCGAGACCGAACTGATAAGCCAGGCTGGCTGCCAGCACTGTATATGCAAGTTTCTCCTTCTGCCCGCCTGATTTACCTCCTGAATCGGCATAATGTTCATATTCAGTATCATCCTCGCGCCATCGCTCACTTGCTGCAAAGACGAACCAGTTGCGGACATCCGTAACCTTTGCAGTCCACCTACGATCCATATCCGAGTATTCTTCGCGTCCACTGAACCTCTCTATTATCTTCTTTACCTGCAGAAACTTGGCCTCTGAATACTGAGTATCGCCGGAACCGGTCAAGGCGCCTTCCGTGCAGGTGCGCAGCTCTTTCTGAAATTCTCTTATATCCGCATCAAGGTTCATCTGCGCTTCAAGGCTGATATACCTTCCCTGATTATAGTCAATTTCAGTTAGAGACCGGTTTATCTGGGCGATACGATCTTTAATGGTCTCTCTTTCACGATTGATCTGTGACTGAAAATTTGCCACCTCCCGGATAGTATTGACATTAAGAAGCTCTTTGAACCGCTCCTCAAAACGTGGCAGGTCATCAGCCTTAAGCTTATCAAGCATGGCCCTGTATTCATCTCCGGCATTCAGGCTTACATCCACCTCCCTTGTTTCAAGAGGCCACTCCTTCCTGTATTCTGTCATCTCTCTGGTAAGCCTCTCTCCCAGTCTACTGATTTTTCTGTCTTCCCCATCTATTTTTCCCTGAAGCCATTCCCTCATATCACGTTCACGATTGTCGCAGGATTCCACTGTAACCAATTGACTGCCTAATGCCTCTTCACGCATTTTTTGCAAATCTTTAAAAATGGTTGTCATATCTTCTGATATGCCAGCCATAAGCAACTGAGCCTGGCCCTTGAGTTCATTTGTGATGGCAATTTTTTGTTCGGTTTTTGAGCGGCTGTCTTTCCTCTCATCAAGCTGCTTTTCAACCTCTTTAAGTTCCTTTTCAAGTGAAGTCAGCTGAAGGGCAAGTGTTTTTAAGATATCCGATGCTGTTTCAAGACCTTTTTTTTCTTCTTCCAGTCTTGTAATTTGAAGGGCCAGGGGATTCCAGTCTATATCGCGAAAATCGGTATATTCATCAAGCTTTGAGAGTTTTTCAAGCCTGTCTCTTAAGCTTGCCTGCCTTTTCTGTATTCCGCTGATATCTCCTGCAAGACCGGAGATATTTTTTTCATAAAGCCGTGCCCTCTCTTCAAGTGCTGCAATCTTTTGGGTATTGCTCCAGCCTAATACATATCGAGTCCTGTCATCAAGCCTGTGCCGATCATCCTTTTCATGTCGCTCTCCCTGAATCTTTATTTGCCCGAAAGCAGTAATGGCCCTTGATTCGCGGCGGAACTGCTCCTGAGTTTTACAGCAGGCCAGATCAAATCGCCTTGATATCTCTCCCTCTATCCAGCCATAAAAGGGTGAATCGGGCTTGATCTGAACCTTTCTTACAAGTGAATCGGGATGAGGTGAAGGCAGCTCCCTTGGCCCGGTTTCACGCACCCTGAAATATACCAGTTTCCCTTTAAGGTCTGTTTCATCAACAAATCCGGCAACAGCTGCATAATGATTATCAGGAACCAGAAGAGAAAGCCCGAAACCGCGCAGCAGCCTTTCAATTGCCCCTTCCCAGTCCTTTTCATCCTCACGAACCTGAATAAGTTCACCTATATATGGCATCTCCTCTTCTGAAATATTGAGCGTTTTACACATAGAGTGTCTGATAGAAACCTGTTTTTCATCAATGTTGCTGCGCCTTGCCTTTAGTCCCCTTATCTCTGTCTCTAATTCATCATATTCGTTCCGCGCACGAGACAGGGCTACCCCCTTTTCTGTTATCTCATTTTGCAGCATATTTTCGCAATGAAGCGCCTCCTTATGAAGCGCTGCATTGCGGGATCTCTGTGTAATAAATTCTTCCTCTCCCATTGCCGGGTGTTCGCCCAATGCGCAGACAAGTTCATTATACCTCCTGGCCCTTTGCCTTCTTCTTTCAAGTTCCGCCTGTTTATTTTTTATCTCAGCCGCAACACTTTCTATGCGGTCACCTCCATTTTCTGCGATGTTTCTTCGGAGTTCACGTTCCTTTTCCTGCTGCGAGCGGCGCAGCTCTTCCATCCGTTCAATAGCTGCCTGATGACGCTTTAACTCATCGTCCAGGGATAAGAGGCGTTTATCCAGGAGATCAACCTTAAGAGAGGCAAACCAGGGTCGAAGGGCATCCCTGCTTGACCTGAGTTGTTCAACTGAAAGCTGCAACTCCTGAAGAATATCAAAACCGGCAACAAGAGGCTCCAGCATTTCAAGCTGCTGTCTGGCCTTGAGCACAGCCTCATGCGCGCGGCTAAGGTCGTCAAAATGTTTTATAAGGGCTGAAATCCTTGAAGCAACATCAAATGGTTCAAGCATGTGGCTTCTTACGAAGTCGGTCAGGTTCCCTACAGATTTAAGAGAAACTGTCTGATGAAAAAGATCAAGGGCCTGGTCGTTATCAATTCCGAAACGCCGGCGGAACCATGCTCCGTATGGCGGATAACTGTCAAATATCTCCACAATGTTTGAGCGCAGTTTTTTGCGAAGCCCTGCTATCTCTTTGCCAAAACCCGAAAAGTCAGAGGCAATAGAAAGGTCACGTTCGCAGGCCGCATACAGCCTGGCAGGCTGTGCTTTAGATTCCTTCATCCAGAAAACCTGCGCAAGGGTGCATGTTTTATTGTATCCTTCATTGTGAAAAACGCCAAGAATAACCGAGTAGCTGTTGAGATCCCTGAGAGAGACAGGTTTCGTGCTGTTCAGCATCTCCTGCCTTTCAGTTTTGTAATAACCCAGAACATATGACCTTAATGTCCTTTCACGGATATCAGCGCCCGCTGCCTTGTTATAGGCAATCCGGTTAGCCGGCACCAGGAGTGTAGTAAGTGCATCCACAAGGGTTGATTTGCCAGACCCTATATCACCTGTGAGCAACACATTTCTGCCCCCAAGTTTGAGTGTCCATACCCTGCTGTCAAATGTTCCCCAGTTTAAGACCTCAAGCCTTACAAGCCGAAACCCGGCCAGCCTATCATCCGCAATAAATTCCAGGCCAAGCTGTTCAGTCATTGTTGTTATCCCTCTCTTCTACTGGCTGCTGCCTGTATTCTGCAAGGCGCTGATCAAAGTCGGCTAGCCATTGAGCATCGATAAATGCCTTTATAATACGCCGCACCTCAATCATCTGCCCCTCTCCCCTCAAACGCCTTATAAACCCAAGCTCAGCAATTTTATTTAATGTAGAATCAATCTGATCAATAAGCTTTGCCTCATTGCTGCCGGAAGGCAAAAATATCCTTATCAGTTCAGCCGCCTCATCCCGGGAAAGAATGAGCCTAGTTTCGTTACCGCCTGCATCCAGCTCAGCCAGTTTTTTTCGCAGAAGAGCCAGCATTAAACTTACCGGATAAGAAAGCTGCCTGCGCGCAATAAGACGTGGAACGGGGTCTGCTGTATCATCACTGCCTTCCTGAATAGAGCGTAAAAAGGCATAGCCTTCTGATTCATCGAGTATCAGCTCAAGTCCCATAACAGATACATAATCCCTTATTTTTGCCTGCCTGCTTAATAGATTGCTCCATAATCCGGGATTTTCCTCCTGATAAACCACACCCTTTAACAGGGGAACAACAGTGGAAGAGATTTCACTGTTAGGGTTATTTAAATGGCTTATTTCCTTTTCCATAACATTCATCTTCAACTCCTTAACAGAATGATACGCGGCAGGGTTGCCTCGCGCGTAATGCCCTGGTTTGATATCCAGCTCACCTTTTCAGGTATATCCTCATCCACGGCTGTTTCAGACCATTCTCCCGCGATCTTGAGGTATGCAACCAGTTCGGTAAGCCCGTATCTGAGAGGATGAAGATTAACAACCTCGGCAAGGGTTACCTGTCCCCGGTTTTGAAGCTCCTTCCGGATATTACCCATGAGTTCTGCACGGTCAACCATTATCTGGGCGTAAAGGGCCGCTGTGTCCACATCCGCATCTCCCTCATCCTTAATGAGATCTTCAATAATGGGCTTAAAAGGCTCTCTGTAAAGAGGTCTTTCAAGAGGAAGATCAATGTTTGCGAATGTCTCGGAAAGTGAGGTGAAATGTCCCGAAGGTATATCTTCACGCAGAGCCAGTGCATGGGTTTCAATACTGTGAAGGATATCCATAATGCGGCGGTTTTCGAGCCATGCCTGGTCATCAAGAAATCTGCGCAACTGCTCAGAAAGCCTTGCAACTGTCCGCTGAGTGTTTTCGCCTGCCTCAAGCCAGTCATAATGTATGCGATGCAGGCGGGCATTAGGGCCCATAGCCAGTATTGGAGCAAGGGAAAGCACCTGTTCCAGCAGGCTGCTCAACTCTTCCTGCCTGGACTGTGACATCAGAAAATCCCAGAATGCCTGAAAACTTTTACCCTGATCCGAATCCGCAATGGCATCCCTTTCTCCCATTATCCTCTGGAGAAGTTCGCCCTTTGCGCCCTCCCATAACGCAATCCTCTCGCGCACCCTGCGGTCAAGATTCCTGAAATTATTTTCAACCTCGCGAAAATCTGCAAGCAATTCTCTCGCCATCTGCATAAACTGCTGAAAGCGCTCCTTGAGAGCTGTGTCATCCAGGAGCGGGATATCACCGGCAATGACACGTGAAATTTCATCGTCTATATCCTTGCGCCGCCTTTGTAATTCAGCAATACGCGTCTGAGGGTCTGCCTGACTCCCCTCGCTCATCTGACGCAGGAGTTCAAACAGTGTAAGAAGCCGGGATTCAGTGCCGACAAAAGAGCGTTCTGTGAGCTTTTCAAGCCATGAAATGGCCTTTTCCGTGGCCGGCGTCAGATCGAAATGAGGTTCATCAGTGCCTGCGGGATAAAATTTACGCAGCCATCCCTTGTCATTATCTGCCCAGTCATTCAGGTAGCTTTGTGCGGTTCCGGGAAAGGCATCCTGTCCATACTGCTCTCGCAGCGCAAAGAGTTCATCTTCCAGGGCCTCCACAAGATCGGCCTCTGAAAGGTTCCGCAAATTGGGCAGAATAAAAACCCTGTAAAGAAAACCGGCAATAAGGGGGGCATGGTTGGCGCGTAACAGTCTCCACGCCGGATGGTTCTGCCGAAGCATATCCAGAGTTGTATAATCAAGTGCCATCTAATTGATATCCTCTGAATAATTGATAATATATTTCAGCTTTTTATGCAAAGAGAGAGTTTAAGGACAGGTGTTTTATGTCCCTGTTCATAAATATACCCTGTTCATACCGGATTATAATGGATATGTTCTATTTTTTATCTCATCATCTCTTCTGAGGTTATTAACGTAAAGTGTTAATAGTAATGGTTCCCACAGGAACCGTGGGAACCATGCAAAAACACACGGAGGTCTATTTATACTACAGGTAATAAAGCTCCTCATCCACCCTGGGTGGCAGCTCTTTTAACAGTTTATATGTCTTCTCCTTGAAGCTGAAGGGGTCTTCCCCCTCAAGCAGATCACCCATATCCGCCTCTATCTGTTCCGGGTCTTCACCCCTCTCCATGCGCGCAATTGCCTCTTCCATGCCCGGGCCAAGGTTGATGCCTGTCATGTCTGAGAGTTTTCTCATCAGGTTTGCTGCCTGCCTGGGGTCGTCCTCATTGATATTCTCCGCCTCCTTTGCAAGCATATTCATGGCCTGTTCAAGCTTTGACTCATCCATGCCTGGCATGGGCATATCATCAGGTTCATCACCCTTGTGTTTCACAGTGGCGAATTTTGACATCTGCCGCTCAAGCTTTACCTTGTTACACCTGGGACAGGTGGGTTTTTTATCCGTATTTGCGGTGGATGAAAAAAAGTTGAATATCATATGGCACTTTTTGCAGTAAAACTCATATATGGGCATAAAGACTCCTTTGATTTTTTGGAATAATTAAAACTGGAAATACAAAAAAATGGATTATCAGTCAAACCATTTATGAATAACCGATTACAACTTGTATTTTTTGAGATATTACTATAATCTTCCGGAATCAGGAACAATCAAGGAGAAAAAAATGGAAGTGCTCTGGGCCCCCTGGCGGATGGAATACATACTGGCGGAAGGCAAACAGACCTGCTGTATCTTCTGTACGGATGATAACAGCGCCTGCGATGAAGAACGCCTGATACTATATTCAGGGAAAAACACCATCATAATGATGAATAAATTCCCGTATGTAAACGGTCATCTGCTCGTCGCACCCGTAAAGCACTGTCATGGCCTTGATATGCTCAATGATGAAGAGAGGCTCGATCTTATAAACATGGTAAACAGGGCCACAGAAATCATTAAAGAGGCATTCAGTCCCGAAGGGTTCAATGTCGGCCTTAATCTCGGCAAAGTAGCCGGTGCAGGGGTGGAGGAGCATATGCACTTTCATATTGTTCCACGCTGGTATGGTGACTCAAACTTCATGACTGTACTCGCTGACGTGAGGGTAATCCCGGAACATATCCGGGAGACATACATGAAATTAAAACCTTATTTTAAGGAATTGGAATAGTCTGTAGTTTTATTTAAGCGCTTAAATTTGTTACATAGAATAATTAGCTGCAGGAGGGAGATCAGGGTATGAAACATATTAAATTTCTGGTTTATGTCTTTATAGTATTTGTGGTGGTGACGCTTATTATCCAGAATCATGAAGCCTTTAACACACGGGTTGTTTTTCGCGCGAACCTGCAATTCGCTCAGTATCAATCCACGGGAATAACGATCTATCTGATATCCGCCATAGCATTTACCCTGGGGCTTATCATTTCATGGCTTTATAACCTGCTTGACAGGTTTCAACTGAAAAGAGAGATAACCAGGCTCAGGAATGATATCAAAAATAAAGACAAGGAATTAAATTCATTACGAAATTTACCTATTACCTCGGAGAATGTCCCTCCGGGTGTAAGTGAAAATGATGTAGATTTGACATAAACGGGGAACTAAAATGGCTGAACGGGTCTGGCAGTACCTTTCTGATGCTGCCAATCAAATGTTTTTGCTGTATCTTCTTGTCGCCTTGGTAGTGGGTTTTCTGGCAGGAAGATACCTGAAAAAAGGCAGCAGTAAAGGGAAGCCTTTTTTTGACAAGGGAGACAGCGCCTTTTTTAAAGGCATACAGTACCTGCTTTCAGATGACCCGGATCATGCAATAGAGGAGTTTACAAAGTCAGTTCAGATCAATTCAGATACAATCGAGACATATGCGGCATTAGGTAATCTATACAGGTCAAAGGGGGCCATTGACAGGGCCATACATATCCGCAGGAGCATTATCCTGAGACCCAACATAGATGAAGAGACAAAGGTCAGGGCGCTCTTTGACCTTGGTCTTGACTATAAAAAGGGCGGTTTCCTTGACCGCGCCCTTGAGACATTTATTAATCTCCTTTCAAAAAGGCCATCTGATATTGCCACCCTTGAGGAGCTTGAAAAGATCTACGAGGAGATAAAGGATTGGGAAAAGGCATTTGAGGCGCGTGAGAGGATAGCAAAGCTTTCAAAGACCAAATACAGCGGCATACTTGCCCATCACAGGGCAGAAGCAGGAAAGGCCCTGTTTGAACAGGGTGATGCAACAAAGGCAAAGGCATTTCTTAAAAAGGCAATATCCATAAACAAAAAATGTATAGATGCATACCTTCATCTCGGGGACATTTACCTTGCCACCGGCGATATTAAGGAGGCCATGTCCACCTGGAAAAAGATCGCCAGTATATCACCGCAGTTTGCCTTTCTCGCCTATCAGAGACTTGAACAGGTATATAACAAATCACATGACATAAAGCACATAGAGGAGTTCCTTAAAGAGTGTGCAAAATACAGCACCGACGCATTTACCCATCTGGCCCTTGCCCGGCACATGTACAGGGAGAAAAAACATGATGAGGCAGTTTTGGAGCTTAAAAACGCCCTTAATTATTATCCCCGTTTCTGGGAGGCAAGACGTCTGTTAGGTGAAATCCTCCTTGAAACAGGTAATACCGGGGATGCACTTAATGCCTATAATGACCTTCTCATGCACCTTAATGTTCCGTACCTTGAATTCCAGTGTGCTAACTGCGGGTTTCATCCGGCAACCCTGAAATGGCAATGCCCCCAGTGTAAGAAATGGGACACTATTACACTCAC
This sequence comes from uncultured Desulfatiglans sp., assembly GCA_964499695.1. Taxonomy (GTDB): domain Bacteria; phylum Desulfobacterota; class DSM-4660; order Desulfatiglandales; family HGW-15; genus JAAZBV01. The sequence continues at coordinate 10,252 of CAZCMD010000157.1, forward strand.
CGATTCCGGATTCATGCAAAATGTTGCTCTTCCCGGCACAGAGCTGCTCCTGAAGGAATCCTTTGAAGACGATGACAGGGAAGAATAATGAATGAAATGACCCCCATGCTGAGGCAATTCGTTGATACGAAGAGCGCCTACCCCGATTGTATACTCTTTTTCAGGATGGGGGATTTTTATGAGATGTTTTTTGAGGATGCGGAAAAGGCATCAAAGATACTCGGTATTACACTCACATCAAGGGGGTCGTTTAACGGCAGCAGAGTCCCCATGTGCGGAGTGCCCCATCATTCATCAAGGTCATACGTTGCGAAACTCATTGAGAACGGTTGCAAGGTCGCTGTATGCGAACAGGTTGAAGACCCAAAACTTGCTAAAGGCATAGTAAAAAGGGATGTGGTAAGGGTGATAACACCTGGCTCAGTGGTTGCCGAACTTGATATAGAGGGTGGCCGAAACCTTTACATGGCAGCTATCTCAAGTGGTGACAGCATGTACGGCCTTGCCCATGTTGATCTCTCCACCGGCGATTTCAGGGTAACAGAGGTGAAGGAGCAGCGCGAGTTGTTTGATGAGCTGGGCAGGATTGATCCGGCAGAACTCCTCATTTATGATACTGACCCTTTAAAGGAAAACCGGGAACTTTCAAGATACAGGATGGAGTTTTTAAAGGGGCCCGATTATGAGAGAAACCGGTCAGAGCAGATACTCAAGGATCAGTTAGGCGTTAAGTCACTTGCCGGTTTCGGCTGTGAAGGCATGAAAGAGGGGATAATAGCGGCAGGGGCCATTGCACAATACCTGACGGAGACCCAGAAGGGTAACCCGGATCATATCAAAGAGATATCTGCCTATCACCTGGGTGACTACATGTTCCTTGACGAATCAACCACCCTGAGCCTTGAACTATTCGAGACAATCCGCAGGAGATCATCCAGGGGGTCGCTCTTCAGGGTCATTGATAAAACCATAACCCCGATGGGAGCGCGGCTCTTAAAGAGGTGGATAGGATACCCGCTGGTTGACATCACACGCATAAAACAGAGGCTCTCGGCTGTATCAAACCTCCGTGATGACAGGATATTCAGGGAGGATATAAGGGAAAACCTTGAAGGGATATATGACCTTGAGAGGCTTAACGGCAAGGTCTCACTCGGCAGGGCAAATGCCCGTGACCTTATAGCATTAAAGACATCTATTTATAAACTGCCACTAATAAAAGAGAGGTTGAAGGGTGCTGTAAGCGATCTGCTGTCAGATATAGCTCATAATCTTGATACACTTGATGAT
>CAZCMD010000158.1:0-11119 GCA_964499695.1 uncultured Desulfatiglans sp.
AAAGGAATATAAAGATTTCTCCCGTCGGTCGAAATGACATCATAAGACGGCACATCGTTGACACCACACTAGTTTTGCATTGTACAGCCCGTGCATCTGAAGCACCATCTCCTCGCTCATCTTTTTCGCAAACTCATCCTTTAATATATCGCGGTAGGGTCGCGTCCGCCTTGATGCAGTTAATAGCTGTCTTTCCTTCCTATTCTAGCTAAGATATTTAAACATTTATTACTTGATACCTTACTTTTTGGGAGGAATATTATATATAGCCATCAAAGTATATTTCCATTTACCCTCAATTTTTTCAAATGCCAATATCCTTTTTTGTTCAAGATGCATTTTCTCTCCCTTATAAATTCCATCCCATGTGGCTTTTAAAGTAAGCCATGCATTATTATTATAAATATTAAAAAGATAATCGGAGAATATAAGACTCGTGTTTTTATTGTCGGATGAAAATTCTGACATATTTTCCTTGTCATGTTCAAATATTTTATCCCACCCCAAAAACTCGATCGGCCCATCCTCAGTCATGTATATCTTTAGCGAAGATGGTTTATGCACCCACAGTGTGGACACCCTTACAGAATCTTGGTTAATAAATGCATTCTTTTCTTCTTCGATGACATTTTTTATAGCATCCTCCTCTTTTTCAATATTAATTTTTTCAGTGCAAGCAATAATCGACATTAAGATCAATGCCCAAGACAAATAAATCAATTTTTTCATAACAAACCTCCTTTTTTATTGAGTTTTATTGCAACGCCTTGCTCACCAGACCCGCCATGATATTCGCGACAAGCAAGGAACACTCCGGGGTCTGGTGGAGCGACATGTTATATTTATTTAATGGCTTCTTGAATTTCATTTGGCATCTTAATAGATCCGCTACAAACATCACCCTCTTCGATACCTATTAACCATTGTTTAAGATATTCAATCCGCTGCAATGTTAATTTGGTTTCGATGATGCCATAGCACATCGGAAACACGGTGCCATATTCTCTTTGTTTGTCCTCAAGAGGGAATGTCATTTCCATATCTGCATCGCGAAGTTTTATCCAAGCAAGCTGTGATTGCTTTAGTTTAGACAAAAATCCCTTATCATTTTTATATGCTTTTCGTATTAGGTTATATACTCGATTCAGCTCCGCATCAGCTTTTTCGAAGTCAACTTCTTCACATTGATTCATTTCGTTTTGCGTCTTGGCATGTTCTAGACAGTCATTCTTTTCAACGCCAAATGCCGCAAACGGCAGACACATACTGAAAAATAATCCAAAGCAAATTTGTTTCATTAGGCCTCCTTGAATATAACAAGTTATTGAACAGTTTCTGTTCAACATCCTATAATTTTAAAATTCGTCAAATCATTAAAATAATCATATTACCAAATCTGATTGATTTAATTAGTTTATTTAACTTGTACAACACTCAAATATTATTTCTTAGGAGGTTTTTGTTAAATAGTTCCACAACCTTTTAAAATTCCTGCGTAAACCTACTTAAAACTTTATGAAAAGAAAACCGGTGAGACTTGGACATTATGGAAAATAGCATAAGGTATGTCAACAGGTTTTGGGCTGGGTTAAAGCTTCCCCCTCCCTGATCCCTCCCACCAGGGGAGGGAAAAGATTTTATGGGACACCTTACCAGGTATCAACCATTGCCTGTTGGCGGGTATTTTTCCATAACCCCAGGCATAACAAGCAAGGCGTTAGCCTTGTCTTAGTTAATGCCTTTGTTCTGTGATCGCTTTGTATTTAAGGTTTTTCAATCTAAAGAAACGCCCGGGACCACGATTGGCAATGAGTTTTTTATTCTTGATTTTGATATCTTCTTCGGATTCAACCCATGACTCAAGAATCCCTTCTGCTTCGATTAATTTTCCACGATAATTTTCTAAATCCCACATGTCAATTCCATGTATTGAGGGGCATTTTGTATTTGTCACAATACCTCTTACCAATACAAATTTGCCGATGAATGGAAGTAAATTGGGCTCATTTGTAATGTCAATCGGATTTTCAGCAATTGCGAAAGATGTAGCAAAGAGGCAAAGTAAGAATATTATGCAAATTCTTTTCATTTATTTCCTTCACAGAACATGGCGGTGCAGGGGGTGTTTGAATTCCTTATTACATACAGCCCAGGAATGACAAAAATATCCTGTTGATAATTATTGCCCCACCTGCGAAAGCTTAATCATATAAAGGGTTAGATTATCCTTTCACCTGTTGTAATTATCTCATTCACGAAAGGATCAGGTTCATAAAAATCTGTTCGTGCAAAAGTATGAGGTTCGATACTTAAATCCACATCACGTGTAAGTTTTAAAAGCTCAAGATTTTCATCAAAACTATTTATACCCTCTTTATCGATGAATACTGCAAGGTCAATATCACTGTCAGCATGTTGCAATTTTTTGGCATATGACCCGAACAAATATACCCGCCATATTGGAATCTCTTTTTTACGTAGTAGATCAAGATATTGCTGAATTATCCGGTAGATTATTTTTCTATCTTTTTGATCAGCCATTGTCTGAACTCCTTTATCTTCTCAATATATTCCTTGGCATATGCGTGGGTTGCCTTTTTCCTGAATGATTCCTTATAATCAGGATACCGTGTACTTATGTTGAATGTTGTTACTTCTAAAAGGAAGTTTTCCTGATCTTCATTAAGTTCCAGTTCAACCATTTTTGCAAGCTTTAAAAGATGGTGTATGTGTGGAATGCTGGCCTCTTTGTTCTTGGCAAAATATGCCTTAAGAGTTTTTTCAAGTACCAAGTGGCCGATATAAAGAGACCATACATAATGACCGTTGTTAAACATACTTTCCATAACCGGAAGGTCGTTGTTAGATGTCTCTAACCAATATTTTACAACATCATCTTTTTGCATTTATCTGCCTTTTTTACCCGAGCATTATTGGCTGGTACTTTTCAAGTACAGATGTTGATGTACTTTTAACCAAATAGACTTATTAAGTAACATATGGATATTAAGTATATTTCCAGTACAAAACAGTTTTATTCTATGTCTTATTCCCATTAACAGTCAAACCTATTTTACTAAATTATAAGTGTGACACCTCTTACTTCCACCTCCCTTGGCCCCTCCCGTAACGGGGCGGGGAATGACGGTGGTTGTGGATGTCCCGGCCCAGCCACAGCCAAGGCTACGTCCGGTTGGTAATCCAACCATGCATCAGTCATTGGCTGCTGGCGGATATTTCTCCATTACATGTCTGTGCAGGGGGTGTTTGAATTCCTTCGGGTAGGCTAGTTTTGCATTGTACAGCCCGTGCATCTGAAGCACCATCTCCTCACTCATCTTTTTTGCAAACTCATCCTTTAATATATCCCCTTTTGCACCTGCATATCCCCATGCAAACTCAGCGGCAAACATATGATTATAGTTAAAATACATATGAAACGGGTTGGCAGCGTTAATACATCCCCTTATGCCTGCCACAAGGATAAGCCCGCCGATCTTGCCTGCCTGCTGAAGTGTGGGGAAGTTGAGTGCATAGGTGCGGTCAAGGGCCATCTTGGTTAAGCCAGACATGGTCCAGTAATAAACAGGGGATGCCCATATAATGCCATCAGCGTTGCGTATGCCGTCATAGACCTGGTGCATGTCATCATCTATTACACACTCCCCTGTCTTAAAACAGCCGTTGCATCCGTCACAGGGTTTTATTGTGAGATCTCTCAGGTTTATCTTTTTTGCCTCACTCCCCTGACCGCGCGCCTTTTCAAGGGCTATATCAAGCATGATATCTGTGTTGCCACCGGCCCTGCTGCCTCCTGAGATACCAAGTATCTTCACTTTTTTTCTCCTGAAATTGGTTTTTCAGGTGATGCGCTACCCTTTATTTCCTGCACAACAGGATCTGTTTCATAGAGTGATAAATATACCTTGCTCCCTGTATCTGTTGCAAGGTAGGGGATGGATGCAGCCATCAGTATGGGGAAGATACGCCTCAAATCATCGGTTGTGCCTGTGCTGTTTATAGTAGTCTTCCAGAGCTGCGCCTCTGTTCCATCCTTTTTGAACTGGTCATAATCATAGGCCGTAATAACCGCAAACCTCGTATAAGTGGTTACAGAGTCTATGTGGGTATTATAACCAATATAGCCGTATTCGGGGGTGTATGTTGTATATGTCCTGTATCTTGTCTGGCCATTAACCACTGTCTCTGCAACATGGGTGCTTGAGGCATAAAAACCTGTTCTGCCCCAGATAGGGAGCTCATATGAATACTGGTGTGTCTCAGGGTCACCCATACCATAGGCTAAATATATTGCCAGATTGGCCTCATCCTTTGACTCTGTATACACATACCCCTTTTTGCTAAGTACACGCTTCAGATACTCCGCATACTCCTTAAACTGGAGGTCTGCCGCTGTTGCCCCCTGGTTACCGGGTAACAACAGATATGTCTTTTTTGAGTCTGCTCCTGAAGCAGCAAGGGAATCAACCGAAATGTGAAACCGTGGCGTACCAAGATTGGAGAAGGTTGCACACCCGCAAAGCGTTAGTATGCACAGAATAGAAAATAATTTTATATATTTCATGACAGCTCCTTATATAAGGCCTTAATTAATTTTGTCCTCACCCCTCTTTGCCCCTTTCATTAAAAGGCCGAAAAAAAACATGAAAAGGCCAAAGACTGCACCGGCGAAAAATGGCCCCCTGATACCCCACAAAGTTAATGCCAGCCCCATTATAAGCGGCCCCAAAGTCTGCCCAAGGCGAAGCACCATACCGTTTATGGACAGGAATGTAGCCCTGTATTCCACAGGCGCAAGCCCTGCCAGTAACGTCTGGATGCAGGGGATGTTAACACCATGCCCGACCCCGAATATTGCCATCGGTATAAACATAAACCATATGCCAGGCATGAACGGGATCAATAATACCGCAAATCCATACAGAAGGAAAGAGTACCGAAATATAACACGCGCGTCAAATCGCTCAGTAATTCTACCGATCTGGGAAGACATTACAGCCGTGATAAATGACATGGCGGTAAAGATCATGCCTATCTCTGCAGAAGATGCATTAAAGGATTGGGCCATAAGTATCGGGATATAGGTAAGGCAGGTGCCGTAAAGTATCACAAATAGCGTGACGCTCGCGGTAAAAAGCACCAGTACCTGCCGGTTCATCATACTCTTAAATGCACCTTTAAACTGGTCAATGATCCTCTGATTGCTCCTTATCACTGGATTTTTAAGAAAGATCATCGCAACAAGGCCCATGGGTATGGCAAGTATGGGGAGCAGGAAGGGATAATGCCACCCCAGCATGGCAAGCGCCCCGCCAATTGTGGGGTAGGTGGCAGTACCGATACTGAGCACGCTCGCATTATAGCCCATTGCCTTTGTCCTTTGCTTGCCTGAAAAGATATCCCCTATCAAAGTGATGTTGAGTGCCCCAAGGGAGGCGGCCCCGACACCCTGTAAGAATCTTAATACCAGCATAACATGGAATGTACTGCTGAATGCACATGATGCGCCTGCAATACCAAATAGTAACAGCGATGGGATAAGCACCTTTTTCCTGCCGTAGTGGTCTGCAAGCATACCAAAGACCGGGGTAAGAATAACGCCGGGCATGGTAAAAACAGTAATAAGAAGCCCTACTGACTGGGCGGATATGCCAAGCTCATTTATGATTTTCGGGAAGGCGGGTGTAATACTGGCCACGCCCATTACAGAGGTAAGTGTCACCCCGAATATGATCCGGAGATTTTTATCCAGATAGAGTTTCCTGCCCGGTATTGAATCCATGCCACTATTATCCATGATTATCCAGGTTAGAGGTTCCCTCTCTATATGCCCATTAACCTTAACATATCATTATGTATGTGGCTGTTTGTGGCAAGTATGCTCTTTAACCAGGGGTTAAAACTCTTTCCGTTAAAGTCACTGATCTTACCGCCCGCCTCTGTAAGTATAATGCTCCCTGCTGCCGTGTCCCAGGGTTTTAAATCCTGTTCCCAGAACCCGTCAAGTCTGCCATTAGCCACATAACAGAGATCAATGGATGCAGCACCCGGCCTTCTCAGCCCCTGTGCCTCCACAATAATCCTTTTCAGGCGGCCAATAATCTCATCACTCTTTTTATCTATATCGTATGGGAACCCGGTGGCGACAAGGGCATCCCTGATGTTATCCGTACCTGATACATTTATAGGCCTTTTATTAAGAAAGGCACCCTTTCCCTTTTCCGCCTCAAAGAACTCATCCATGACCGGGTTATAAACAACACCTGCCACAACCTCATCATTAACCATGAATCCTATTGATACGGCAAAAAACGGGAACGAGTGGGCAAAATTGGTTGTGCCATCAAGCGGGTCAATTATCCATTTACGTTCGGATCTCTTACCCTGCTCTCCACCCTCTTCCGCAATGATCATATCATCAGGGAATGCCTTTGTTATTGCTGCGACAACCGCCTTTTCTGACATGAGATCCGCCTCTGTGACAAGGTCTCTCCTGCCCTTTTTCCTGATCTCTTCAAGATTCCCGTAAAAACCCTTTATGATCGTGCCCGCTTCAAGCGCTGCTAAGCGGGCTGTTTCCATCTCTTTATTGTACATATGAATAATCCTTTTTGTATTTAGACATCTTATTTTTATAAGGTATCTGTAATATATTATAAACAAAAATTAGTTTATCCGGAGGGGTAACACGATTTTACGCATGAGTAAAGTCGATTCCTCCCGATTTTACTCATGCCATCTGGGAGTGAAGTAGTTAAGCCTAAATAATTATACCTTCTTGGCCGTTAGCTGTCAGCTGATCGCTGAAAGCCCCATCCAGAATTTGTCTCTTTCTGGATGGGCCTTAATTATACAAAATCCTTCCCTTCGGTTTTTTATCCAGCTCCTCCCTTACTGCATAGGCCACTGTCTCCATCAGGTAGGGTTTCTTCAGGTATGCCCCTGCGCCAAGTTCAAGGGCCTTTTTAAGGCGATCGGTCTCTGAGTAGCCACTTATGATAAGGACCTTCTGTTCCGGTTTAATTGCATGGATTTTTCTAAATGTATCAAGGCCATCCATCCCCTTTGGCATAATCATGTCAAGAAGAACCAGGTCGGCAGGATGCTCTTTAATATAATCAAGGGCCTCTTCACCGTTTGATTTTACTGCCACGGAATAACCCAGCATCGTGAGAATGGTGGAGGCAATATCCCTCTGTTCTTTCACATCATCAACAACAAGTATGGATTCGCCATTACCATTTTTTAAAGGAAGGGCGGGCCTTACCTTTTTCTCAGGCAGAGGTTCATAGGTTACCGGGAAATAGAGGTGAAAGGTTGTGCCCTTATCTTTAATGCTGTCCAGAAAGATATAGCCCTCATGGTCTTTTACACTGTTCCATACAATGGTCATCCCGAGTCCGGTCCCGCTTCTACCCATTTCTTTCTTTGTAAAAAATGGCTCAAAGATCTTATCCTTTTCCTCTTCGGAGATACCTTCTCCCTCATCGGATACCTGTAAATATGCATATTCGCCTTCGTTCATTTTCATGTCAGGACGGTTATAGACTGTGATTATTTTCCTTGAGGTTTTAATTACAATTTTACCACCTTCGTGCATTGCCTCTGCTGCATTTGAGATAAGGTTGATAAGGGTCTTTGAAAAGTGTACAGGGAACCCTTTTATCTTCAGTGCTTCATCATCCTGCACCACCTTTATTTCCGCCTTCGAGTGAAAGGCCCTTATCCTTTCCACCTCAGGGCCTGCAACACAGTCTCCAATAACGGAGTTTATATCAAGCACCTCTTTATGCGCCACCCTGCGCCTTGAAAGGGTAAGTAGATCATCAACAATGGCGGCTGCCCTGAGGCCTGATTTTTTTATGGTTTCAAGCGGTTCTCTTAAGGGACTTTTTTCAGGTATCTCCATTAGAAGCAGTTCAGGATAGTTGATCGATGAGGCGAGTACATTATTCAGATCATGAACCACACCTCCAGCGACAATGCCCACGAGCTCCATCTTCTGTGCCTGCTCAAGCCCAATCTTTAATTTTCTTTTTTCCTCAAGGGCATCGCTTAAGGCCCTGTTAGCTGTGAGGAGTTCTGCATTCTGTTTGTTCAGGTTTCTGACAAGCCCGGCAAGCTGGCTGTTTACCTTTGACATGATAATGACAATGAGCCCTGTTAAAAAAACCATGCTTACTGTACCTAAAATCCAGGAAAAGGGGGAGTGTATATATCCAAGGATGTCAAAGTTAAATGTCAGCGTTCCCTTAACAAAAAATGCGCCGACAACAGCTACAGCGACCGAGCTTAACAGGACAGAGATTATCCCGCCACGGGTTCCATGAAATGATGTCGCAGCTATACAAAAAACTAACAATACCTCTGTTCCGTAGCTGATCATGCCTAATTTGATCAACCCTGCTATTGCCAGGATATAGATGATACTCAATAGTATAAGGGTTTTAATTAAATGGGATAGGTGTTTTTTATAGAGAGCAACCCCTATGACCGCAATATAGGAAGCTATATGAATATAGAAGAAGTTTTGCCACCCTATAAAAAGTGCCCTTGAAAGGGAGGCAACAAGGACAAAGGCACCTATATAGATAAGACACATCAACACACGGTCAAGCTGCTCTTCATGAATACTTTTCATCACATCTTCATTATTACCCATAATTACCTCACTGATTTCAACTGCAAAAAAGGAATATGATATTATGTTTCTTCAGATTATTATGGCTCTACAACTATAGTAATGAATAAACCGGAGATGCTTATGTTCAGGACATTATTTTCCCCCTTAATAGTCAGACAATATTCCCAAAAGGTTACAGCAAAAGAGACAACTTAAACATGCCAGGTTGCTATAAACTGATAGGTCGACTAGCCTTTGCCTATGGACAAAAAGTTTGATCATAAAAGCCGTTGAATGGTAAATAATGATAAAAGATGCCTGTAATACTTTCAATACATGTTATATTTGTACTCTTTTTTAAAAATAAGGAAAGAATTTTTTTCGCTCACATTAAAAAAACAGGGTTGTTCGTGGTTGATAAATAAGACCTTACCGGTTATTATCCCAAAATATTTACCATTAGCTAATCAGGAGAATAAAATGATCCAGGCCTCCATAACACCTTCGGCAGGCAAACGTCTGATTGCGAAATCCATTGTCAGGCACCCGGCTATTCAAACCGCACTTACATCCGGCACAATCGTTGTTGTTGCAGGCACCACAAATGGATATGTTGCGGAGGAGTTGCTTGCTGCATGTGGAGGTGATAGTGCGTTTTCCTGCAAACGCTTCTTTCGCGGAATAACACTCCCGCCACACTATAAAATCACTGATTCAGGCAGGCTAACCGATGAGAGTCGTTTTCCCGGGGATCTTATTATCCGGAAGGGGGCCATCATAAGGGGAAAGACCATATTTGATGTGGTTGACGATCTCAGGGAAGGGGATATTATACTTAAGGGTGCAAATGCCGTAGACGTTGTAAAAAAACAGGCTGGCATATTGATCGGGGATACAAAGGGCGGCACCATTGCAGCAGCATTGCAGGCCGTTACGGGAAGACGTGTGAGGCTTATTCTGCCTGTTGGTCTTGAAAAACGTGTTACTACAGACCTGAATACGATAGCAAATTTATTGAATACACCAGGGGCATCGGGCGCCCGGCTGCTTCCAGTACCTGGAGAGGTTGTAACAGAACGGGAGGCCGTTAATATACTAACAGGCGCCAGCGCTGAACTGGTTGCAGCAGGCGGTGTATGCGGTGCAGAGGGTACAGTGTGGCTTGCAATATCGGGATCTCCAGAGCAGGAAGAGGCTGCAAAAGAGCTTTTTACCGATATCAGGAAAGAGCCCAATTTCACGCTGTAAACAGGTATAGGAGAAAAAATGAAGGTCGGTATAGGATATGCAAACATAGCTGATGGAATGTCCTCTGGCAGGAAGGTTGCTGAAAATGCTGTCAAAGATGGCAATATTGTTAACCCCGGTATTGTTATTGCCTTTACAAGCGGTAACATTGATCATTACCAGTTTTTTAATGGTATCAGGTCTGTAGTGGGCCATGATGTACCTGTTATCGGAGGTTCTGCAATCGGCGTTATTACGGGCACGGAGATCTCTTACGATGGATATCCCTCAGCCGCGGCGGTAATAGAATCTGATACCCTCAAACTGGAATTGGGTGTAGCGGGGGACCTGGATAAGGATGAAAAAACCGCCGGTGAAACCCTGGGGGCAAAATTTACAGATATCGGTAAGCTTTTATTGATATTATATGATTCGGTAAAAAAAGGCCCATCAGAATCTGGACCGCCCGTGATAAATGCATCCCGGCCCCTGATCAGGGGAATAGAAAAGAAGCTGAAGCAGGAAATACCGATCCTTGGCGGAGGAGTTATCGGCGATTACGGGTTTGGTGCTACAAGGCAATTTTGCGGTTCATATGTTGAAAGTCAGAGCGTTGTCGGGTTAATGCTCGGGGGAGATATTTCATCCTATTACCGGATTATGCATGGCTGCATCCCCAAGGACGGGATTTATCACAGGGTTACAAAGGCGGAAGGCCCGGTTATCTATGAGCTGGATGGAAGACCGGTTGTAAAAATCATAGATGAACAGTACGGCAGCAGCGAATGGCGCAAACAGACGCCTGTTCACCGTCTCACCCTTGCCATAAACCATAGCGAAAAATATGCGGACTTCACAGAGACAGACTTTGTAAACAGGCTGATTTCAGGGGCATTGCCTGATGAAAAAGGGATAGTGCTTTTTGAACCGGATATTGAGGAGGGAGATGAGGTACTGTTTATGCTGCGCAACGGGGCAATGATGATAGATTCCGCAAAAAAGAATACACTGGAATTATTTGAAGAGATTGCCTCAAGGGATGAAAAACCAATGTTCGGGCTTTATATAGATTGCGCCGGGAGGACTGCGGTTTACTCTGAAACCCTTTCTGAGGAGGCATCAGAGGTGCAGAAGGTTTTCAATCAGCATAATGTTCCTTTGCTGGGGTTTTACTCCGGGGTTGAGATTGCACCGGTTCAGGGTAAAAGCAGGGGGCTTGACTGGACAGGGGTTTTACTGGTACTTGCA
>CAZCMD010000159.1:0-10992 GCA_964499695.1 uncultured Desulfatiglans sp.
AGAATCAAATCCTGATTTTGCAGAATGGACAGCCACTGAAAGGATATTCGAGGCAACAGCAACAGGTGCTGAGGCGATCGTGACTGCATGCCCCTGGTGTGAGATGACACTCTCTCAGGCGATCGAAGAAAACGAAAGCAGCCTCAAGGTCTACGATATCGTCGAACTTGTAGCGAAAGCACTCTAGGAAAGGGGGAAAAAATATGGCTCTAAGCAAAGATATAATTAGAGAGTTGGAGGATGTTGTCGGTGAAGAGTTTATCTGTTGTGACCCGGCAATAATGCCTTCATACCACGGTTCTGATCTGGGGGCGGTAGTTCTCCCTGAAAACACGGCCCAGGTTCAGGCTATTGTAAAAACCTGTAACAAATACAAACTTCAGTTCACCGCTGTCTCAACGGGCTGGACAGGCTCATTCAAAAAGGACGTCGTTTATTTAGATATGCGCAGGATGAACCGCATAATAGAGATAAATGAGAAGAACATGTATGCGGTTATTGAACCATACGTTATTACTGCTGAGCTCCAGGCAGAGTGTTTTAAAAAGGGGCTGCATTTTAATGTAAAGGGTGCTGGCAGCAACTGTTCAGCCATGCTCCGCGGCCACGGGCACCTTGATCAGAGCACAAGCGGTGATGACCGCAACCACCTGGCCATTGAATGGGTTACACCGGAAGGTGAGATCGTAAGGTCTGGCGCACTCGGGTCAGTTGATGAATGGTTCTGCGGCGATGGCCCCGGCCCATCCATAAGGGCAATGCTGACAAGCGCTGTGCCTCCGGGAGTTACACCAGGCGTGTTTACCAAGGCCGCAATAAAGCTCTATCACTGGGCAGGACCTCCCATGTATGATATCCAGGGTTTAACACCCAAGTACACGCTGCCTAAGGTGCCCAAAAATATGATGGCACGCTACTACAGCTTCCCATCTGTAGAAAAGATGTGGCAGGCTGAGATCAGGCTGGGTGAAAACGAGATATGCATGGAGCTTATGGGCTTTAACGTATCCATGGTTGCAGCCAATATTGCCACCTGTAATGAGGATGATGAAAGGATTTTTAAAAGACTTGATAAGGAAAAGAAGGGACCGGGCTTCTTCGTAATTATTGCGGGTAATTCGGATAATGACTTTGCCTTCAAGAAAAAGGCATTAGAGCAAATTGTCAAAGAGGCCGAAGGTGAATCTATGAAGTCACTTGAAGACCCAGAGACAGAAGGCATTCTGATTGCCCAGTGTACAAGGGTTACTGCATCAATCAGGGAGACATTCCGGGCTGGCGGGGCATTCAGTTCAATCCCGATCATGAGCCAGAGGGACCTTACCATCAAGTGGGCAGTAGGTGCCGGCGAGGCCAAGCTGCCACTCATTAAGGCAGGTCATATAGTTGATGACGGCGGGGCATTCTTCGGATGGGGTGTTGAGCAGGGTCATGTCGGAAAGACAGAGATATTCTGCAAATTTGACCCGGCCAATGAAAAGGCCAAGGCCGCTGTTGATAAGTGGAAAGAGGAACAGGGCCGAAGGGCCTTTGATGAGAGTTATTTTGCACTGATGATGGGTGATGTAAGCGATGATATCAAGGCCAAGATGTCTCATTATGACAAATGGTGGATAGCAATCACAAAGGCGTTTGATCCTAATAATGTAGCACCGCAGGGTGGTTCGCTGGTTTAGTTAACATTAAACAAAAACCCCGCCTTAAAAGCGGGGTTTTTGTTTGTGCATTTATTGTTTTCAAGTGCGATGCATTTCTACTTTTCCGGCACCTTCATCTGGCATTTTTCATCAATAATACATCACTCCACCATATTGAACGTCTATTATACAATACTTGCTAAAATCTTGAATATTGTAAAAGTTGAGATTGTGAATACAAAGAAAAAGTCCAATGCTGTTTGTTAGAGTTTTTTAGATTCTTATGGACATCCCCTATTCCATAGTATCCAATATCTAAGCAGCACTTGAAGGATTTGTTTTTGCAGACGCAATTGTCCCTTCATCCAATGCCTTTTCTAGAAATGAAGTCATTTTATTGTAGACTTTAATGAGAATATGTCTCTCATCAGAAGACAATATCTCTGTGATCTTTACTATATCATTATATCGAACGGGCAACAGTTCTTCGCAACATCTTATACCCTTATCAGTCAGGATTATTGTTTTCATGCGTCTGTCTCCTTTAAATATGGATCGAGAGATATACCCTTTAAGTTCAAGTGAATCCAGGATGCCTGTCATGGTCGACCTTGCAAGATGCACCTCATCGGCCAATTGGGCTGGCGTAAGAGTTCCCTTGTGATGAAAAACAGCTTCCAGGATTTCTAATTGACTCCTGTTAAATCCCTGTTTGGCAAATAACATCTCAGCCAGCAAATTGACTTGTCGATAATTATGTATAAGTGAAAGACCTTCAATCACTGCTTCTGAGTTAATGTTGGGGAATCTCTCCAGATAATGACTTATCTGTTTAATAATATCTTCATGCGGCATCCATAATCTCCCGTATAGAATATGATGGCGTTTTTATTTAGACCTTCTAAACACCTCCGCCCAGCACCTTGTAAAGCGTCACCCTGTTCAACTGCTCGGCCAGCCTTGCGCTGACAAGAGACTGTTCAGCGCTGAACAATGCCCTCTGCGCGTCAAGCACCGACAGGTATGAGTCAACACCGGCCTTATAGCGCGCATCCGATAGTCGATAGGTGTTGGAAAGCGCTGCTACAAGCGATTCCTCAGCGGCGCGTTGCTCGACAATTGTCGTCCTCTGGGAAAGTGCATCCTTGACATCCGCGAAGGCCGACTGGATGGACTGTTCATATTGTGCAGCCGCTATCTCTTGTTCAATCTTTGCGGCATCGAGATTTGCCTTTAATCTTCCGCTGCTAAATATTGGAGCAACTATACTCGGCTGGAATGTCCATGTACCGGTACCAGATTGAAATAGATCCATAAGGTCGGAACTAGCGGTCCCTGCGGCCGCGGTCAGACTGATATTCGGGAAAAAGGCCGCCCTTGCAGCGCCGATATTTGCGCTGGCTGCCTTCAGGCTGTGTTCGGCGGCCAGAATGTCAGGCCGTCTGAGCAGGACCTCGGATGGAACTCCAGCAGATACATCCGGCATCTCGGCCACCCTTGACAAACGATCCGGCAAAAGATCCGGGCTGATCCCTGCGCCTACAAGCAGTTCAAGTCTGTTCCGGTCAGAGTTAATACGTCCGGTATAGGCTGCAACTGCCGCCCTTGCCTGTTCAACCTGACTGAGGGCCTGAGACAGATCGAGCTCCGAGGCGACGCCAAGCTCATGGCTGCGGCGGATAAGATCATAAGAGGCCTGCCGGGTTGTAAGCGTCGAGCGCGCAAGCGCAAGCGTCTCACTGTCTGCAGCCAGTTGAAGATAGGATGCCGCAACCGCACTCACCAAAGAATCTTCAGCAGCGCGGGCCGTCTGTTCGGTTGAGAGGTACTGCTCAAGGGCGCTTTCCTTCAGGCTATGCAGCCTGCCGAAGAGATCAATCTCCCATGAACTTATGCCCAGGTTCACGGAGAACTGTTTATAAGTATATTCGGTGCCGGTAGTTGATGCTTTTTCAGGCACGCGTGTCACATCTCCGGAGGCCATAGCTCCGACGCTCGGTGAAAGTTCCGAACTCTGGATACGGTAGAGGGCTTGGAATCGTTCGACGTTCAACATGGCGACACGAAGATCGCGGTTGTTGTTAAGAGCAAGTTCGATAATCGAACCCATGCGCTCATCGGTATAGTAGGACCTCCATGGAACATCCTGTGCTGACGGGGCCGAGGAGTCGATCCCCTCAGCCTCCGTGGACCATGTGTCGGAAACCGGGAGGACAGGACGCTCATAGGGCTCCTGTAAGGTCTTACAGGCAGACAGGGTAACGCAAAGGATTAAAAGTATAATAATGTTTCTTTTCATATTACATGTCCTCCTCTTGTCGCCTCGGCGCCGCTCCATGCATAACTTTCGCCCGGCTGCTGCGACCGAAGAACCGCTCAATGAGGACGAAGAATAACGGAATGAAAAAGATAGCCAGGAATGTGGCTGTGATCATACCTCCCAGCACGCAGGTACCGATTGCCTTCATGGCGCCTGCCCCGGCCCCGCTTGAGACGGCAAGGGGCAGCACCCCGAAACCGAATGCCAGAGAGGTCATGACGATCGGGCGCAGCCGTGTCTTTGCCGCCTCAATGGTTGCCTCGATCAAACCCATCCCGTTTTCCAGGTTTGCCTTGGCGAACTGTACGATAAGGATGGCGTTCTTGGTCGTAAGACCCAGCACGGTGAGAAGGCCGATCTGGAAATAGACGTCATTGGGCATGCCGCGCATCGTGGATGCAAGCAGACCGCCGATGATTCCTAAGGGGAATGCAATGACAACCGATATCGGGACCGTCCAGCTCTCGTAAAGGGCCGCTAGAACAAGAAAGATGGCCAGGGCGGACAGGGTGTAAAGAAGCCCTGTCTGGGATTCCGATGAACGTTGCTGATAGGATAATGCATTCCACTCATAGCCTACGCCTGAAGGCAGCTTTTTAATCAGCTCCTCCATGGCCTTCATAGCCTCGCCGGTGGTATATCCTGTGGCAGGCTCGCCCTGGATATTCATGGCAGGGAATGAGTTGAAACGTTCCAAACGAGGCGAGGCGTACACCCAACTGCCTGATGCTATGGCCGACAGGGGCACCAGCTCACCCCAGGTGTTTTTCACCCGGAGGTTGTTCAGGTCCTCCGGCAGCATCCGGTATGGGGCGTCCAGTTGTGCATAGACGCGCTTGACGCGGCCGCCCTGGACAAAATTGTTGATGTATCTCCCGCCGAATGCCGCTGAGATATAACTCTGCGCCGAGCTGACAGGGACACCCAGTGCGCCTGCCTTCATCCAGTCTATATCCATCTTGTACATAGGGACATCGGACATTCCGTTGTGACGGACACGGTTGAGCCGAGGGTCCTTTGCAGCCATTTGAAGGAGTTCGCTCCTTATCCTGTAAAGCTCCTCATGGCCCAGGTTGCCGCGGTCCTCAAGCATGAGGTCGAACCCTGTAGCCGTCCCCAGCTCCATAACGGCAGGCGGGGCATATGCATATATAACGGCGTTCCGTATCCCGGCAAAGAACTTGCTTGCCTTTGCGGCCACGTCCGTTACAGTGATCCCGAGGCGGTTGCGTTCATCCCAGTCCTTTAGCTTCACAAACATCAACGCCTGGTTCTGCGCACGTCCGGAAAAGCCGTACCCCGATATGGCCATTGCCGATTCGACCACGTCTTTTTGTTCGGTCAGGTAATGCTTTTCTAGCCCGGCCATAACGGCCCGGGTCTGTTCCAGGGTTGATCCTGCGGGAAGCTGAACCGAGGTCAACAATATCCCCTGATCTTCGCCGGGGAGATATCCGGTCGGCATCCGCAGATAAAGGACGCACATCCCAGCCACAAGGAGAAGAAAGATCAACGCAAGACGTATCTTTCTGTTAAGGATGCCGCCTACCCATCGTACATAACCATCCCGCAGCCTATAGAATGTGCGGTCGAACCAGAGGAAGAATGGCCGAAACAGCCTGAAGCCCGCCTCGGCAGCTTCATGTCCTTTGTCAACCGGCTTCAGAAGCGATGCGCACAAGACAGGCGTAAGGATAAGGGCCACCGCAACGGAGAGGAGCATCGAGGTGATGACCGTTGCAGAGAACTGCCGGTAGATGACCCCGGTAGAGCCCGGGAAAAACATCATCGGACCGAACACCGCAGAAAGGGTGAGGCCTATCCCGATAAGGGCGCTGCTGATCTCCTTCATTGATTTCTGCGTCGCTTCCCATGGTGACAGGCCCTCGCTGGTCATGACCCTCTCGACATTTTCAACGACTACGATCGCATCGTCCACTAAAAGACCAATGGCAAGCACCATTGCAAACATGGTAAGCATATTGATCGAGAAACCGAAGATCGCAAGTAATGCAAACGTCCCCAGGATGACGACCGGCACTGCAATGGTCGGGATAAAGGTCGCCCTGAGGTTCCCCATGAAGAGATACATGACCAGGAAGACCAGGATGATCGCCTCTATCAGGGTCTTGACAACCTCCCAGATCGCCACCTTTACAAAGGGCGTAGTGTCATAGGGATAAACGACCTTCATGCCGGCAGGGAAATACTTGGACAGTTCGGCCATCTTGGCCTTGACCCCATTGACCGTGTCAATAGCATTGGCCCCCGATTCCATCCGGATGGCACCGGCTGCCATCGGCTTTCCGTTACATGTGGTTGAAAGATCCGGCAATTCCGTGCCCAATTCGGTCCTCCCGACATCGCTGACCCTGACAACCGATCCGTCCTGGTTCATCCTTAAGGGGATGGCCGCAAACTCTTCAGGGGTCTTGAGGAGCGATTGTATGAGTATCGATGCATTGAGCCGCTGCCCCGCTACTGCCGGCGCGCCGCCGAACTGACCTGCGGAGACCTCTACATTATAGGATTGCACCGCCTTCACGACATCATCTGTCGTCATGCCGTACTTGGTAAGAAGATCAGGATCGAGCCAGAGTCGCATGGAGTAACCAGTACCGAATACCATGGTCTCGCCTACGCCCGGAACGCGGGCCAGGGGGGACTGTATCTGCGTTACCATGTAGTCCGTCAGGTCGGGCATAGTCATGCTGCCGTCCTCGCTCGTCAGACCGACGATGATAAGATAATTTTTCGTAGATTTGCTGACCGTGACGCCTCTCTGCTGGACGCTGTCAGGTAGCGAGGGGATCGCGAGCTGCAGCTTGTTTTGGACCTTGGACCATGCAAGATCCGAATCGATGCCTGCCTTGAAGGTAAGGGTTACCTCGGCGCCGCCCGCAGAATCCGCAACGGAATTCATGTAGAGCATCCCTTCGAGGCCAGTCATGTTCTGCTCGATCATCTGTATGACGCTGTCCTCTACGGTCTCTGCCGATGCACCGGCGTAGGTGGCCCTGATCGATATCGTAGGTGATGCGATCGCCGGATACTGTGAGATCGGCAGTTTGTAAATTGCAAAGGCTCCGCCCAACATCATGATAATCGCGATAACCCAGGCAAAAACAGGACGCTTTAGAAAAAATGATGCCATAATGACCTCCCTATCGTGCCGAGGTCTTTTCGGCGCCGGAAAGCTCGGCAGATACCTTGCTTTCGGTGCCGTGCGCCTTGGCGCCTGCCCTGACTATCTGCAAACCTTCAACAATCAC
Organism: uncultured Desulfatiglans sp.; assembly: GCA_964499695.1. Lineage (GTDB taxonomy): Bacteria > Desulfobacterota > DSM-4660 > Desulfatiglandales > HGW-15 > JAAZBV01. Next base: position 7,230 of record CAZCMD010000159.1, read on the forward strand.
CCTGTCACCGGCCTTCAGACCCTCCGTAACCAGCCACCTGCTGCCGATCGCCCGGTCGAGCTTGAGATATCTCTGCTCAACAGTGCCGTCGGCGCCAAGGACCAGGGCATAGGGTTCGGCCTTGGTGTCGCGGGAGACACCCTGCTGCGGGACAAGAATCGCCTGTTCATTGGTCCCTGTTTCAATTGTTGCCCTTACATACATTCCCGGCAACAGTATCTTATCAGGATTGGGGAAGACCATTCGCAAAGTGACCGATCCGGTGGTTGAATCGACCGATGCATCACGGAACTGCAATGTCCCTTCAATCGGATAGGAGGTATCGTCCTCAAGCAAGAGGCGCACAGGCCTCTTCATTGTATCATCCACGGTAATCTTTCCATCCTGGGCGCTCCTGCGCAGCTTCAGCAGGTCGGCGCTTGCCTGCGTTACATCCACATAAATCGGATCCAGCTGCTGGATCATGGCGAGCGGCACGGACTGATAGGCGGTGACCAGCGCCCCTGCCGTTATATTAGAACGTCCGATGCGTCCGGAGATCGGCGCCCGGACCGGTGTATAATAGAGATTTATCTTTGCAGCATTGACAGCGGCCTTGCTTAACGCCACATTCGCCTTGGCAGTTGCCAAGGCGGTAGTTGCGTCGTCGGCATCCTGCTGTCCGACCGCGCTGATCTCGGCAAGACCGCCAAGTCTCTCAGCAAGCTTGAGTGTGGAAGGCAGTTTCGACTCAGCCAGCTCCTGGGCCGCCACGGCCTGGTCGTATGCTGCCTGATATTGAGCCGGATCGATCTGATACAAAAGGTCTCCGGCCTTGACATCCGCACCCTCCTCAAAGTTGCGTTTCTGGATCAATCCGCTCACCTGTGGTCTGATTTCAGCGATCTGGTAAGCAGTCGTCCGTCCGGGAAGTTCTGTGGTCAGGACTACCCGTTCGGTTGTAAGCGTAATGACTCCCACCTCCGTGGGTGGGGTCGCTGTTGTTGTAGCGGACTGGCTGCCACATGCAACACACGACACCATTATCAATATGATCAGAGATAAAAAAATCCGATCTTTTATGCGTCTGTCTATGTTCATCATCTTCTCCTTAAATCACAAATTATTTAAAATCCAACCGTTGTTTTGAACGATTGACTTGGTGTTCATTGATCTCTGGGATTTTATTCCCACCACAATAAGAAAATTTTACTACCCCTCTGCCTTTATGCTGGACAGTTCATTGACAACCCAGCCCTAAACCTTTTGACTATTTTATTCAAACGGTCACTTTACAGGCAAAAAAATATACCCTTGGAGTCATTAGATCGCATTCATAATCTTGAAGGCAAGATCGTCCGACACCCATTGACTAATATGGTCAAATAGTCATTAAAGGTATAAAAAAATACGCCGCACGACGTCAATGCCCTAACACCTATCCCGAGCTTTAGTCAGATTATCGGCATACCCATTGAACTACTTTAGTCAAAAAGTCATTTCCAGAGTAAAAAATTTTCTATTCTTTAGGCCGCTTTTCAAGACCTACAAACAATATCTCAAGCATGTTATCAGCATCGACAATTGCCTCCTCCACATCAATCCCAAAGGCCCACTCCATCTCAAGTCCCTTCATTGCACAAGATATTGCCTTTGCCGCAGCAAAAACATCCATTGACCGGAAACAAGATCTTTTAACCCCCTCTTCCAGGATCTCCCTGACAATGTCCATCTGTTGACCTTTGAATTCTTTAATCTCTTTTTCCACTATCGGTAGAAGCTCCGCCATTTTCTCATAGGTTAAAGAGTGCAGCAGTCGGAGTTCCTTGTAGTATTTAATCTTGATGATATACATCTCACGAAGCTTGCGCTGGGGTGATTCCAGATTGGAGATACCCTTTCTTATATCGGATACAAGTGTCTCCCACTCATTCCAGACGACATACCGGATCAGATCATCCTTGTTTTTAAAATAGTTGTATATGGTGCCTTTTGCCACCCTGGCCTTACCGGCGATATCATCCATGGAGGTCTTTTTAAATCCGTAATGAGAAAACAGCTCCTTTGCAACGTTTCCTATGGATTCACGTAATATTTTGGGATTTTCGTTATTTTCCATATTTACCATAACAATATCCATTCAGCCATTATGACTTTTTGACTAATTTAGTTCAATAAGTCATGAATGTCAAGGTAAAAAAATATTTTTTTAAACGATATATTCTTTATACATCCGCCTTGGATAATTACAAATAATAAAGGGGTATCTGACCTTCCGATACCCCTCGTTCTCTTTACCGTTGATTGTGCAGCCCTGATTGATATTAAAACGCCTGTATTTTTTAAATAGGCATCAGATCTCCGACGCCACAAAGAAGGCATTACGGATGCTCTTCTGGATGTTTCCGCAATTCCCTGTGCAGTCGCCTATGAGATTGAACTGTGTGGCTATGTTTTTAAACTTCATGTGTGGAATAGGAGACGGGCGCATGAGCGCTTTATGACAGAGTTTCATTATACCCGGAAAGATACAATGGGTTACACTTAAGACTAATCAACTGAAAAATCAAAGGAAATATTACATTGAACAATGGTCAAAGGAGCAGGGACGAAGGGCATTTGATGAGAGTTATTTTGCACTGATGATGGGTGATGTAAGCGATGATATCAAGGCCAAGATGTCTCATTATGACAAATGGTGGATAGCAATCACAAAGGCGTTTGATCCTAATAATGTAGCACCGCAGGGTGGTTCGCTGGTTTAGTTAACATTAAACAAAAACCCCGCCTTAAAAGCGGGGTTTTTGTTTGTGCATTTATTGTTTTCAAGTGCGATGCATTTCTACTTTACTGTATTCATAATATGTGTTTGACATTTCCCTTATTCCGGTTTATCTTAAGTTTAACTTTAAGTAACCTTAGGGGGATCTAAAATGACTCAATACATAAGCACTAAGGAATTCAGGCTCAGGCTTTCGACTGTTGCTGAAGACCTGAAAAAAGCCGGAGAAATAATCGTTTTAAAAAAATCAAAACCTTTATTTAAGATTATACCCTTTGAAGAAGTCCCCTCTGATATTCTTGACCGGGCAAATTCCCTTTTTGACAACAGCCAGCCTGATCTAACTGAAATTGCTCAGATTGTTCACAACTTAAGAAAATTATGAAAATAATAATAGACACCAATGTTGCTGTATCCGGGCTTTTATGGAGTGGACCACCTAACCAGATTCTTAGGTGGATCAGAGACGACCTCTTGAAAGCATTTGGCTGTGAAATAACAACTGAAGAACTTAAAAAAGTCTTACATTATAAAAAATTTGCAAAAAGATTTATGGATTTGAACACAACACCGGATGAGGTCTTTGCCTATTTCATGAACCTTATCCATTATGTACCTGTGCCTAAAAATATACCCCCGATTATTAAGCAAGACCCTTTTGATAACATCTTTCTGGCACTTGCAGAGCAAAACAATGTCCAGTTGATTATCTCAGGTGATGACCATCTGCTTAAAAAAAGGATTTATAATAACATACAGATTGTTACACCCAAAGAAGCCTGCCAGATATTCGAAATCATCAAACGAAAATAAACATCAAGGCGATTCAAGAAAAACCCTCGACCGCCTTGGCATTACTGCCTTTCAGAGTTTTTTAGTTTCTTATGGACATCCCACTCTCTTAATAATATCAGCATCGGAATATTTATATTACATTTCTGCAATTCCTATAAATCCTTTTTAAGATAAATCATATCAACAAGTTGTATGTCGCCCTCGAAC
>CAZCMD010000160.1:0-10862 GCA_964499695.1 uncultured Desulfatiglans sp.
ATAGTCCGCTGCCGACGCTTCTTTTTGACCTGACACAGCAGGGTCTTGTAGGTCGGAAAACCTGAAATCGGGTCAAACTGTTTCAGGTCAGTCAGGGCATTTATATTGGCCCTTCTCCAGGATTCTGTCCCCTGCGGCCCCCCGCCGCCCACAGGGGCATAGACATATCCTTCCATAACATCCCCGGTAACATCCGCGGTCATCTCTACAAAACCCCGGACGGTCTTTACAACAACAGAATCTCCCGTTTCAATATCCCTCTCCTTTGCATCCCCAGGATTCATCTGTACCATGGGGTTGGGATATCTCTCCATGAAGTCAGGTATGGCCCTTAAGCAGGACTTCATATCGGGTTTAAAGGGGCCTGTGCCCAGGATAAGGGGAAAGCGGTTGAGCATCTGCGGCTGACTCACAGGGGTTTCAAAAGATTCCTCGTATACAGGAAGTCCGTCGTACCCCATCTCCTCCAAAATCGAGGATTTGATTTCAAACCTTCCTGATGGGGTCTCAAACCCTGGTTTCCCATCCTTTCTAAGTCCGCCGGTTTCCCACTTCCTGTATCTCATTGGCTCGGGATTTTTCCGCACTGTAAACAAAGGCGCCTGTTCCATATCGGCTCTGGAGATGCCCGTCCCTTTCAGAACATTGTCTAAAAGCTCCATCTCGCTTGCAGGGAACCTCTCTCCATACCCAAGCTTTTGGGCAAGTTCAGTAAGAATGGTAAAACACGGTTTGCTGTCACCGACCGGTTCAATCATTTTTTCCCGAATCCGGATGGCATTACCGTAAAAGCAGTAGGAGGCCTGCTCAAAGGCGGTGGTGGCCGGCAGCACAATATCGGCCCAGGCGGCATCCCTTGTGAACTGCAGGTCTATCGATACCATGAAATCCAGTTCATTAAATGCCTTCTGCCACTGGATAGGGTCGGGCCATGCAGTGAGGATGGAGGCACCCATTATAAACAGTCCTCTTATTTTATAGGGATCGGAATGGAGGATAGCCCTTGGCAGGCGGCTCGCATGGGGTTCTCCGCCGCAGAAATTTGAATACACGGGGAAATGTCCGCTACCTATGGACCTGTCAAACCCCGGGGTTGCAACCTGGTGATCCCTGTTCAGTTCTATCCGGTTTTCCTGCTGGACAAAGCAGCGGCCTCCCTCCACATCGAGCTGCCCTGCCAGCGCCCAGAGCACCATGACTGCTCTTATGTTCTGAACACCAGATTTAGTATACTCGAGGCCTGTGTACATTACATAGCTTGCGCCCTCTGCATCGGTTATCTCTTCGGCCAGTTCCTCTATGACCTCCGGGGGTATCTCTGTAATGCCCGATACCTTTTCCGGGGTAAACTCCTTTACATACTCTTTATACTCTTCATATCCCAAGGTCCAGTTCTCCACAAACTCATCATCAACTAGTCCGTCACGGATAAGGATATGAGAAAGCCCGAGGGCAAGCGCCCCGTCGGTGCCCGGCCTTATCGGCACCCACATGCTGCCTTGCAGTTTTGCCGAGGCAGTCTGCCGGGGGTCGATGACTATAATCCGGGCGCCCTCCTTTGCAGCCCTGACAATGCGGTGGAACATTTCAGGCGGTGTGGAGGTTGAGGGGTCGGTCCCCCATACAACAATCAGATCAGAATTATCAAGATCGGAAAACATGTCGATATGCAGGTTGCCCATGGTAACCTTGGGCGCCAGGACGCCTAATGATGTGTAGCACGGCGCCCCCACTCCGAATGTATTGGGTGATCCGAAAGGAAAGAGAATGCTGGATGCCAGGTAGATCTCAGAACCTTTAAGCTGAAATGCATCCTTGAATGCACGTTCATAAGTCCCGGTACCGGCGTAGAACCCTATGGATTCAGGGCCGTGGCTAGCCTTCAATTCCTTCAATTTTTTCACAATGATGTCATAGGCCTCATCCCATGATATGGGCTCGAAATCGAGTTTGCCCTTTGGCCCTTTCCGTTTCATGGGTTGTTTGATCCGGCTTTCCGAATAGATTATCTGTGCTGCGCTCTCGGCCATAGGGCAGAGAACCTTTCCCATGGGGGCTTCCGGATCAGGGGTAAGCCGTTCTATTTTCCCCTCGTCATCAAAGTGGACGATCGCACCGCAGCCGGGGCTGTGGAAGCATAACCCGCAAATTCCATGTTTTTCTTTTGACACCGGGGCTCTCCTTATATCAATAATCCCTCTGGGCTATCAGGAACTGCGAGGTGATGTGTTCCCACAGATTCCTTGTTTTTCTGATTTTCCATTGAATTGATCCTGTTTTCTGAATGCTGAATGGAGGCGAAAATATACCCTCGCCCTCGCGGAGCATCCGGGAGATATTATCAATACCAAAGCCCCTGAATGGCCCTTTATTTCTTCCTCCCAGCCAGAGATCAGGGTGGCTTACGGTTTCATCCCATGAAAAGGGGTCTGAAAAGAGAAAGCGGGCCTTTGTCTTGTTCATGACCCTGTTGGCCTCTCTTAAGTGTAAAGAGGGATCAGGCACCTTTTCCAGTATATTAACTGAACTTGCCGTGGCAAAACGATCCGTGCGGAAAGGCAGTGCCATTGCGTCCGCCACAATGAAATCCGCATTTTCAAACCTGAATGCCGGGTCCAGCCTGCCCGACTTCCTTTCGGTAATCTCTCCCTCTATTATCAAATCAAATTCCAGACTCCTTTGAGTTATCAGTTTTCGGGCAGACCGGATAAAAGAGAGGGATGTATCTATGCCAACAACCCTGTCATGGGTCTTTGTCATTTCCAGGGTGAGCCTTCCCACTGCACAGCCGATATCCAGGGCCCAGCCATTACCAGGATTTAAGGCCTCTGCCCACCTTTTATAGGCGTCTGTCCCATCGGGATCATTGAAAAATTCAGAGTAATGGCTCCACAGATAGGATGAACTCATGGAAAATGAGCCGTACCCGGTTATATTTCTGGTTATGGGCAGGCTCTTTTCCGGTACTACCACGGCAATACCATCATTGATATCATACCCTCTCCCGCAGAGCGGACAGTTCAGGCGGCCCTCTGTAATATCATCATCAATTTCCTGTCTGATTTCCACTGTCAGCCGGATATCTTCATCAGCCTGTCTGTTTAAGCATTCCGGGCAAATAAGCTCTTCACTCAGCCATTTTTTCATATCCGCTCCTTCACCTGTTTCCGGTCATTTTATTTGTTTAGCAAAATTAATCATATTTTGTGGATTTGGCAACAACACTTCTGTTTTTTTAGCCTATAAGCGCATTAAAAAACTTTTGACATCCATCTCCTCTTTATAGGATATGATGGATAAAAGATAATGGAGGTGTTTTGATGGGTGACAGGCTTATAATACTGCCTGATGAGAATTTTATTGCAGAACTTGCAGCAGAATTTAAAAAAGAGGAGCCGGAACCAGACCTGCTTTATGTGGATGGTCATGTGGGCCTTCCCTACTATATGGCACGGCATGCAAAAGGTAAAAAATTTGATACCCTGGAGCATGGGCCTGTAACCCCTGAAACAGTGAAGTCATCAGGCGTAAGGCTCTTTGCGACCGCTATCTACTGTCAGGATATTTATAATGATAAAATGACAATGGTGCATTTTCAGAAGAATTATGATTTTACCCTGAAGATCCTTGAAAATATTATCCGTGTCAGGGGAATGAACGATATCACTCAGATAAAAGAAAACAGGGATTTAATCGGCACTATCCTGCTGCTGGAAAACGCGGATGTATTGGCAAACAACATCAGCCTTGCCCTTAGCTTAAGAGACCGTGGTATATATATAGTAGGCCTTACCCATGCGGGTAAAAACAGGCTTGCGGATGGTAACTCTGTGCTTCACTCTGATGGCATTACCCAAACCGGCCGTGAGGTTATCCATATGCTCAATGACAACAATATCCTGATCGATGTTGCGCATCTTCACCCTGCCTGCTTTTACCAGCTCATGGACCTTGTGGAAAGGCCATGTGTTTCATCCCATACAGGGATTCGGGAGAGGTGCAACCTCCAGCGAAACCTGGATCTATCGCAGGTGCGTCATCTGTGCGAGAGGGGCGGGCTTGTCGGCATTACCTTTAATCCTGAGATGCTTACACTGGCGGGTGATGCAGCGATAGATGATATCTTTATACATCTTGATACGGTCGTTCAAAGGTTCGGGCCTGAATACGCGGCCATCGGGTCTGATTTCTGCGGGTTTGATCAGCCTGTCAAAGGTATGGAGAATCACACCGGTATAAAGGCATTGAAGACAATCATGAAGGCACATGGTTATACGAAAGAGGCAATTGATAAGATCATGGGTCTCAACTGGCTAAGGATATATGAAGGGATTTTATAACTACACCTCAAAGGTCATATCCATGCCGACAGCAAAACAATCAGGCCTTGCACCATTTTTGGAAACAATATTACGGCAATCCTCCACAATTTTGTCCACAGCAGAATCTACTCTGCCCTGGTTGAGATGGAAAAGGCCGAATCTCCTGACCCCTGCCTTTTTTGCGAGATCAAGGGCATCTGTATAGGTTGAATGCCCCCACTGTCTCACAGCAGGGTATTCATCAGGTGTATACTCCGCATCGTGCATCAAAAGATCTGCGCCGGTGCAGAAATCGAGATAGTCATTAAAGCTTAATCCACCCCTGTGCTGATAGGTCAGTTCATTATCAGTCAGGAAGACAAAACTTTTACCATTTTCAGTAAATTTATATCCGCTCCCCCTGTTGGGATGACTAATGGGGACAGGCGTTACGGTTATCGATCCTATCTGGAATGAAAACGGGCAGTCGGGCAGGTATTCAAAACTCGCCTTCAGGTCTGTGTACTCAATCGGGAAGTTGGGCGGCGACATAACCCTGCCCAACATAGTCTCTATAAATTTCTTGGCAAAGGGGCATCCCTTCATGCTGATTTTAAAATTTTCATTATATATAGGCGCAAAAAATGGAAAACCCATCAGGTGATCCCAGTGGGCATGGGTAAAGAGCATGTCAAATGAATAGCGTTTCCGTGCAATCAGGTCAAGCCCCAGCCGCCTTATACCAGTGCCTGCATCCACGATAATAAGGTCATCCTGACTTGATCGAATCTCAAGGCATGTGGTATCGCCACCATATTTTATATGGTCACTACCTGAGACAGGTACTGATCCCCTTGAACCCCAGCATTTTATATACATTCTCTAGTTCGTGATGCCTTTCTAAAGGCTGTAAAAAGATAGAAGACCCACAGGTAATATGATCTGCGCCCGTTCTTCCAGGAAAGGCAGCCTTTATGTATTCTGATGATAATACAAGATACTTATCGGCAGATGATGGCTAAATATTAAATATTATTAAGAATCCGGAAAAATATGATAATTAGTGTCCATCCAAAAACTGTCGTTTTTGGATTCAAGCGGTCAGCTATTAGCGATCAGCTTTTAGCTAATTTTTTGGTTTAAAAGCATTTTGCTGAAAGCCACATCCAGAATTTGTTACTTTCTGGATGGACACTAATTAGCTACAGATCTTGCAGGCATAAAAAAAAGGCCGAATATTTTTTCGGCCTTTTTTATTTTTATCACCGCCCTTTATGGCGGATTAATTCAGAGATTGAGTCAGAAAACCCCAATTATCCCCTGTATTTCTGAACCTTTGCGAGCAGCTCCATGTCAGATGCAACATCTCCAAGGCATGTGGCGATTATACCGTCAACATAACCCTGCATTTCGGCAACAAACTTTTCAGCGGTATCCATGGTTGCGCTGGCAGGCCAACCGATCCTCTGTAAAACCTTCTGATTCTTCTCTGTACCCACTATAAAATATGGATATATTGGTTTACCCATACGTTTGCATTCTGTGCCTATCTCTTTCAGTTTGGGCATGGTTGACTCTTCGAGTCTAAGGAAAAAACCGAAATCCCAGTCATTCTTCATACGTTCGATAGCGGCCTCAGCGGGTACACGTGCGGTCAAAAGACAACCAATCTTTGTCTTGCTTACCTTTACCGACTTGCGCAGAAAATTCCTTACCTCTTCAGCAGGGCCTGTGGAACGTCTGTATGCAAGAATTTCATCAGGGTCAGAAATGGTCTGGCATGAGCCGTCTTCACGTGTCCTGATCAGTGTGCCGTATTTCGGCGGATCACCCGGGTCAGGAAGAATGCCATCAACGCCCATTGCCTCGGCGGCAAGCGCTGCTGCGCCCAACTCAACCGGCCCCTTGTAATTGGTAATCATCATGGGGATGGTTACCTTGTCAGGGTATATCTGTTTTAAAACGCATGCCACGGAAATTCCGCCTGGTGCAGGGGCGCCTCCGGCGCTGTCAGTGATATTAAAACCGTCTACTAAATCCTTAACCTTTGCAGCAGAGTTGACAAAGTCAAGCCTTGGGATAAATTCATATAATATCTTCATGTTTTGTTCACCTCTTTCTTTAAATAATTGATAAGAATCCTCTTTTAGAGAGGTGAAGTATATGGGGTTGTGTTTTTTATGTCAATAAAAAATCGCCCTTTATGCTCGACTTCGGGCATTGTCAAGTACATTGCGCACGGTTTTTATGAGTTCCGCCCTTTTTAAGGGTTTCATCGCATATGCATTAACAGAGATATCCCTGACTGTCTCCCTGCTAACAAAGTCACTGTGCCCTGAAGAAAGTATAACAGGGATATTTGAGCGGATTTTATGGGCCTCCCTGATAAGCATATCCCCTGGCATGTCCGGCATGGACATGTCGGTAATAATCAGGTCAAAAATGTCAGGGTCTTTTCTGAAGAGTTTCAGGGCATCCGTGCTGCTTGAGATGCCTGTAACCCTGTAACCCTGCTGTTCAAGTAGGCTGCCTGCAAGTTTTACAAGGGAAGGTTCATCATCAACAAACAGGATATGTTCAGTACCTTTAGGAAGTATTTCATTACCTTCTTCAACCTCCTCCGCCTTTGCATCTGAAAGGGGAAAAAGCATCTCAACGGTTGTTCCTTTTTTCGGTTCACTTTCTATCCTGATGGCGCCATCATGCTTTTTAATTATCCCGTAGACAACCGCAAGCCCCATTCCAAGACCCTCATCAATATCCTTTGTTGTAAAGTAGGGATCAAAGATGCGATCCATGATCTCAGGGTCTATACCTTCGCCTGTATCCTTTATTGCGAGCCTTACATACCTTCCCGGCCTTAAATTTTCATACAGAGCGACCCCCCTTCCACCAAGTTTAAGCGGTTCAAGGCATACCTCTATCTCGCCCACGCCTCCATTTATGGCCTGCTCCGCGTTTTTTATAAGGTTCATCATTATCTGGCCGATCTCGGTTTTATTAGCAAGGATGACCTCGGAATTACATGTAATCCGCTCATTTATTCTTATGTTTTTAGGGATTGTTGAATTTATAAGTTTTAAAGAATCCCTGATTGCGCCCCGGATCAGGATAGGTTTTCTTTCAGTATAGGTCTTGCGGGCAAAGCTCATGATCTGTCTTACAACATCCTTTGCCCGGAAGGATGCATCCCTTATCTCTTTTACACACTCTGATGCGGGGTTATTGTGAGGTATATATTCCCATGCCAGCTCAGCATTTCCCAATATTATACCGAGGATATTGTTTATTTCATGGGCAATGCCCCCGGCCAGTGTGCCCAGGGATTCCATTTTGCGGCTTTGCTGGAGTTCGGATTCAAGTTTTCTTATGGATGTTGTGTCAATTGCTGTGATTATTGCTCCATCTTTATAGGGGTTTATCCTTATATGAAGGGACTTGTCGCCATACTTTAAATCCAGGTACTCTTTTTTATTTCCCGACCGTATGCTCTCCATCAATTCCTTATACATATCAAGAGGCTGGTACTGGGCAAAGTCTTTATACATCACATCCCCGTCCATGGGCATCTGTATCTGTTCTGTATGCTCCGGAAACTTGAATGCGTTGATTTTTCCTTCCCTGTCCACAACGACAGTATTTACAGGGATATTGTCAAAGAGGGCGCGGTAACGTTCCTCGCTTTTAATAAGCGCATCCTGTGCCTTTTTAGCTTCAGTAATATCCTGTGTTGTGCCAATAAGTCTTTTTACTGTCCCGTTAGCATCTTTTTCAACATGACCCCTTGTTGTAACATACCTGATATCGTGGGAAGGCATCAAAATCCTTATCTCCAGGCTGTAATCAATACCATCGGTCAGGGCTTTTTTAACAGCCCTGTCAAAAGATCCCCAGTCATCAGCGTGAATTATCATGCGGGTCTCTTCATAAGAAGGCGGGCCTGATTCGGGATTGCGATCAAAAATATTAAACATCTCCTCTGACCAGTTCACAATGCCCGACACAGGATCAATAAACCAACTCCCTATTCTGGAAACCCTCTGTACCTCCTTTAAGAGGGCATTGCTTTCAACTATTTCCTTTTCAGCGCCCTTTCCTTTTAAAACAAGTGCCTCAAGCTCTTTTACTCTGTTTTCCAGTTCTGAATAGGAGGGTTTTTGCATCATTTAACTTTCCTCATATAGTTTTATCCCTTTATAACACCTATTGGTCTTAAACGGGCTATCTTTCTTGCAAGTCCCGCATTAGTTACTGCCTCAACCACATGAGATACATCCTTGTATGCCTCGGGCATCTCTTCCATCAACGTATGCCTGCCCCCTGCCTGTACAAAGATGCCCTTTTCCTCCAGTTCTCTCTGAATAGACCGTCCCCTGGCCCTTTTTATAGCCATACTCCTGCTCAGGGTTCGGCCTGCACCGTGGCAGCTTGAACCAAAACTCTTGTCCATAGCCCCTTGATCACCTGCGAGCACATATGAGCATGTGCCCATATCCCCAGGGATGAGCACCGGCTGACCAGTCTCACGGAATATATCAGGCAGGGTCTCATGGCCTGGAGGAAATGCACGGGTTGCCCCTTTTCTGTGGACACAGAGCTGCATATTCCTGTTATCGACCATATGATGTTCCATCTTGACAATATTATGGGACACATCATAAAGGAGCGACATGCGTAAAACCCCCGGGGTTATACCAAGCGCATTCAACATTGATTCACTTGCAAGGTGCATGAGCACCTGCCTGTTTGCCCATGCATAATTGGCAGCACAGGCCATTGCCGCGAGATACTCTCTCCCTGTATCCGAAGATATGGCAGCGCATGCAAGCTGCCTGTCAGGAAGCCCTGTAAGCTGCGGTTTTTCCGACATTTTTTTTAAAAAATCATCGCATATCTGGTACCCGTAACCCCTTGAACCGGTGTGCAGAAAAACTGTTACCTGTCCTTTGTGCAGATTAAAAATATCGGCTGTTTTTTGGTTATATATTTCATCAACAACCTGTACCTCCAGAAAATGGTTGCCTGAGCCAAGGGTGCCCAGTTGATCCATTCCCCTTTTTACAGCCCTTTCACTTACTACATCCGGGTCAGCTCCGGACATAACACCCCTGTCCTCTGTTTTGATAAGGTCATCCTTATTGCCATAGCCCTGTTTTATGACCCATGATGCCCCTTCTGTGGCAACCATCTCCTCTTCTTTCTTTGACAGCCTGATCTCTCCACCCTTTCCGACGCCCAAAGGGATATCACTGTAAAGGGCCAGGACAACCTCCCTTATGAAGGGTTTTATATCCTCTTCCATCAGGGCCGTGGTCATTAGCCGGCACCCGCAGTTTATGTCATAGCCAACCCCGCCCGGGGATACAATGCCATCTTCCATGCGGAATGCCGCCACACCGCCAATCGGGAAGCCATATCCCCAGTGTATATCAGGCATGGCGATGGAATAACCAACAATACCGGGCAGTGTACCCACATTTGCCACCTGGGTAATACTTTCACCACCCCTTACCTCATCGATGAGCTTGCTGCTGGAGAATACCATCCCCGGTACCCTCATCCTGCCAGTTTTAGGGATAAGCCACCTGTTATCATCTATCTTTTCGAGTTTCATATCCATATTGTCGCCTACAGATCAAAAATAATCCTTGCTATCCATAGCCCCCCTTTGTCTATGACCTCAATCTGATGATAAGTAACCGCCTTTATTTCTCTTAATACTTCATGGTGCCTGTTGTCAAATTCAACAATATCAATGGTTGAATTGATATTGTTGGGCTTAAGGCTGTTAATGTTTATCCCGGTTGTTATAAGTCGTTCTCCTTCAAAAAAATAGAGCAACTCTGACAGCCATTTTACCATAAGATCAGGAAGATCATTACCATTTATGGATATATCTCGTCTCACCCCTGGTTTATGTAATTTATTTAGTATCATCAGATCCATAATGGCCAGCCCGGCATTTTTGAACAGCTCTTCACATGAATTAGCCCTGACCATCAGGCCAAGGTCTGCTGTATGATTGAACAGGGAGTATGAAGGTCCTTTTTTCATTTATTTCAGGGGTAAAAAAAATCATATAAATAAATTTTTTTCATTGATTTTAAGTCTATGATATACTAAATGGAAACTCAAGCTCAGGTTCATTATTTAGAATTATTTATGAGTAAACATATTTTTAAGACCTGATTTATTTATTAAAGTTTTTTTGTTTTTGAATCGATTTATAAAGTATAAGTATGATAGTTGATAGACAATAAAAAAAGTAATTCTGGAAGTGCCATATCCCAGGGACTTGTTTTAAAGGAATCTGTTATTACCTTTTAAGCATTGATCAAACCAGGGAGTCTCAAGAATACAATTTATTGTATAAAAAAACCGTAAGTACGAGTCGAATGGTTAAGGTTCCTGTCACAGACTTCTGCCTCAGAACGGTTTTTCATAGATGTGCTGCAATTCTTTAGGTTTTTATTATCAACTGTCCAAAAGGATAGACTCCTTTCGGACCATTTGGCAAAAAAATTTTATTTTTCAAATTCGGGAGGGAATGTGAAAATGGAA
>CAZCMD010000161.1:0-10801 GCA_964499695.1 uncultured Desulfatiglans sp.
TAGTATTTCACTCAACAACCACCATCTAGACAGTGGTTGTTGAGTTTTATTTCATACTATCTTTGCTTTTATTTCGGCATTTCCTTTGGCATTGGTATTTTCGGGCAGCCGTTCGGGCAGAGGGTAATCACATGAACATAGCGAAGCTTCCCGTTTTCCAGCCGGAACGTATGGGCATCAGGTAAACCTTTTTCACCGCCAAAATCAACAAAACCGACTACCGCACCCATATCAACATCAACAACATAGCTCCGGTTTGTCATTGGTACTCCGCCGCCCTTTGGCACCCCGGCTGTGCATGAAGGTTCAGGGTCATTTTTGGGATTTGTATATGCTCCTCCCTCAATACGGACACATGGTATGCCCCAGGGTATTTTGTCAAACGCAGCATAATCCTGAAATATGTCAAAATAGTCGCTCGCAACCTTGATAAGGGTATTCCTCTCCATACGCTTATCAGCAGGGATGATGTCCCATTTTTCAGTTGATGAGTATTTAAGATAATCTGCGGCATTAAAAAGCCAGTCATTATCATCGCTTACAAGGCTTTCCACTTCCGATATTTTGCCATCTTTTACCTTTAACCTGGTCCCTATAACATAAGGATGGCTGCCTTTGGCATGTATTATCTCGGAATAACTCTGGCAGGTATCCACATCAAGCAGGCTGCGGCTGAAATCTATGGATAATGGCTCCTTCCATATGCCCTCGTTAAAAGGCATCTCCTTCCTGTTCTCGATATACTTTGCCTGCTGGTTAAGGGGCATCGTGGATGGCGCCCCTTTTTTAAGTGCATCAAGATACTTATCTGCTGTCTCCTGAAGCATACCCCGGCTGCATTCTGATGAAGCAAGAACCGTTACCGCATTTAATAAAACAATACTGAACAATATTACCTTAAATAAATTTTTACTGATCATACCTTTCCTCCTGATTATAGATTTTCATTTTTCTCTTCTCAAAGAAGACTTAAGTACATCCTATAAAAAACATACATAGTTAAAATGATTGTTTGCAACAATTTACTATTACGGCACAGCGTTGTCTCAGGCAGGATCAGCCATGTCTTTTTTTTGATTCTTGCTGATCCGTCGTCGCTTGAAGCTATGAGGGGACAGGAAGCTGAACGCTTAGTGTTTATCGCCTTCATCCAGAAACATCAGTTTCTGGATAAACATTAATTAAGCGTTTCTATGTTGGTGAATTTTTCTATAAACTCAATAAACTTATTTTTATATTCACTCGACATACCCTGGAATTGTAAACACCCCCTCCTCATAAATACAGAGCTGAAAGCGAAAGGGCTTTCCAACCTGAAATCGGTTACAACCTTAAATGGAATGTCTTTAAGCTGGGCGCCTTGTCCGGTAAAATAAATATCCAGTTTATGGGCCCCATCAATAGGCTCACTATCTGCCAGGTATTTAAAGCTCATACCTCCCTGGCTGATATCTATTATCTGCCCGACAGTCATCTTTGAGTCATTGTTTTTTTTGATTACCACAAAACCGCCCTCTTTTGCCCGAAACCTCTCATGGGCTCTTTGTTCTTTTTGAATCTCTTCTTTCATACCACTTACCTGCCAGATGCATAAATTTTATTAATGAATCTAAACCTGCCCAAGATATCTGAATATATCCTGCCTGAAGGCAATAAAAGCAGAAAGGTAGATATCAGCATGAGAAACAGAACAGGAAGCCACACACCAAATGCAGGAGAAATTGTCCCGTTTTCACACATAACCCTTACAGACATTAGGATAGCATAGTAACTCAAAAACAGCAGAAGGCTTACAACAATGCCTTTTGTCCTCCCCTGTGCCCTGATCTGTGCGCCCAGAGGAGCGCCAGCGAGCCCAATGAGAAATACCGCCAGGGGGATGGAAAACATCTCATAAAATGTAAGGCTTGCCAGGCTCTTATTTTTACTATCTTCACCCTGTGACCTGATTAAACCAATCAGTTCTCCGGGATACATCTCTTCAGGCTCAAGATCATGCCCGGACCTGTTTTCAGCCATATCATCCAGCTCAAGTTTATAGCTGAACGCCTTGAAAGAATGTATCTGGGATTTTCCGTCTTTGTCATCAGGGAATACATAGCCATCATACAGCTGTATAATAATGCCTTTTTTGTCCGGAATAAATCTCCCCTTTTTCGCTACAAAGGTCTTTTCCCTGCCATGTCTCATATCCACAATAAAGACATCCTCCATAATCCTGTCTTTTGGAGAATAACTGTTTACATAAAACATAACATCATTTATCAGATCAGTATTAAAGACCCTTTCCTTTATCTTTTCCTTTATTATGAAATCTGCACTTGATTTCATGATGTCCACAAAAAAGGTCTTTTCTGTCCTGGTGCCATAGGGGCTCCAGGACATGGTTAAAAAAAATGAAAAGATAAGGCAGATAAAACAGAATATCACTACAGGAGGCATCAGTTGATAGAGGCTTATCCCTGAAGAATGCAGGGCTGTTATCTCGTTATCACTCCCCATCCTGATAAATGAAAGGAGCACAGCCATAAGACAGGCAATCGGCATAGCTAAAAGGATCATTTTTGGCAGCAGACATAAAATAAGTTTGAAAAGTTCTTTAAAACCTGCGCCCTGGTTGAAAATCAGCTCAGTCAGATCGAGGATACGTGCGGACATGATAATAAATATAAAAACCATCATGCAGGTCAGGAATACTGACCAGATTTCCTTTGAAATATATTTAATAAGTGTAATTCTCAAAGGGATCACCTGTATTTATAGTTCAGGTAAATCAATAAAAAAATATAACAGGCATATAAAACGCCTGAGAACGTAAATATCACAGGTAAAGGAGAATGCTGCCCCGGAGATCGCGCAGGTTTGCATTAGGATTATGGGATTTACTTAAAACGATAGGTTACAAGACCATGTGATGTATCATATGGTGAAACACTGACTTTTACCCTGTCTCCCTGAATAACCTTGATTCTATTTTTTTTCATTCGACCGGAAAGCACGCCGTGTACTACAACATTGTTATCACATTGAATTTCCATTGTGCCTCGCCCCATTACGCGGGTTACAAGGCCTTCCAGTTCTATTAAGTCTGTTCTACTCAAAATGTCCCTTTCAATAAAATTAATAATATATGGTTTTTTTAAGGCTTTTAAGAAAACTTGGGGCAATCTACTTGCAATAATCAAATTAGTCAATAGCTAACAAAATAAATTTTCACAGCTTTTTTTCAATTAGCCCCTTTATGAGGGATGCCTGGGTCTCTGCAACATTGGAGTTTTCCATAAGCGCATTTTTTGCTGCCCTGCCCTTTTTAGAAAGGAGATCACGATTATTCAGATAATAGATGATCTTTTCTATGAGATCAGAAGTATCTTTTACCTCAATATTTGCATCATATTTTTTGAGGAGATCCATGGCATCGTTAAAATCCGCCATATGGGGGCCGTGAAAAACTGGTGTCCCCCAGGCCGCCGGCTCAAGGGGATTCTGCCCGCCCAGGGGCACAAGACTCGCACCGCAAAAGGCAATTGTGGCTGCGCTGTATATATTAAAAAGCTCCCCGTAGCAGTCAATAATAATGATGCCGTGTTTTCTTGAACTTCCGGACGAAACCAGCTCGCTTCTCAAATGATAGTTGAGCCCATGCATTTGGATAAGCTCTGTGATCGTACTGATCCTTTCAAGATGCCTTGGTGCAATAATAAGCACTGTATCATGAAAAGTATCGATTATATTTTTATATGCCTCAAGTATGATATCCTCTTCACCTGATCTTATGCTCCCCGCAACAATAACCGGCGCATCGGTAGGTATATGCAGCATCTTTCGGATATTTTCATTCATCCCATGGGTCGTCCCGCGGGTCAGCATGTCATATTTAGCATTCCCGTTGACTGTAACAGTTTCAGGCCTTGCGCCCATCTCTATGATCCTCTCCCTGTCCCCTTCGCTTATCATACTCAGGAGATCAAATCTGGATAAAACCATCCTGAAAAAGGGTATTACCTTCCTGTAGCCCTTGATTGACCTGCCGGAGATCCTGCCGTTCAACATTGCGAGTTTAACACGGCTTTTTTTGGCTTCAATTATCCATGAAGGCCATATCTCTGTCTCAAGAAATATGAGGATATCGGGCTTTATCCTGTTAAGGGCATTTTTCACCAGGGGGAAAAAATCAAGGGGCGCATAAATTACAGGCACCTTGCTGCCAGGTAAATCCAGGGCAAGGGCCCTTCCGTGTTCGGTACTGGTGGAGAGGATTATAGAACATCCTGGTAGAATGTCTTTAAGGGAAGGAATAATAGAGTTTGCCACCTTTACCTCACCAAGGGAAACCGCATGAACCCATATTCTTGGCCTGCCATCAAGGGGCTCAATAGCACCCTGAGGTATAAATCCAAACCGCTCCCAAAGATGCCTCCTGTACTTACCTTTAAAGGTAACAAACAGCAGGAAGGGTATTATAAGGACAACAAAAATGGCAGAGATTAATACCCTGTATATAAAATATAAGATATTCATATAGTTAAATAATTTCTTCTTCAAAGTTGATAGAATCCGCTTTTTTATGGCAGCATAGGTAAAAGGATATTCGCTGTCAAGCGACTATTTGAGGTATCCTCTTCATAATAGAGTTATCAAAGGATATTGCATTATTTTTTATGTTATGCCAGAATGCCCCGGTTTTAGATTTTACTATAGTGAAGGGCCAATTTTGACAGAACATCTTACAGAACTTAAAAAAGAACTCATCTTTCTCAATCTATATGATAAGGCCAGGGAAATATTTAATGAACTTGGCGAAAGGGCTGTTGTCTCTTATATCAGGTCAAGCCATCGCCTTTTAAGCAAGGTATATCATCCTGATCTGAATCCTGAAAACCTGCATATGGCGGTAAAGACCCAGCAGAGCCTGAACAGGCTGTCTACCCTCATAAGCCAGATGGAAGATAATGAGATAATAGGTCTTTTTGACAGCACAAATGTAAATGGCGATGGAAATCACAGGAAAAAGATACTTGTGGTTGAAGATGAATTCGGGCTCCAGGAGATCTTCAAAGACATCTTCAAGATGGAAGGGTATGATGTCAAGGTTGCTGTTGACGGTCTCAACGGCTTTGAGATGTACAAGCAGTTTTTGCCTGACCTTGTGTTCACGGATGTGGTTATGCCCAAGATGAGCGGCCTTGAACTTGTAAGAAAGATCCGCGAGATCAGCCCTGATATCAAGGTCATATATATAAGCGGGTTTTTCGGTATAAGAAGGCTGAGGGAAGAGCTGGATGAAGATATTGTAAAGTACAGGTACCCGACACTCGCAAAGCCCTTTAAGACAAGCGAGATGCTTGAGCTTGTAAAGGGATATCTGAGCCGCTCCTGAAAAATAAATTAACGATAGATGATAAAAATATGATTCCGGATGCTGAAAAGTGTATCTCATTGATGAATACCTATGGAATGCTTGATAATATCAGGGCACATTCATTCAAGGTGGAAAAAATAGCGAGTCTTATTGCAAAGGGTCTTACCGGGGCAGACATTGATATCTCCCCTGCAAAGGTATCGGCAGGAGCGCTTTTACATGATATAGCAAAGACCATGTACCTGGGTTCTGACATTGATCACGCGGTTAAGGGCAAAGAGATCTGCCTTGAAAATGGCTTCAGTGAGATCGCCGATATAGTCGGTGAACACATATATCTAGCTGATTATCAGCCTCACAACAGGGTGACAGAACAGGAGATAATCTATTATTCAGACAAACGGGTTAACCATGACATGGTTGTGACCCTTGAAAAGAGACTCGAATATATACTGAAAAGATATGCAAAAAATGAAGAGACCCTTGTAAAAAGAATAGAAGATAACTTCAGGATATGCAAAGAGGTAGAAAAAAAGATATTCAGATATCTGAGCTTTACCCCTGAAGATATAATAGAAATGGTCAACTGAGCTGATATAAGAGAGGTGAAAAAGAACAGCTTTTAGGACCCTCAGCTTTCTCCATGCACTCAGAGTTTATGGGTGTATGAATATAACCAGGCCGTAAGATTTATTTTATCCCGCTGTAATGTACACTGAGGTGCAAAACTTTTTATGAAGAATAACTTTCTTATAATATTTTTAATATCTATTTTTCTATCTATTACAATAAGCGCAAAGACCCCGACAGTGTCTGTTGATATCATGCCTTCCACAGACAGATATGAAGTAACAGGTTCATACCCTGTTCTGTTCAGGCTTACAGTTGCAAAGGGCTGGTATATTCACGGCGCAATAAAAGAGGAGTATCTTATCCCCACCGTGCTTGAACTCAAACATGCAGACGGAATAAAAGTTGATAATATTCAGTTTCCTGATCCTCAGAAGAAAAAATTTGAATACACAGACAAGGCTGTTGATGTTTACGCGGATACCTTCTATGTGCAGGGTTTGGTAAAGGTGGCGCAGGATGCGGCTACCGGGTTAAAATCAATCACTGGTGAACTGAGTTACCAGGCATGCTCAAAGGCATCATGCCTTGCACCGGAAACAGTACCGGTTAAAATAGATGTGGATGTTGTTACTGCAGGTACTGTAACGAATCAGATAAACCAGGATATATACGCTGCGAGCAAGAATACCGGTGAAAATGATTTAAAATTTGATACAGGTCTTATCTGGGTATTGATTGGCATTTTTTTCAATGGCCTTGTTCTAAATCTTAACCCATGTATATACCCCCTAATTCCGATAACTATTTCTTTTTTTGGTGGTAGAAGTGATAAAAACCGTGGGAATACCTTATTATCCGGCATATGTTACCTATCAGGTATTTCTTTAACTTACTCATTAATGGGTGTATTGGCGGCTTTTTCTGGAAGCATGTTCGGAGCAGCACTTCAATATCCTCCAGTATTAATTTTTATAGCGTTAGTTATGACAGCGCTTGCTTTCAGTTTCTTTGGATTTTGGGAATTTGAGTTGCCGTCAGCAATAACAAATATGGCATCAAAAAATTATGAGGGATACTTTGGTGTTTTTTTTATGGGCCTGACTTTGGGGATTATAGCAGCACCCTGCATCGGCCCATTTGTTATAACCTTATTGCTTCATGTCGGGCAGAAAGGCGAGCCTTTACTTGGATTTCTTTATTTCTTTGTTTTAGGACTGGGGTTAGGTTTCCCCTTTTGTATTCTGGCTATTTTTTCAGGGGCAATTAACCGCCTGCCAAAGTCGGGAGACTGGATGTATTGGGTCAGGAAAATTTTTGGCTGGATTTTAATAGCGATGGGATATCATTATATAAGGTCTCTGATTAGTAATATTTTGGTTGAACATATTATTTTCCTTATTCTAGCTGTAATAGCAGGAATGCACCTGGGATGGTTTGATAAAACAGGGAAAAATTTACGTTATTTCAAGTATATTAAAAAAGGCGTCAGCTGTCTGATCATCTTTTCAGGTCTATTCTATCTCTATTTAGCGGTTGATGTAGCAGAAAGTGTTAAATGGACCCCATATAATCACGAAGTGATAGAGACCTCAGCTAAAAATTCAAAGCCTGTAATCATTGATGTTTATGCTGACTGGTGCGGTCCATGTAAACTGATGGATAAAAAGGTATTTACAAACCCTGACATCCTTAAATTAAGTGAAAATTTTTTAATGACTCGTATTGATATAACCAGAAAAATTCAGGGAGAGGATGAGATAAAAAACCGATACAGTATTGAAGGCGCCCCAACTATCATATTTATTAACAGAGAGGGAAAGGAAGTTACAGAACTAAGGATAGAATCAGAAATTGATGCTGAGGAATTTTTGGAACACATGAAAAAGGCGCTTGAGAAATAATATTTCACCACAGAGGCACAGAGTGCACAGAGGTTTAAATTATTTCTCAATTTTGAATTTTGAATTTTGAATCTTGAATCTTGAATCTTGAATCTTAAATCTTAAACCTGTAATTCTTATTACCATCTTATAAGCGCGCTTCCCCAAGTTAGTCCACCTCCGAATACAGGCATGCATACATGATTCTTCTCCTTTATGCTCCCGTCTCTTACAGCTTCATCAAGGGCTATGGCGCATGATGCGGAAGATGAGTTACCATAACGGTCAAGAGTAATATAGAACCTCTCAATGGGCACCTCTATTGATTTGGCAATCGAGGCAAACATCCTGAAATTTGCCTGGTGTGGTATAAACCAGTTTATATCCTCTATTGTAAGTTTGTTATGCTCAACCCCTTCCATGATCGAATCAACAAAGTGACGTACTGCAACCCTGAAACTCGAATTTGCGCCTATCATGTTCAGATAGTGATCTCCCCTTTCTACACTCTCCTTTGTAATAGGGGTAACCTTTGACCCGCCGCCAGGCACCAGAAGATCCCTGCCGTTTTCACCATCCGTATGGACATGTGTGGATAAAAGCTGATGGCCCTTGTTATCAGCGGCTAATATAACCGCACCGGCGCCGTCACCCCACAGGATGCAGGTTGTCCTGTCTTTCCAGTTTACCACCCTTGACATTACCTCTGCGCCTATTACAAGGGCATTTCTTACTGAACCGGCATGAATGAATTGTGATGCGGTATGCATGGCATATATAAACCCTGAACATGCTGCGGTAATATCAAAATTTATAGCATTTTTCGCATTGAGTTTGGCCTGGAGCCAGTTTGCTGCTGCCGGACATTGCGTATCAGGGGTAATGGTACCGAGTACAATAAGATCAATATCATCCGGTGTAAGACCAGCCATATCAAGGGCCTTTTTAGATGCTTCAAGGGCAAGGTCTGATGTCACCACATTAGGCTCGGCGATTCTTCTTTCTCTTATACCGGTGCGTTGAAATATCCACTCATCAGAGGTTTCAAGCCCCATGTTTTTTATATCATCGTTGGTAAGTCTTTTCGGAGGGACATATGATCCGGTGCCGAGTATCCTGATTTTTTTCATTTATAAATATTTACTCCCTGAAATATTCGCTGAATAGAAAATGGGAGTTTAATGAATACACAATAAAAGTCAAGAAACTTTATTATGAATTTGCTATTGTAGGGGCACGCAGCAGCGTGCCCTCAACGGCATATAACTCATGTCCAGCCTTCGGGCACGGTGCGCCGTGCCCCTGCAATTAACAGATTATAGACAGAAAATCCGTTATGTTTATTTTTTTATTCTAATCTTTGCTACAGATTCTACATGATAGGTATGGGGGAACATATCAACTGGCTGAATTTCAAGCACCTCATACCTCTCCTTCATATCGGAGAGATCCCTTGCCAATGTGGCAGGATTACATGACACATAGACTATTTTTTCCACACCCATCCCCATAATGGTCTGCATTATATCCTTGTGTATGCCTGTCCTTGGCGGGTCAACAATTAAGAGATCGGGTTTGTATGATATATTATTGATCGTTTCTCTGATATCACCAAGGATAAACCGGCAGTTGGATATATTATTAATGCGGCAATTGAGTTTTGCATCGGCGACTGCGCTTTCAGAAATTTCCATGCCGAGTATTTCCCCTGCATAACCTGAAAGATAAATGGGGATAGTGCCTGTACCGCAGAAAAGATCAAGCACCCTTTCAGACCCGGTAAGCCCGGCATATCTTACAACCTGATCATAAAGCTTTTGAGCCCCTTTTGTATTGGTCTGGAAAAAGGAGTTAGGTGATACCCTGAAGGTATGGGGGCCGATCATTTCATTTATATAGCCCTCCCCTGTTACTCCTATCTCCTCCTCGCCAACGGCTGTGGCTGCCCTCCTGCTGTTTATATTATTTACTATTGTCTTTATGTTTGGGGATTTCCCGTGCAGGACATCCGCAAGTGCCTTTATATGAAGAGGCTCATTCACAGAGGTAACGATGTTTACCATCCACTGATCAAATGCCCTTGAATACCTGAGTGTAAGAAAACGCCAGAACCCTTCATTTGTTTTCAGATTATAAACCGGTAAACCGGATTTTTCGACAAAGGCCCTGACCTCATGAAGGATTGAATTTCCTGTTGGATTCTGGATAAGACAGGCATCTATATCTATCACCTTGCTGAATGTACCGGGCACATGCAGCCCGAGTGCAAAGCCCTCTTTTATGATTTCTTTATTAAACTCTTCAGGCAGTACCCATGGCCTGTCAGAGAATGAAAACTCCATCTTGTTCCGGTATCCGTATATATCATCAGAGGGAATCACATCATGGATCATAACCCCTTCCATCCCCCCTATCCTTTTTACAGAATCAGCCACATGCTCCTTTTTATATTTAAGCTGAGATTGATAATCCAGATGCTGGTATCTGCATCCGCCGCAGTATTCATGGTAAGGGCATGGGGCCTTGATCCTCTCAGAAGACGGGGTAAGCATCTCCGAGATTACAGCATTTGCATAGTCCTTTTTCTTTTTTATGATCCGGGCAATTACCCTGTCATAGGGGATCGCACCTTTAACAAAGACAACAAAACCATCTATCCGGGCAATGCCATCGCCACCAAAGGCAAGCCCTTCCACGTATAATTCAACTAAATCATCTTTTTTTAAAATCATTCTACATACCTTCAATATGCACTATGTGCGCCTCTTAGTATCTTTACAAATTCAAAATAGTGTCACCCTTTATTAACATCCATCAACCCTTCAGGAGTGATACCGTATTTTTGATAAAAAATAAACCTTCATCCCTTTTGGTGTAGAAATATTGATTTCATCATCCACTTCTTTTCCCAGTATTGCTTTACCCAGGGGCGAATCCATACTGAGTTTTCCCTCATCAATATTAAACTCATCAGGTCCAACAATAC
>CAZCMD010000162.1:0-10589 GCA_964499695.1 uncultured Desulfatiglans sp.
TCTTGTCCAGGACATGATCCGATATCTGATCCGCAACCTTGTCAGGATGCCCTTCAGTTACTGATTCCGATGTAAATAAAAAATTTGCCTTTTTCATCAGATACTCCTTTCTTTATTTGAATATAAAAATATTAATTAACTGATATTTATCATGCAATTATCAATAAGCCTTGTGCCCCCCACCTTTACTGCCAATGCAAGAAGGCTTTGTTCTTTGAGGAGGTTAATATCTTCAAGCGTATCCGGGTCACATATACTAATATAATCTATATTGGTAAAGGGAAATGAAAGGATCAACTCCCTGATTGAAGATATTATTTTACTGGTATCCGTCTCGCCCTCCCCTGCGAGTCTATTGGCCATACCCATCGCCTTTTTCAGGCTTAAGGCAGACTTTCTCTCCTCCGGGTTCAGGTATTTGTTTCTTGAACTCATTGCCAGGCCATCCGGTTCCCTGACAGTAGGCACCCCGATTATCTCAATATCCATGTTAAGGTCTTTTACCATGCGCCTGATTACAGCAAGCTGCTGAAAATCCTTCTGACCGAACACGGCCATATGGGGTTTTGTGATATTAAAGAGCTTGGCAACCACTGTCGTTACCCCTTCAAAATGGCCGGGCCGGGATTTTCCGCACAGATGCTTTGTAATATTATCAACCCTGACCACACTCTGAAAACCCGCAGGGTACATCTCGTTCACTGGGGGCATAAAAACCATATCCACCCCTTCGCTCTTTGCCTTTTTCAAGTCTCCTTCAGTATCCCTGGGGTATTTCTCAAAATCTTCATTAGGCCCGAATTGAATCGGGTTTACAAAAAGGCTCATGACAACATAATCAGAGCGTTTTCTCACCTGCCTGATCAGTTCAAGATGTCCCTCATGCAAAAAACCAAGGGTCGGGAACAGCCCTATCTTTTTCCCTGAAAGCCTTATCCCCTCTGATCTTGCCTGCATCTGTTGAGAGGACTCAATGATTTCTATTATTGTATCTGTTTCCATAAGCTACTTTCTCGAACTTGCAGGCACATAATACTGCACCCCGGATTTTATTCTGTTCATCTCATTTACCAGGTCTTCGAAATCCTCCTTTACATTAACAAAATCTATTTCTGAGGCATTAATAACAAGCAAAGGAGAATCGGTATAGTGAAAAAAATAATCATTAAACAGCCGGTTGATCTTATCCAGATATTTCATATTAATGGACTTCTCATAATCCCTGTTTCTTTTCTTTATGCGTTCAACAAGCACCTCTGTTTTTGCCTGTAAAAAAACCACGAGATCAGGCGGCTTTATCTTTTTCTTAAGTATCTGAAACATCTGGTCATATAGATAAAATTCACTGTCATCAAGGTTGGCCTTTGCATATATCCTGTCTTTATCAAACATAAAATCGGTGAATACCGGTCTTTTAATGAGATCCTGTTTATCCAGTTCAAGGGAATGCTGATAACGCCTCAACAGAAAAAACATCTGTATCTGAAACCGGTAGTGTTTCGGATTTTTATAAAATTTGCTCAGGTACGGGTTATCCTCAGTATGTTCCAGGAGTTCCTGGCCATTC
The DNA here is from genome assembly GCA_964499695.1 of uncultured Desulfatiglans sp. Lineage (GTDB taxonomy): Bacteria > Desulfobacterota > DSM-4660 > Desulfatiglandales > HGW-15 > JAAZBV01. The sequence goes on from CAZCMD010000162.1 coordinate 1,568, forward strand.
ATATGTTGGGCCAGTTTTTTTACAAAACTGGTCTTTCCAACACCCAGAGGCCCCTCTATTACAATATGATGATTAATGGTTGTTCCCTTTTATTAAATAAAGTTAAGATTAAATGTGCGTCAGAACACCAAGAAAGACGAAATCAATTAACATTGACGGTACAATTTGTCAAGAAACCTTAGCCTTACAACGATACATCTGTCATTCGATTACAGGGAGAAATCTTTAATTACTCAGAAAACAAAGATCTCTCCTTTCAGTCGAGATGACAAAGGAGAAAAAAATAACATCAATAATGTGAATATCGTTGTAGGGGCAAGCCTAAAAAATATATATTTAAGAAGTTTTAGCCTCTTACTGCCTTAAAGCGGAAATTCTCTTGACAAGGCTGATAATACCAACTATTACGCATCCAATTCCCTGATATCAGAGATAATTCATCTGGTATTAATGCCATTAGGACATTTAGTTTATGACTGAAAACTTAGCAAAATGGTACGCTGTTCACACTAGGAGCAGGTTTGAACAGAAGGTATATGACGGTATTTACGGCAAATCCATAGAGGTATTTCTGCCTAAAATACAGGTAATGAGCAGGAGAAAGGACAGGGTAAAAAAGATAATGGTCCCCCTGATCCCAGGTTATGTATTTGTAAACAGCTCACTTCAACCGGATGAGCACCTGAATATCCTTAAAACACCTGGTGTGGTGCAACTGGTCGGGTTCAAGGGAAAACCTGTACCTGCCAATGATGAAGAGATACAGTCATTAATGATATTGAACGGTACTGACAGGACAGTTCAGAACAGGGAGTATATGAAGACAGGTGACAGGATAAGGATTGTGAGTGGCCCATTAAAAAACCTCACAGGCTTTTACCTGCATCATAAGGGCCAGAATGACAAGGTTGTTGTCTCTGTTGACCTCCTGAACAGATCACTGGAAATAGCCATTGAAGACTGGGCCCTTGAAAGGATAGATTAATATATCTCTTAAGGTAATATCCATTTGGATATTTGGATTTTTCCCGGCGCAGCAGCATTATAGGATGCTACATCCTACTCCTTGATACTTTCCAGCCGCGCCTGGAGCTTCTCTGCCTTATCTGTTAGGCCCAGCACCTCGTTGCATTTAACCATATTCTCAAGTATGCCTGCAAGCTGCGGGTGATCCTTTCCAAGTAGCTCCTCGGCTATCATTAATGACCTTTCATAAAGCGCCTCTGCCTTTTCATATCTCCCCTCGCTGACATATAAGAGGGCAAGATTATTCAGGGATGCGGAAACATAGGGGTGCTTTTCGCCGAAAGTTTTAATTGCTACCTGCAGGGCCTCATCAGCGGCTATTATAGCATCTTCTGTCTTACCCTGTTTATAAAGTGTTGCAAGCCTTGAATTGAGCTTGTTGTAGAGTTCTTCCTGTGCGGTAGATACCAGACCAAAGGAAGCTACCAGGATCACTATTAATACGATTTTCAATAATGCTTTCATATCCGTCTCCTCCTTTTTATCAAGAAGTTATGTAATCAAGGGCTATGCTATTTTAGTTTTAAATTGACCCTGTTACATATTATTAAAATAACTGCCTTCCATTTTAAATCTGTAAAAGGGGCAGGTTGAATTTGAATGAAATGAGAATGGGGATAAATCAAGCCTTAACAGGAGGATATAAAACTCTGGTCAGTTGGAGATGTATTAACGCCCCTGAGTTTTTGTTAATTATAGACCAGCCCTATATTTTTGTGAAGTTTTTATTTTCAAGAATTTGGAGGAAAACATTTCATTCACCTGCTCAACAGGTATCCTTGCTCTGATATCTTCCCAGCCTTGAGTAAAAAAACCGAGGAAAGTAATAGAGTAATACTTAATATAAACAGGCTGGTTAGCTTTTTTTAAAATGATCCCGCTGATAGCATACAAAATACATACGGGTTTTCATGACAGGAGTTAAAACAAATATAGGGGTAGAGTTATTAATTCTCTACCCCTATATGCCAAAGCTTAAACATTTAATTTATATCCATGCCTGTTAAGTATGGATATAAACATGTTAAGAGGCTACTATTTTAAAAACATTAAGGTCCTACATTAGTTGCAACAGCAAAATCAGCATTGTAATTAAGCACCGCCCATGCGGTTTTTGTTTTCAGGTCAATGCCATATGTGCCGAGGCCATATTCGGGCCTGTATTTTCCCAGGACAAATTTTCTTTTGCCCCCAAAATTTTCATCAACCGCATTAACCCATTTCCCATTGGCAAAGGTTCCAATCCAGGTTTTGCCTTTTTTTAGGGAATAACGATCAACTGCTTCAAAGGATATGGAGAGGACATAGACATCTGTCCTGTTATTCATCTCCAGTTCAGACATGCCCCAGATGGAAAAGATATCGCTTTTAAGTAAAAATGGATCAGGGTTTTTTACCCATCCGGTCTCAACCGCCTTTGTCAGCGCACGTTTATTGGCATCAACAGATGCACTGTTATTAAATCCATAAAGTATCCTGGCGCTTGTTTTACCATAGCTGTCACTCACAGCATTATATGACTCCCCCTGCGCAACCAGAAAGCCCCTGCCATTAAGGCTGTATCCAAAGCTCTCTTTTTTAACAAAATGGAGCTCCGGTGCAACACCCTTTGGATATGCTGGATTATTTTCACCGAATGGAAAACCTTTGCCTGACTGAAAATTTCCCCTTGAATCAGCATAATAATCTGCTGATAACCTCGGACCGTCTATCGTGTAGATATAATACCCTATGTTATTTTCTTCCTGTGAAAGGGATATCTCACGGCTTTTTTGACCATACCATTGGTCAGGTATGGTAACATTCCCCTGCCTGTCCTTTTTAGGGAAAGGAATAGGAGATGGTGAATAAAACTTGGTGCTCAATCCTGCGGCTATTATCTCCTGAATCTGTGCGTTGCCATCCGGGCTTTTTATTACAGAGCGATGATGTATATGGTCATGTGCACCAAGGTATAGTTTAACCCCGTTTTTATACATGCTTGCAAAAAAGGCGTTTTGCCCTTCTTTATTGTAATCAATGCCATAGGGTTCCTGTCCAAAAACAGTACTCGGATTAAAGGGTGAATCAGTATGATTTTGGCTTAAGGGTGCACGATGGCTCAAAATAATAGCATGGTTTGTATCCCTTATGGTTTTATTCAACCTGCCATTTATCCATTCCTGCTGTGAAGGTATAGGGTAATTTTTACATTCCTTTGGCCAATATGGATTGGTCTTTCCATTATTTGTCATTTCACCTGTTTCACATCGTATATCTTCTGTATCCAGGATTAAGAACCTGACATTGCTGCCCTTTGGGCCAAAGTCAAAAGAATAGCTTAAGCCATCCATTTCTAAATTATCTTTTCCATCCAGGGTTAACGGGCTTGAAAGATTATATACCCCGAACATCTCCTTTCTGGTTTGAGGGAAGTTTTCAAGCATGGCCTTTATTTCGGCTTCAACAGGTGCATAATTAAAAAGCCAGCCGTATGTTTCATGATTGCCCCTCATCGGGAAAAATCCAATACCTGCATCATACAAGGGTTTTGCAAATTCTGCCCTTGTTGCCATTGCACCCGGTTTGGCCCTGTCAGACATGTCTCTTAGTGCAATAACAAGTTTAACGCCATGCCTGATTAATTCATTGTTTACCTGTTTAATCATTGCCCCTGATACAAAATCGGGGTTTGAGGCATCCTCTTCAATTGTCCACTGCGTATCGCCATGCACACCAAATGACCATGCATCAGTTGACTGATACCGGCCCCCGCCTTCGGCAAAGGAAAGGGTTGAGGAAACCAGAGTAATAAGGAATATAAACAGGCAGGTTAGTTTTTTCATTTAAAGATGACCTCTCTATTAACGTAAAATAAAGTTTTCATTATGGAATTAAAAAAATATCGGGATAGAATCATTTTTTTCTACCCCGATATGCCAAAGCTTAAACACTTAATTTATATCCATACCTGTTAAGCATGGATATAAACATGTTAAGAGGTTACCATTTTTTATAACATGCTGGTCCTACATTGGTAGCTACAGCAAAGTCGGCATTATAATTGAGAACTGCCCATGCGGTATTGGTCTTAAGATCAATGCCATATGTGCCAAGGCCATGTTTCTTAGAGTTATATTTACCAAGTACAAACTTTGCCTTCCCGCCAAAATTCTCATTAACTGCATTTACCCATTTGCCATTAACATAGGTAGCGATTCCGGCTTTGCCATTTTTTATCATCATCATATTACTGATACCATAATACATTGAGGTAGTATCATATGACATCGAGAGCACATAGGTATCTGTCTGATCATAGCCACATTCACCTTCTTTAATGCCTAATTCGCCCATACCCCAGAGAGACATGATATCACTCTGCACCTTATTTTGTGCATTTATCATAAGCACCTGGAAAAATTTAAAAATATCCCAGAATGTTTTCACAACAGGCAGCGCTTTGTAATTGGGGCGATTGACCCAACCGGTGTTAACAGCCTTATTCAGTGCGCGCGGTGTGCTTACTACTACATCATCGCTGGTATCATCGGGTGTGTCATTATCATCAACTACAGTAGGCGTGAGGTCTACGCTGGTGCTGTTATTTGTACCGGCAAGTATCTTTGCGTTTGTACCTTTAAAACTGTCTTCTATTCCCGCATAGGGCTCTCCCTGTTTGACAACAACCTGCTTGCCGTTAAGGCTGTAACCCCATTCATCCTGTTTAACAAATTCAAAATCCGGCACTTCAAGCGAACCTGATCCGTCGGGATAGTCATTTCCATCTACAAAATTGCCAACAACATCAGAATAATAATTGGCTGTTACACGTGGGCCATCTACGGTATAGATGTAGTAACCGAAGTTTTTAACTTCCTGGGAAATCTGTGTCTCCCTTGCTTTAATGTCTGCTCCGAATACGTCTATTCCCTGGGGGGTATAAAATTTTGTGCTTAGCCCCTGAGTAATGATTTGCGTAATTTCTGATAAACCGTCAGGGCTTTTATCAATGGCACGATTGTAAAGGTGATCGTGGGCTGAAATCATTAATTTCACATCATTGTTCTGCAGGCTGGCAAAGAACGCATTCTGATCATCAGGTGTTACAGCCGAGGAGCTGCCGAAAAAGGAATCTGTATGGTTCCCGTTAATAACCGGTCTGTGAGAGATTACGAACGCCTGCGTTGTACTGCGGGTTGCCTTATCCAACTGTGCACTGATCCATGCCTGCTGTTTGCCAGGATAGTATTCTGTGCCGGCAGTTTTCCATGACTCCACATCTAATCTAGTCCAATCTGTGACCGGGTATGTATTTTCAAAACCCGAGAATTTATCAGCGAGTACCCCCTTGGAATTAATACGGACCCAAAGTTCCAGGTCTTTTATTGCAAGTTGTGTTCTGGTTGCAGGGTCGGCTTTATCATAAAATGCAAGTGGTGTAGTAATAACGTTTCCATCAGCATCTTTTGCATAGACCGCAGTGATCATATTTCTTGCACAATCATATAACGCAGGGATTTCATTTTTAGCCGCATCATAGATTAATTCTGATAACCAGCCTGATTCACCATCATAGGTTGGTTCGAAAATGCTGCTGCCATCCTCGCGATAAACCTCAGTGAGAGGCTTCCCTGATGCATCATAATACCCGCTTACAATATTCTTATCTTTGTCAAAAAGTAACCTTATGATGTTGCCTACATATCTTGATGACACCAGGGTACGTTTGGCATCCCAAATTGAATCGAGTTTTTTCCCATTTATGTCATACATATTTTCTATAGGTGATCCATCTTCAGCATATACAGCTTTGAATATCGTCTTACCATCCGTGTCAATTATTGGCGAGCCTAAAAACCAGTTATAACAAGTATAAATTATATAAAGATAAGGGTCTCCATATACTTCATGCTTGGTCGGAATATACCTTAAATAACCGGTTGCTTCAGTATCAACAAAGACAAATCTTGCGGTGTTACCTGCTTTCCCGTAGTCAAAGGAGTAACTTAATCCGTCCAGGGTAGTTAGCTCCGGAAGAATATCACTGGGGCTGCTGAAATTATATGCGCCAAAATTTGCCTTGTTTTTGCCATCCGGTCCATACATACCCAGAATCTGGGGAAATGCATCACGGTAGGCAGGCAGGTTCATATCAAGAGAAAATGCAGTAGGAGGATTAGCGCTATCAGGATAATACGTGGATTCATATGATTCATGGTTGCCACGTATAGGGAAAAACCCGATTTTCTTATCGTAAAGCTTTTGAGCTGCATCTGCTCGACTATAATAACCGGCCGCAGTTCCTCTGTCTGACAAATCTCCTGTCTGGATAACAAACTTAACGCCTTTTGCTATGAACTCTTCACTCACCCTATTTGCTATAGCGGCAGCTACGTAATTCGGATTATCCTCCGGGTTGCCTTCAAGCGTCCACTGTGTATCACCATGTACACCGAATGACCATGCATTAGCACCTTTATATCTGCCACCGCCTTCGGCAAAGGTAACTGATGAGAAAACGAGCGACAGGATCGTTGTGATGAGAAGCGTCCTCATCGCTATTCCAAACTTATTGCTTTTAAAAACCTTAGACATACTATCCCTCCTCTTAAATTGTTTTTTGTTGTGCTACACTTGTTAATGGAATCACACCGGTCTGATTGCCAATCTACTGAATATCTCCACCTCCTTATTCTTTATTTCAGCCCGTATCTTCCATCCCTGTAAGATATTTTAAGCAGTATGTGACCCTGCTTATCCACAATCTTTTTTATAAACCTCAAGACGCAAAAAGATGCATCTTATGATCCACTTTAAGAGAAACAAAATAATTGCCTGCACGAAACATGCCCTAATTGTAACCTATTGATAAAGCTAATAATGATGTAAAATACAGATGTAAAGTTTCAGCGGTTTTTTCAATATATTGAAACTTGTTCAATATATTGAGTGGCGGGAAATATAGGAATAATGACTTATTATCAGCCTTCGATATAAAAAATGGATTACCCGGTCCAGCCGGGTAATGACGGCGCTGAGAGCATTAACCAATTCAGCCTTCTTGTGTAGAGACGGGTTTGAAACCCGTCTCTACGAATGCCTGCATGATGGCTTCAGCCTTAGTCAAAGACTACGGCCTGACAGGCAAGTCGGGTAATGACGGTGGAGAGAGGATTATCCTATCCAGTCTTCTTTTGGACGGGTTTTATCCGCCGTCGCCTCAGAGCTATGGCGCGACAAGAATCCGTCTCTACTGCGAAAGCGTGATAAAGCTCCGGTCTTCGAACAATGTTCCTGGCTTGATAAAATTACGGTTTGTGATTCCTGCCTGCCTCTGGCTGATATTCCCAGCCTGTTTTTTATCTTGTATGTCACATTTTGCCTCTATATGTAATAATAAAAACATTTGACATTACCCATCATTTGTTATCTTCTCTGACATTAATTTGAGACTGGAATTAAATTTAATCGAGATTAATTCGTCATACCCCATCAGGCGGGTATCCAGTATTGTGGTTTATGATCCTTCAATCTAATAAAAAAAGAAAGGGAAGCAGTCATCTCCTAAAATGGCTGCTTTAAAAATAAACTTATTATGCAAAATGAAACAACAGAAGGCTGCAAGTCTATAAAAGACAACCCAAAACAACTCTCCAATTTCATGATAATGGTGTTTGTGGCATTGATCGCCTCTTTTCCGCCCTTATCAACAGACCTTTATCTCCCTGCATTGCCAACAATGAGTGAACAGCTTAACTGCTCTGTTTGGTGGGTAAATCTCTCGATCAGCATATTTTTTATCTTTGTGAGCACAAGCTCATTTATCTGGGGCCCGTTGTCGGATAAATACGGGCGCAAGATGATGCTCCTGATTGGTGTACCCTTATTTATCTTATCAAGCATTTTCTGCATGTTCAGCCAGAATGCATACCAGCTTGTGATAGCGAGAATCTTCCAGGCAATAGGCGCAGGGGCTTCAATGGCTGTAAACCTTGCGATCGTTAAGGATGTTTTTCCAGGTAAAAAGAGGGAGAGCACACTTGCAATGGCTGCTGTCTTGAATGGCATGATCCCTGTTGTTGCACCATCAATAGGGTCGCTTATAATCAAGTTTTCATCCTGGCGCGGGGTATTTGGTCTGCTCACGATAATCGGCATACTGGTCTTAATATTTACCCTTTTCCTCAAAGAGACAAACAGGGAATATTCAGCAGACAGCACCTTTAAAACAACACTCAGGCTCTTTGTTGTATTAAAAAACCCCCATTTTTACAGGCTCCTGATAGTCTTTTCCATAGTATCAATACCTTTGCTTGCATTTATAGGGGTGTCATCTTTTATATTTACCCAGAGATTTGGGCTCAGCGCCTTTGAATACAGTATTTACTTCGGGGCCATTGCGGCATTCTATATAATAGGCGGGCCAATATATCTTTTTCTTAGAAGATACTTCAGGCCTCTCCCCATTATTACTGCAAGTTACCTGGGGTCAATTTTAAGCGGCATTTTGATCCTGACAATAGGAGAAAAAAACCCCATGCTGTTTGCGATCTCTATAGCACTCGGATATTTATGCGTGAGCATAGGCAGGCCCCCATCAAATAGCCTGTTACTTGAGCAGCAGGACAAGGACACAGGTTCTGCCTCCTCACTTATCCAGGCCATATTTGTACTCACAGGCGCTTTGGGTATGATGTTTATCTCCATTGACTGGAAAAACCGCATTATGGTGCTTGGGATAATGAATGCTCTCTTAAGCACCTTCGGATTTTTCCTGTGGCAGTATACAAAGACAAGGTGCAGGATACCAGGGCATTTTTTATAATAATTCATTTTATGATAAGGTAGCGTTAACATCCGAGATAATATTCTCAAGACTTTTATCATAAGAGCGATCGACCTGGAGGGGGCTTTCACCCCTCTGACTTCATGCACTCACAGGCGCACCAGGGACGAAATATTTTTCGATAAAATGAGAAATAAGGTCTCCTTTAAGGTTAACCCTCAACTGTGT
>CAZCMD010000163.1:0-10522 GCA_964499695.1 uncultured Desulfatiglans sp.
CTCGTCCAACCACAGGATAAGATTGTGGCTTCGCACAATCTATCCTTATTCGTTATATTGTATCTTATAGTACTACTCCCGGTGGACCTTATACTTATTTTGGCGTAACAGCGAGTGTGTGGATTACTAATCTGACTGTTACTGGGTTGAATAATAATACTAGATATTATTTCGTTGTACAGGAACAAACTGATCCACATTATAATAATCAGAATATTGTTATTAGTGACTACAGTCAGGAGGCTACAGGTGTAACGGTTTTCGATGGGGATCATGATGGTATGTCCAATGACTGGGAGATTTTATATTTTGAAAATATCTCAAGAGATGGCAGTGGAGATTATGATAGTGATGGTTTGATAGATGTAAATGAATATAAGATCGGCACAAATCCAAAACTAAAAGACACTGATTCTGACGACATTCCTGATGGAGATGAGGACAAGAACCGGAACGGGATAGTAGATTCTGGAGAAACAGACCCTGCCAGGGCTGATACAGATGGCGATGAGATATCTGATGGAATCGAAGATGCAAACCATAATGGACGAGTTGATTCAGGAGAAACAAATCCCCTGAATTCCGACACTGATAACGATGGTATGCCCGATGGCTGGGAGGTTCAGTATGACCTTGATCCTCTCTATAATGATGCTAATGAAGATGAGGATGAAGATGGTTATAGTAATCTGAAGGAATTTAAGAGAAAAACTATTCCTAATGATTTTAACTCGCAACCATCAAAGGGTATGCCATGGTTGCCATTGCTGTTGGGAGAATAATAAAACGATAGGTGTCTGACCTACACAATTTATAGTTTTTAAATTTAGGATTTAAGTCTACAGAAAAGAGTTCAGTACCTATTAACAGATAAGGCAGATAATCCGGACAGTAATACCAAGGCGGATAAGGTTTTTATATTAATTGCCTTTTGATCTTTTAATATGAAATTTATCAAGAAGAGCTATTCGGAGATTTGATCCATTTATGACCCCTTTACCACTTTATAATTATTTCCGTGATTTTTTCAGATCCCGGTAAAAGTTTTCATGCACTCCGAGTGCAAGCAGGAATAAGGTATCTTTGTCAAACTCGTACGCTAATAAAAACTGTTTATCCTGGATTCTGAATTTATAGACGCGAACCCCGACAAGATCACACTTCTTTTGTTCCCCACATAACGGATCCGAAAGAACGTGCCTGATAGCATCATTCACTTCTTTGGTTTGATTAGGATGCAGTTTTTTGTAGGTTCTTTTAAAATACGGTGATTGAACTATATTCATATCTTATTGAACTCGAATGGTTCAAAATCCCCTTGTTTTTTTGCCGCTAATATGTCACGGATAAACTCAATAGGCAAATCAGGATTATCAAGCGCCGCTTTTCCTATCTTCGCCCAGTATGCCACCTGGAGGGGAACTGTCCTGAATTCTGCTTCAGCGGACCGCCTTGCTTTCTCATATAATTCATCGTCGATGCGTATTGCTATACTCATATAAAATATCTCCTTTTGTTACAAATGTAACACTCCGAAACAAATACTGCAAGATAAACTTTCCACAAAATCGATTGCCAGGCAGGTTTCTAACAGGTCAGCGCTTCCTGATCTTCGATCCTCTATGCGACAACCGCCTTTTAATACGTGGTGATACATCTCTATCCCTCAACGTTTACTGTAACAGGATGTCCGTTTACAGGCATTCTCAAAGGTTTCTGTCTTAATCGTAGCCAATGAAAGCAACGGAATCTCCCTTGACCAATCCCCAATCTACGAGAGGTGGATAAGTAATTACTAAACAAAGCAATTGGATTCCCGTCTGCCAGGTTGTGTCGCAATGTCATTTTTAGGTGGTAGAATTATTTTTCGTAGGGTGGGGTTTTATACCCCACCAGTTTTAAGGTGCTGTTTTATTAAATAAAATGCCGGTCGGGAGTAAATCCCGACCCTACTAAAGACTCCTTAACGATATGTACATCTTTACTGATTTAGGTATTATGACACAGCCTGTGAACGGGAATGACGACAAAATTATTCATGTAGACCAGGGGGCGCAAGTAAAAAGTAAAAAAATAATTTCATTTATTATTTTACCTGCGTTTTCCACCTACTGAATAAATTAACAGCGATGTATCTTCTTTGACAGAGCATGAATATGGTATTTCGCCAGGGTTTCGCTATGTTGGTCCACTTTAAAAACCATGCGCTCAGTTTCTAAACAACCGTTGCAATTGCAGTACCCTGGCTATCTAACCGGGTATTAATATTACCGGCCTATGACATACCGTTCCGGGTCTACCTCTTCCCTGAGTATCCTCAGCTCTTCTGCTGTCGGGTGCGCGGTTTCAATTATTTTATCTGCCTTAAGAAGTTCGAACCCGCAGTTTTTCTGCACATCCTCTACAGAATATCCGGGGTTTATGGATATTATACGCATCCTCTTTGATACGGGCTCAAAATCCATAACCGCCATATTGGTGATTATCCTGTATGGGCCGCATCCCTTTGGAAGTCCGGCCTTTTCTCTTGCGTCATCGCCGGTCAGGTAGCCCGGTGTAGTTATAAAATCACATTTTTCTACAAAGCGCCTGTTGTCCTGAGGGGTTACCACCATGGTTCTCCAGCATAAGGAGGCAAAGTCGTTTGCCCCGCCGCTGCCCGGGAACCTTACCTTGGGTCTCACATGATCAAAACCGATCTGGGTTGAATTCAGATTACCATACATGTCTATCTGGGCGCCGCCAAGAAAGGTGTAATCTACTGTTCCCCTTGCGCAGGTTTCCATAATCTGTACCATGCCGCTGGCCATTACCCCCTTATAAAAGGTCCTTGAATCTCCGACTGAGATCGGCATTTCAGGTAACAGAGGGGCTACACCACCGGCCTCAAAAACAATTAATATATTAGGCGCGTGGGTCTTCTGGGCAAGCATGGTGGCTGCACATGGCACACCGGTTCCAACACCTACAGAAGCGCCGTCTTCAAGTTCACGCGACGCAACACATACCATAAGTTCCATTACATTATAATCAGGCATATCCTTTCCTCCTATCTTTCCTGGGGCAATATTAGTAGTTCTTTTTGCCTGAGTTTCATCATTTTTTCCATCCCGCCGTTAATACTGATGTAATCAAAATGTGATTTGCAGTTATATATATTTTTGTCCAGAAATTTCTTAAAGGCATCCGGCTCCTTTTCTACCTTCATCCATTCCCTGAGATGTTCTTCATCCGAAAAATACTCATATGCCATATTACCGGGATAGCTGCCGTATGGCACTTCACAGACCGCGTCCACGAGATAATATGGTATTACTGTTAGATTGGGTTCTTTGCGGATTTCATCGCTGTGGATAATGCGCTCAGTGGTAATAATCAGTCTTTTTGCAGCCCTTGCAACATCAAGGTCTGCAATGGTTATTCCCCTGATCTGAGAGTTGCCATAAATATCACATGCGTGCACGTGAATAGCCGCTACATCGGGATACAGCGCCGGAACGGCTAAATATGGTTCACCGGTAAAGGGGCATGTAATTACCTTGCCTGCACCATATTTGCATGTTTCTGTACCAAGTGTTGTTCTTATGGGTAGAAAAGCCACGCCCATCCCTGCTGCCCTGAACCGGGCTGCAAGTCCGTAATTGCTCCATTCGGTTACATCCACTTCACCGCTCTGCAGGTAATTACGCGCATTGGGGGAAAGCCCTCTGGCCTCAAGACCCACTACATAGGATGCATCGAGCTTGTTAAATACCTTTCCTGCCGCTAGAATCTCAAAATCATGGGTTGCTGTGTGCCCTGCAAATCCCATATTTTTTCGCCCTTGCCTCAGTATTTCGTGACATACTGCCGTGGGAATCCTGTTTGCACCGAATCCGCCAATGGCCAGATATTCCCCATCATGGACAAATTTTTCAACAGCCTCTTTTACCGTCATTACTTTGCTTTTCAGTTCTCTTGATTTTTTCCTGAAAAATGCACGGGCATTATCCGGATCAGGGTTTGTGAAAAGCGTCCCAATACCATTTTCAAAAGCTCCCATTTACAAATGACTCCTTTCCTTGTTTAATGAACAAATATTAACTTTTATCCGTTAAAGACCGGGGTCTTTCTTTGACAATAGAACTTTATCAATCCGCAAGGAGCAGATAAATTATTATAAAGCAAAAACAACCTGATTCCACAGTTCCTCCTTCGCGAAGGCGATCAAGCTTCGGCGGGACAGGCACACCGTGGAGTGACGATAAAAATATTATCAATAAAATCCTGATTCAATATTCAAGATTCAATATTTTAAATAAAACGATAAGACTCCTAAGAAAATAATTCATTATTCCCGAAAAAATAATTGGTTAGGTTTAAGATTAATTGTTTGAAAAAGCAAGGAGTTTTCAATTAATTTTGTAAAATTAATTGAAAAATTCAAGATTAAGAATTCGGAGGCTTTAAGATCATATGGTTACGCGATTAAACCTTATATCCTCACAACATCCCCTTTTCATGCGGGTAACAGGAAACGGGGTGTCCGGTATGTTCCCACTGGGAGCGGAGTAACAAGAAAAAAAACAGAGACGCCCGGTCGGGCGTCTCTAGAAAAAAGATTATTTATTTAACAGGTATCTCCCTATAGGATCAAAGTCATCAGAGCCCTGCTGTTTATTCAACTTTTTATTACCTTTTGGCGATTTTATAACACCCCTCTTTATGGATTTTGACCCGTCAGCAGGTAAAGGGTTTTCGGGTGGTCTATCTGGAAAGACCCTTATACTGATCCTGCGGTTCCTGGGGTCCAGTGTATCTTCTTTTATGAGAGGGTCTGTATCTGCATAGCCCGCTACTCGAATATATTTATCAGGAGTAATACCGCAGCTCTCAAGCTCCTTTCTTGCTGCTGCGGCACGCTCTGTGGATAGCTCCCAGTTACTGTACTGTGTGCCTGCATATTTTAATGCATCAGTATGTCCTTCTATTGCTATCTTACCCTTAATGTCCTTTATACTTGCGGCTATTACACTTAACGCCTTTTTACCCTCAGGGGTCATTTCTTTACTTCCGCTGTTGAACATTAACATGCCGCCATTTTTATCTATTATCTCTATCCTTGATGCCCCATCATCAATATCTACAAGTATCTGATCCTTCATGTTAGATAGTTTTTCCTCAATCTCTTTTTTAAGTCTTTCATTAATTTCATCAGTCACCTCAGCCATGGCCTTTTCATCACTATAGCCGGTATCTCCAGTGGTATTATCACCTGTTTTCCCGCTATCAATTAATTCTATCTGGTTATCTGATGCCTTATTGTCCATTATAAAAGACTGCCCATTCTTGTTGAACACATCGAAATCCTTGAAATCTTTGGATGCCTTGACATTTTTCTCTTTTTGATCGGTTTTTGTATCTCCCGATTTATTGTCACTTGATTCTCCGCTATCAATTACTTCTATCTGATTATCAGATACCTTATTGTCCATCATAAAGGACTGCCCCCCCTTTTCAAACAGGCTGAATTCCCTGAAGTACTGGGAGACCCTTGCTTTTTTCTCATCTGAAACCATAGAGATAAGCCATAACAGGAGGAAAAAGGCCATCATAGCCGTTACAAAGTCCGCATAGGCGACCTTCCAACTGCCCCCGTGGGCGCCGCCATGTCCGCCTTTCTTGATTTTTTTAATTATTATTGGTGTTCCTGTACCGCTCATTTCTATTTTTGATCCTTTGTCTTTGATTTTTTAATAGCCTCTTCAACCTCTGAAAAGAGCGGTCTTTCTTCCGCAGGGATAGCCCTTCGTGCAGTCTCAATGGTAATCTGAGGCGCTATACCCAGTTGGAATGAGATAAGTGCTGACTTAATTACATTATATTGAATTTCTCTCTCCTTGGCTTTGTGCTCAAGGTTTGTTCCGATCGGGCCTACAAAGCCGTAACATGCAAGAACACCAAGAAACGTCCCGACCAGGGCTGCCCCAATATGCTTTCCTAAAACTTCAGGCGGTTCGCTTATGAACTGCATCGTCAAAACTACCCCCAGTACGCATGCCACTATACCAAGGCCGGGGAGCCCGTCAGCCATTTTTGACACACCCTGAGCTGCCATGATTTTATTATGACTTAATGACTCTATATCTGTATCCAGCAGGCTTTCAAGGTCATGGGCAGGCATGCTTGAGGTTATCATAACCCTTATGTTGTCACAGAGGAAACCGATTAGCGATTTATTTGCCAGGATCTTCGGGTAATGTTTAAATATGACGCTTGCCGTAGGATTATCCACATCGGCTTCAAGAGAGAGCAGCCCATCTTTTCTTATCTTCCAGAAGATTTGATTCAAGAGCGTCAGGAGTTCCAGAAAATCTTCTTTTGTGATTTCCTTCTGGGTAAATACACTTGTCAGGCTTGAAATAATTCCCTTTAAGACAGATTTTGGTGAAGATATGACCATTGCACCTGCCGCTGCACCTAAGATAATTATAAACTCAGCCGGCTGCCAGAGCACGGAAAGGTTTCCATGCTCCATCAGATAACCGCCGACTACAGCGCTAAGTACAATTACTATGCCTATTATAACAAACACAATTTTTCTCCTTCTAATGGTTGAGGATGATTGCAATCATCGCAGATTAAACACCCAGTTTTTCTGTTTTACAGATCATCTCTCTCTGTCTGCATATAATGTAGCAGCTCAGGGCATTTCTTACCTCATCGCCCATTTCAAAAAATTCAATACCGACCTCCCACTGTGATTCCCCTGTCTTTATGGTCCTTGCAACCCTGCCATAAAGAATGACCCAGAAACTAGTGTTAGCCGTAAGAAGTATTTTTGTCTCAACACAATCTCCAGGCGCAAAGTATTCATCATAAATAGCACTGATCCCGCTTGCACTTAAAGAAATCTTCTTTACATCAATATTGGTTAATCCATGGCTTATGAGGTGTACATTATTCATTAACAGTTCAAGCCTCTGGTTTATTTCATTAAGCTTGCGCATCAGGACCGGATTGATTGGATCGTCATCAGTCTCATCAGAGACCGTCGGACATCCGATACTCGGTTGAAGCCCAGGTATGGTTTTACCCTTCATTTTTGCATAGTTTTCATCTACCTTCCTGATGGATGCTGGCAACAGGTCGTCCACCCTGAAGTATTCCCGTCTTTCATTTTGATTAATAGCAATTGTATCTGCCTGATATTGCATATCTTTTCCTGCTTTATTTGTGAGACATTAGTTAATGCATCCTGCTCGTTTTTCATCCTTATTGGTATCAATGCTGTACTCCTGAAGATATTGCTGCAAATACCACGCCAAATCAGAGGAAATGATCATCTGAAATGGCTGAAATGTACCCGCAGGTAAACATGCCTGGTCTCTGCACGAAGAGGTCAGGACCATGCTAAAACTGTAGTTTGTTAAGGGAGCAGCATTCTGATCATATCCCCATGCCGCATTTTTTCAAAAATATCTTGAATATCTCAGGCTGAGGAATGCCAGATAACATCATCATCTATTCATTCGTAAACATTAATTGATTATTACCTTGACCTATTTCCTGTTTATTCGTATGATCGCTGCGAATTAACAGTGTTCTTGGTTGTAATACAAAAATCACATAAGCCCCGGAATTACTCCGGGGCTTTTTTATTTTAATCTGTAATAAATAATGAAAGAAGGTATACATTGAATTTTGAAGCATTAAATTTTCATCCATCAGTTGCGGCAGGTGTTGCAGCCGCTGGTTTCGAAGTCCCAACCCCTATTCAGGCAATGGCAATCCCAAAGGTAAAAGAGGGTCATGATATAATGGGTCTCGCACAGACCGGAACAGGTAAGACAGCGGCATTTGCCCTGCCAATACTTAACAGGCTTATAAAAGGTAAACAGGGCCAGGTACGCGCCCTTGTAATCGCCCCTACACGTGAACTGGCTGAACAGATTCATCAGTCATTTGAAACTTTTGGCATGCAGACACATATAAAAAGCACAACTGTTTATGGCGGTGTGGGCATTAACCCCCAGATACAGAAACTAAGGTCTGCTGATATTGTTGTGGCATGCCCTGGTCGGCTTATAGACCATATTGAACGCAACACTGTAAATCTTTCAAAGGTGGAAGTTCTGGTAATTGATGAGGCTGACCAGATGTTCGACATGGGTTTTCTCCCGAACATCAGGCGGATTTTAAAACATCTTCCAGCGGAACGCCAGACACTGCTCTTTTCGGCTACAATGCCGCCGGAAATCAAACAGCTTGCACGCGACATACTTAAGAATCCATCAACAGTGCAGGCCGGGGTTACTGCCCCTGCTGAAACTGTGAGCCATGCCATTTATCCGGTTGCACAACATCTGAAGACAGACCTTTTACTTGAACTGCTTGAAACCAGTGATGCGAGATCTGTCCTTGTTTTTACCCGGACAAAGCATCGCGCAAAAAGCCTTGAAAAAAGGCTTACTGCAGCAGGATACAGCTCCGCCTCACTTCAGGGCAACCTTTCACAGTCAAGACGTCAGGCGGCCCTTGATGGCTTTAAGAGCGGTGAATTCCAGATACTTGTGGCCACTGATATTGCAGCGCGCGGCATAGATGTTTCACGGATATCACATGTGATAAATTATGATATCCCCGCAACTCCAGAGGCATATATCCACCGCATAGGCCGTACCGGTAGGGCAGAATGCAGTGGTGAGGCATTTACGCTTGCTACCAAAGAAGACAAAAATATGGTGAAGGCAATAAATCGTTTAATCGGTTCTGAGGTAGAGCAGCGCACCATATCCAATTTTAATTATGGTTCACCAGCCCCTGATCAGAAAAGGCCATCCATTGGAAGGGTAGCGCCCCGGAGGAAATTTCCCGAGGTAAAAACGAGTTATAATAAAAGAAGATCTGCGGCAAGGGCTTAAGAGAAAGGCAGCTATCTGCAACACATCTATTTTTCGATCCTACTGGAAGAGAGGCGGGGCATAGGAAACAGTTTTTGCCAGCAGCCATAACATGATCAGCACCACAGGCGTATGTATCATAAGCTGCAATATAGAATACCCTGCAAGGTCCCTTGCCTTTACTCCTGTCATGCCAAGAAGGGGAAGCATCCAGAAAGGGTTTATAAAATTAGGCAGCGCCTCTGCCGCATTATAGCACTGGACAATCCATGCCATATTTACGTTAAGATCCTTTGCTGCACTTAACAGATAAGATGCCTCTACAAACCATTTACCCCCACCTGAAGGCAGGAAGACGCCGAGGATGGCTGAATATATCCCGACGACTACAGGGAAGATACCCTTGGTGGAAATATTTACAAAAAAACCGGCAAGCACATCTGTAAGGCCTGAATTCATAAGAACGCCGTATATCCCCGCGTATAGAGGAAATTGTATAAGAATACCCCCGGTCATGGGTACAGCCTTTGCCGCTGCCTTGAGGAAGTTTTTTAATCTCCAGTGAAGGAGCATCCCGAGGATTATAAAGATCAGGTTATATGTATTGAGATCCATAGCTGCAAGGCCGCCCTGCGTGACGAAGACATGGATAATGTAACCTGCACCTATCAATGCAATGATTATGGTAAGGATCGGACTGTACTCAAGGTATTCTCCGGGTCTTGTTGCCCTGCCCGATACATCCTCTTTTTCATCATCATAATTGATACCTGCCATCTCCGCTGTTTTGGCATTTTCAGCAGAAGGGCATGATGAATAACAAATCCATACAGAAACACCGATCAGCACCAGTATCATAACCAGGTTCTGCCATGTAAGTATGGTATGCTCAAGAGATATTATGCCGCTGATTTTGTAGAGATCGACAGGGATTGAGCTTTTTGTTGCCATTCCAAGTGCTGCGGAGGATGAAAACCCCAGTGCCCAGATGCTTCCAAGGCCAAGGTATGCGGCAGCGCCCATTGCCCGGTAGTCAACACCTTTTACACGTTTACTCACCTCCTTTGTAAGCACCCCTGCGAATATGAGACTGAAACCCCATGAGAGTAAAGATGATACCATGGCTATAAAGGCCACATAGGCCACAGCTACTTTTGGTGTTTTAGGCACGGAAGCCAGAATACCTATAAGCCTTTTCACAGGAGGGGCAACTGCAACAATATAGCCGCCAATTACAACAAAGGCCATCTGAAGGGTAAATGTAGTGAGGGACCAGAAGGATTTACCGAAATCGATGGATATCTGGGCAGGAGAGCGGCCCATAAACAAGGCGGCGATGCATACAACTACCACTGCAATAGCAGCAAATACATATGCGTCAGGGAACCATCTCTCTGACCAGTCGGCCAGCCATGCCCCAATACGTGCCAGTATCCCTGTGCTGTTGTTTTCTTTTTTCATCTTTTTACCCGGTATCCATCCTGAAAGAAGCAAATCCTGGATGAAACCTTCAGCCCCGTTCAGGCGCATTTGCGTCAAGCTAACAAGAACATTGTGCTACTGATATATATCTGTTTCGAATGCGATACATATTCATCGGCAGGGTAGGGTTTTTTCCCCGTTAAAGTCTTTGACGACGG
>CAZCMD010000164.1:0-10509 GCA_964499695.1 uncultured Desulfatiglans sp.
TCAAAATATCTATACAGATCAATAATCTCGTTCAGAACCTCTATTGCACAGCAATAAGAGTGGCCAACGCCCTAAAAAACAAAAAAGGGCTTATACCAAAACCGGTATAAGCCCTTGAATTTATTGTTGGTAGCGGGGGACGGATTCGAACCATCGACCTTCGGGTTATGAGCCCGACGAGCTGCCTGACTGCTCCACCCCGCGTCAAGTAAGTCAGGTTTTATAACACTACTCTATAGGCTAGTCAATGATATAATTTTTTATTTTGCAGGCTTCTTACCCCGGGATCTGGATAGTAAAGGTTGCTCCTTTCCCGGGTAAGCTTTTTACCCATATATCCCCGTTATGGGCCTGTACTATTTTGTATGAAATGGCGAGACCCAGGCCCGTCCCCTTTTCCCTTGTTGTATAAAAGGGTTCAAAAAGGCGTCTTAATTCTTCATCGGTCATGCCCTTTCCATCATCAATAATGGATATCTCCACCCCTCCTTTTATTTTTACTGTCTTTACCCTTATCACCCCTCCATCTGGCATGGCCTCAATAGCATTTGATATGATATTTATAAACACCTGCTTCAGTTTATCAGGATCACAGTTGATCTCACAAAATCCATCATCCTGATATCGCTCAAAACAATATTTCTCATCAGTGCAGACCCCGGCCATGATATTCAAGACATCCCCGATCACGGAGTTTATTTCTGCCGGCCTCATTACAAGCTTGTATTCCTTTGTAAAATCGCCAAGATTTGCTATTAGCCTTTCAAGCCTTGCAACCTCATCCAGCACCATATCTATCTTATTGATATCCTTTTCATTCTCAAGAACAGCCCTTATCTGGCTGGTAAAGCCCCCTATAATCATCAGGGGGTTTTTTATCTCATGCGCCACATGGGCCACAGCCTGTCCTACAGAGGCAAAGCGTTCTGCCTGCAACATCTTTCTTTCCATCTGCTGCTGATGGGTTATGTCATGTATGATTGAAGTATAGGTCTTTTTGCCACCCATATTGAGTACCGAAATACTGAGCGCCGCAGGAAAAACCTCACCGTTTTTTCTCATTGCATTAAGGGTGATATTTTTTCCCGCAGTACCCGGTTCCTGATTTTCCATTATTCGATCCAGATAGACTTGATAGGGTACTGAATTCTGGGGAATAATGATATCCAAGGTCTTTCCTATAACCTCATTTCCCGTATAACCGAATATCTTCTGGGCTGCATTATTGAAGAGTATTATGCGCTGGTTTTCATCTATGCTGATAATGGCATCTGTTGCCGTATCCAGTATGGCCTTAAACCTCTTTTCAGAACGCTGGAGTTTTAAGATAAGATGGCGGTACTCGGTAACATCCCTTGTGATCTCCAGAAAATATTTTTCGCTCTCATCTTCTGCCATGAGGGGGTACATTATAACGATATATTCCCGTGATTCTTCGTTTTCGCTTTTATGAGTAACGGTCATCTCAACCGGTTCTCCGGTCGCCGCTTTTTCAACCGGACATTGTCCGTCACCCTTTGAGCAGGGCAGCCATGCCCTTTTGATCTCATAACATTTTTTACCTGCTATATCCTTTTTTAATAGTCCTGCCTTGGTAAGAAAGGCCCTGTTTGCATCAATGATGTAAAAATCCTGGTCAATGACAATTATCTCTTCGCTTATCCCATCATAGAGGGATGAGAGAAACATATTTGTCTTTTTCAACTCCCTTATCTCTCTGGAAAGTTTTTCAAGGCGGGAACCCGGGTTATAAGCTTTCGGTGTTCGGGATTTTTTCGTGATCATAACACCTCTCCTTAATGAAAAGGACGAATCATCGAATCATATAATCGGCAGGCAAGGGCACCTTCCTCCGGCTCTATGGCCTGGGATGGTATTTTTCGTGTATTTTTTTAAGCCTTTCCCTGCTTACATGGGTGTAAATCTGTGTTGTTGAAATATCAGAGTGCCCGAGCATTATCTGTACTGATCTCAAGTCTGCCCCCCCCTCAAGCAGATGGGTTGCAAAAGAGTGCCGCAGGCTGTGGGGGGTGATCTTTTTTGTAATGCCCGCCATTATGCCATACTTTTTTATTATTTTCCAGAACCCCTGTCTGGACATGGAGTCACCCTTAGCGTTTAAAAAAAGAAAGGGGCTGTTTTTCTCCCTGATCAGCTCTCTCCTCCCATAGGACAGGTAAAGCTTCAGGGCATCCCTTGCCTTGTCACCCATAGGGACAATCCTCTCTTTTGAACCCTTGCCGATTGTTCGTATATACCCCGGTTCAAGATTCATATTGACAAGATGCAGACCCACAAGCTCTGATACCCTCAGACCTGTTGCATATAAAAGCTCAAGCATTGCGCTGTCCCTCTGTCCAAGCGCTGTTTTTATATCAGGGCAATTAAGCAACCTTTCTACTTCATCATGGCTTAAGGTCCCCGGAAGCCTCCCAGGTAACTTTACCGGGTCAAGCAGCCTTGCAGGGTTAATAGTGAGCCTCCCCTCTGTAATAAGAAACCTGTAGAACATTTTTATTGCTGAAAGATTCCTTGCTATTGTGCGTGCGGAATAACCGTTCTTATTTTTCATTACCCCTGTATATTCGGCTATATCTTCCCTTGTAACCTGGAGGGGTATCCTTTTTATCTGGCTAAGATACCCGAAATATTTTACCAGGTCACTACTGTAGGATGAGACAGTATTATCCGAAAGGCCGCGCTCTATCCTCAGATGGCTTAAAAACTGGTCAAGTAGATCATTGTTTTCCGCATCATTTCTATTCATAATTATGATTTCCCTTAAAAATCATAATACCTGCTGTTTTTTGTCAGTATCCTCGGGCCATCCTTTTCGACCACAACCATCTCTTCAAGGCGTACCCCTCCTGTTCCGGGGAGATAAATGCCCGGCTCAACAGTAACCACCATGCCCTCGATAAGGGTAACAGGGTTTCTGGGGCTGAGCCTGGGGGCCTCATGGGTTGCAAGGCCCACCCCGTGCCCCAGGGAGTGGCCGAAACATCTGCCATAACCGGCACTGGTTATAATATCCCTTGCTATGGAATCGGGTCTAGTGCTTATCTCACCCGGTTTCACATATTCAAGGGCAGCAAGCTGTGCCTCCCTCACTACTTTATATATCTCCCTGATCTTTTTCTCCGGCCTTCCGATAAAGACAGTCCTTGTCATGTCGCAACAGTATCCCCCCACCTTCAACCCCACATCAAAGGTAATATGATCCCTCTTTTTTATCTTTCTATCCGTGGGCACTGCATGGGGGAGTGCGGCATTCGGGCCTGATGCCACGATCGATTCAAAGGCCATGCCCTCTGCCCCTGCCTCAATAGCGAGCTCTTCGATCTTACGTGCGATCTCCTTTTCGGTCTGGCCAGGTGAAACAGAATCAATAATCCTGTCCAGTACCTTTGACATCATATTAGATGCCCTTTCCATGAGGAGTATCTCCGTTTCATCCTTGATCTCCCGCATCTTTTCGATCATGCCGCTGATATTTTTCATCTTTACAGGAGCATGGAGTTTTTTAAACCTTTTTAAAAGATCATTATACAGGTTAAAGGTAACGTGATCACCTTCAAACCCCAGGGTTTTTCCCCCAGCCCTTTCAACCTGTTTAATAAACTCATCCTGAAATACCCCCTTCTGGGTGATTACGCTGAAATCAGGGGCCTCCCTTTCTGCCACAACCGTATATCTTGAATCAGTAATGAGCAGTGCCTTATTCCTGGTGATAAGTAATGAGCCGGATGATTCATTCAACTGGGTATCAAAGGCCATGAATCCGGAAAGGTACCTCCTGTTTTCAGGCTGAACAATCCACAGCATATCAATGTTTTTATCCTCAAAGTCTTTTTTAAGCGCTTTAACTCTTTTTTTAAAGGGTGAATCCTTCATAGTTATCCTCCGGGGGAAAGTAATAAAAACTAAGTAATGAAGAGCAAGAAATATGTCAAGCTTTGTTGACATATAACCTATCCCTTGCTAAACATAGCACCTTGATTGGTTTAGAAAACCTGATCAATACCCCGGTCTTTAACCTAATGAATTGGGCTGCTGCGCCATTTTGTAATGGGCTGATATGCCGGTTAAAAATCAGGGATCCGATAATCTCATAGATAGAAAGATTTTCAACCCATGTCTGAGGGCAAAATAATAGAATATATTGATCAGGGTAGGCTCATCTGTGCCCTTTGCATCCAGGACAAAGGTCAGAAGCTACACCTAGTTACCCCTTTAAACAGGCTTGTTAACATCCCTGAAAAGCGGGCAACCCATATCTCTGCATCACGATTATTAGTTGACCGGCCACGGGAAGAGCTTATCAACAGACTGAGGGAGATCGACACAAAAAGAGAAGCCCTCAAGGCAGATGTAAATGTAAAAGAGCTCTGGGAACTGATCAAGGATGAAAGCGAGAGTTTTGATTACAAATACCTTGCCCAGCTCTGTTTTGGCGAGGAGGTTACTGATGATCATGTCTCTGCCCTGATAAGGGCCCTCTTTGAAGACCAGCTCTATTTCAAGATGAAAGATGGCCAGTTCGTGCCCAATAATGAAGAAAAGATAGGGTCAGCTATCCGGCAGATAGAGGAAGAGCGGCAAAAGGAAGAAAGGCTCATTTCAGGGGGCGAGTGGCTTAAAAGGTCATTAAGGGATGGCGCCCTTATACAGAATGACTCGGAAAGATTCATTATCGATACCCTTATAGACATTGCCATTAACGGCAGGGAGGCAAAGGAATATAAATTCGGTAAAGAGTTGCTCGAAAGGGCGGGCATTACTGACACGGATAAAGCAAAGCGTATCCTTGTAACCTTAGGCATATGGGAAGAGGATGAACCCATTGACCTGATCCGTTATGACATAAGGCAGTCGTTCACTGATGATGAGGTTGACCAGGCCATACAGCTTAATAAAAAGGCGGTAACATATAACGGCTATGAGGATTTACGGCACCTTGATGTCTTTACCATTGATGGAAAAGAGACCCTTGATTTTGATGATGCCCTGAGTGTAAATCAGGATGGAGACCGTATGCAGGTCGGCATCCACATTACCGATGTCTCATCAGTGGTAGATGCAGGAAATATCCTTGATCAGGAGGCACTTCTGAGGGCCTCTTCATTGTACCTGCCCAAAAAAGAGATCCCCATGTTCCCTCCCCAACTCTCCCACGACAGGCTGAGCCTGAAAAAGGATTGTGAACGACAGGCCCTTTCCCTGCTTGTGAATTTTGACATGAACGGAGAGATATTTGATTACAGGTTTGTCCCGAGTATTATTTCTGTTAAAAGGCATCTTACCTATGATCATGTAAATGAGATTATTGAAAAGGAGCATGATACCCTTTTCCACTGGCTGCACAGGCTCGCTGTAAAGAGGCAGAGATACAGGGTGGAACAGGGGGCGCTTATACTTTCACTTCCCGAATTAAATATCACAATAGAAAAAGATAATACAATCAATATGGGGTTTGTAAGCCAGGAGATCCCGTCACGCATGCTTATAGCCGAGATGATGATCCTTTATAACTGGCTTGCGGCCAGATTCTGCCGTGACAACCGTCTCTCCACCATATTCCGCAGCCAGAAGGAGCCATCTGAAAAGCTGGGTCTTGAGGATGGTGGATATGTCTATTATGTGTTCAGGCAGAGAAGGAAGCTCCAGCCCCTTGTTATCGATGTGGAACCGCAGCCCCACTCAGGCCTTGGGCTTGACAGCTACATTAATGTAACCTCACCCATCAGGAGATATTTTGACCTGATAAGCCAGCGCCAGATGGTGAACTTCATGTTCAGGGGGGCGCCTTTCTATAACAGGGAAGAGCTTGACAGGGTCATCACACAGGGGGCGATAGCGCTCAAAGACCTCAATACCGTGAGGAGAAACCATTACAACTACTGGATAAACAGATACCTTGAGAGCAGGACAGGTAAAATCCTTCCTGCCATTTTACTGGACGTGCTTAAGGGCAGGTACAGGGTCATCCTGACCGATTTTAATATCACAGCGGAGATAAAACGTGAAAAGGAGAGCAGACTAACGCCGGGTGAAGAGACGGGTGTAAAGGTTATAAAGGCAGATGCATGGAATGAGATACTCAAGCTGGAGCTTGCCTGAGCCTGAAGGCCCTGTTGTTAATGCTACCGGACAAGATCAATATATACCGTTGCTATGGCAAGATCTCCTTTTTTCACGATGACCTCATTTCTTTTTGCCCTGCATAATTCGCCAATTGCCCCTGACTCTCCGTTCCTGATCTTTTTACCGTTTATATCAATATAAACAAAAGAATTATCTGAAAGGTTTGTGGCTACTGCCTCAATAATAATATTATCCTTTTCAGAAAGAGAAACGGCCTCGCCGGGCCTTAAGAGGGCATGCCTGTTATCATCTATCTTAAAAACCAGATAGTCCATTTCAGGGGGTATAAGCCTGATGTTAAGGGCGCCTATCTCCTTTTCATCTTTTGTGACTACTATCTGGTAAACATTTCCCTTGCCGCCTGTTGCGTATCTTTCAAGCAGACCCTTGCCTGTATCAATATCATAGCCCCTGTCTTCACCTGTGTTATTAACCTGGTCCCCGACAAAACCCTTGAAATTAACTACAACATTGCCTGCAATCTTCGGGTAGATACCCTCAATCTTAATTATCTCCCCCCTGACAACATCATATGTCTCCCCTTCAGGCACATAAACTCTCTTCCCGGATATAGAGATGGAAAAATATTCTGTTTTTTCAGGGGGCTGTTTCATAGAAGAGCCATTTGAACCGGAGCTCTTCCCTTCAACTATCCGTATGGGTATTTCACCGAAATTTTCATTATCCTTCCTGACGATCATGGAGGTCTCTTTTGTGATCGTTATATCCTTTCTGTAATCGTTGATATCCCCTGAACCGAGAATGTCAAGGCTCAATCCCCTCTCATAGTTGGACTCAATATGTGAGATATTAATGCTATCCCCCTTTTTAATATTCAGCTTTTCGCCTTTTTTAATCACAATGGGGATTTCGTTATTGACTGACACAACAACATATTTAAGTGACGGGGCCTCAAGGGTAAAACCCGGTGACTGGGGAATAATGCCGAATTCCTCCATGAATGCATTTATGACAAGATTATGAAACAGCACCTTCAGATCAACAGTCGGGAGAAACTTGGATGTCTCAACACCGAATGAAGGGATATGATGTACTGTCAGGGCATAGTATGTGGCAGATTTTCTCTGTTCCTTATGGGCGCTGTTGCTGGCGTCTGTGCGGGTATTCATGAAATGGAATTTATACAGGTCATTGTCTATATGGGGGTTTACCTTTTTCAAGACCCTGTCCGCAATATCTCTCAGGGAGATAATTTTTTCTGTTTCCGGTACCCGGTATGTCTCATTGTCAGCAATAATGGCCTGGCCGAACCTGTCAGGGTTGCGCCATTTGCTGATAAAGGTGGGGTGATAGTATCCTGCCCCGTCATGAAGGTTTAACAGGTAGTCACTCTCGCTTATAAGTTTTTTAAGTACAGTTACTATCCTGTCTTCCATGCTCAGGCTCTTGTCTTCATGGGTAAATTTCCTGTTCATGTCCCCGTTCGGCCCTCTGTCATTCATTATTATTGAATAGAAATTGGCCCTGGGCACAACTATCAGGTTTCCCTTTTTTAGACTCATATCAGCATAGGAGTCAGCAGATAAGAAACCGCCCGGCTCATTACCCTGGATGCCTCCGATGAGCATGAGTGTTTTTCCGGGCTCTTTCCCGTATATCCTGTATATATTCAACTCATACGGGGTATTCTGAAAATAGACAGAATGCTCTCTCTGGGCATATAGATCGGATGAGCATATTATAAAAAGAGTGAATAGTGCTGATAAAATAAATTTTCTATTGATCATTTGCAGGCACATCAATGACTGGTATCTCCTTTTCAAGGATCTTCTGGCCAGACCTGTCATACACGAGGATCCTTATAAAAGAGGGCAGTTCGAAATCAGCAAGCATCTTATATTGCCGATGGTATGTTTTGAATCTCTGTATCAAAAATTCCTGGCCGGTTTTGTAATCTGAGGGTATGCCGTTCTTAAGCCTTTCCGGATATTTATTCCATTCAGGCGGGTACTCTCCGTTTTTATCAATTGCAAAGATATGTATATATCCCTCTGCCTGACCCTGTTCAGCCAGATTATTTGCCAGTTTGCATTCTACTGTCAGCCCCTCTTTACCCATCCTGAATTGCATATCCCTTATATCAACAGAGGTGCCGGGGGTTTCCTTTTCTGGGATGGCATCACCCTTTGTATCCTTGTTATCCGGGGCGACAGAGGCTACCTCCTGTTTTGTATCTATCTCCTTTGCCTGCCCTGTTTTAATACTGCCATCAGCCTCTTTAGGAAGATTTTTTATATAATACTCAAGACCTTCTGTATAAAGTTTATTCTGATCCAGGGTTCTCTTCCTTTCACTGAGTTCCGATTCAAGCCCTTTTATAACTGAACTCTTTTCCCTGTTTTCTGCATATGAACCGAAATAGAGATAAATGACAGTAATGGAGATTAAGATATAAAGAAAGAGAAACCCAAGCACCCAAATCAGAAGCCTCCGGGATATCTTGAAAGAGTGGATTTTCCCGATGCTCCCGATCAGCATTATTGTATACTCCTTACAGTCGGGACGCCTTCCTTTTGACTGAGAAGCGGCTATCTGATCGGCTGCCAATCCTCTTCCACTATCCTCCAATCTTTTCCCTCCCGTACGAGAAGAATTGTTTTTTTACCCTTATCCCTGTAATTGTCCGCCCTGTATTTCTGAATAAAGCTTACCTTTGCCCTCTCACCTGATGCAAGCGACTGGATCTTAAGTTTGCTGATATCAACAGTGATTATATCATATCTATTATTAAGTTTGGCCCGGTGTTTTTCCCAGTCATCAAGGTTCATGCCGCGGGATTTGAAACCCTTGTCATAACAGGCCATGTAGCCTGTGATATCCTTTTTCTCCCATGCTGTTTTCCATGATGTCAGAAATGCCTTGATCTCCTCCTCATTACCTTCTTTCTTTTCATTTGTGGCAGAAGTTGTTGCTACAGAGGCTATCTTCGCTGGCCTTGCTTTCTGATCAAAGGTCTCTGCAATGATCTTCCAGTCTTTACTGTTCTGGGTAAGATAGAGTTTTTTATGACCCACACTGTCAAAGCCGGAGGTCCTGTATCTCTGCTCAAATGCTGCCACTATAACACCATTATATGAAAAGAGGTTCAGGTCATTCACCTCTACATCTATCTTTTTATACTGTTTTGCCAGCTGTTTCTTGTAATCACTCCATGCCTCCCAGCCCTTTGAACCGGACTTAAACTTTTTGCTGTAGAAGGACATGTATTTATCTATCTCTTTTCCTGCCCATGCGCTCCGCCATGACTCAACAATATTCTCTATCTCTCTTTTCTGATCCATTATCTTCTCTTCTGGGACAAACTCAATGGTATTACCTATTATTACAGGTGTATCAAAAAGGGTTACTATGCCTGCGAGTTCTTCAATATCCTCATTGTTAAGGGCAACACATCCCTTTGTGTCATTGGGCTTGATCTCCTTGTTTGTGCCATGAAACCATATGCCATACCCCCCTTTACCTTCTCTCTCGTCTAGAATATTAGGATAATTCAGAGGGAGAACCTTTGCCCCGTAAATGGGGCCATAGGATGCGCCTTCATGCTTCTGAGTAAAGAAATATATGCCTTCAGGGGTCTTTTTATCGTTCTGCTCCTGTTTGGGCCCCTTGTTTTCACCGGTGGAACAGTCATATACCCGGTAGGGGTTATAAAGGTCATCCCTTTTGTAAACCATCACCTTGTGCCTTGATTTATCTACAAGTACGGCATAGTCCGACCCGCTGTTCCAGCTAAAAAGGGCGGCAGGCACCTCTTTTTTTACATTGATGGACTGTGATACCCTGTCTGCAAGCGCGTGATTTACTGCAAATAAAATAAATAATATGAAAAATAGAAGTATTGTTTTTTTAAGTATCTCAGGTCGAAATTTCATTGGCATCGGCTGCATTATTTTCATTTAAATCCAGGTTAATAAATTGCAGCTAAATAACCAGATAGAAGCGGAAAAATCAACAAAAAACAGACCTGTAGCACTATCTATAAATATATAGCCCATTATCAAAAGACCCGGATTTTTTAATAGAATTAACGAGGTGGTTTATGTCACGGATGTATAAAGAGTGAATATCTGTTTTACGAAAACCTACTTTAATGTTTTGTTAAATATTTTATACTCCTTTTCCATATATAAGAAACGGTTTTCTTTAAATTTCAAGGATTGCCCATTGTATTAAGCCTCCCGGTCTTCACGGGATATTGGGCTGATTGAAAATCCCATTGGTTTTAACTCCTTCATATTTATAATGGGTGTAGGTATCCGCCTGCGTTTTATTGTAAATTCTCTGCATGGGTTCTATTACCCTACTGAATATTTTTATTATATTTATCATGAAAGCCAGTTGATA
>CAZCMD010000165.1:0-10388 GCA_964499695.1 uncultured Desulfatiglans sp.
TTTCAATGTCGGTATGCATGAGTTATTTTAAATTAGTATAGAGGAAAATTCATCCTGCCGCAATATGATTATTTTGGGGCAGGTTTATGGAATGGGGCCGGAGGCAAACTTGACAAAGGTCGGCTGGTGCAATACCATACTTGAAGGCGTGGTGATCACTCATGTCTTTTGATATTTCCGACAACAAAACAGATGGTGTAATCTAATGAATCTTGGACTAAAAGACAAAGTCATAATGGTTGGGGCAGCCAGCAGGGGGTTGGGATTTGGCGTAGCCAGGGCCCTGGCAGAAGAGGGCGCAAAGATTTCAATCGCCAGCCGCACTCAGGAAGACATAGAAAAGGCCGTTGATGCCATACAGAAAGAGACCGGCGCGGAGGTTTTCGGCGCCGTCTTTGACGCCACGAAGGCCTCAAGCATTGCTGACTGGGTGACCGCGACCCGAAAACGGTTCAGAGGTGTCGATGGACTGGTCGTTAATGCCGGCGGCCCGCCAGTAGGATTCTTTGATGACTTTGATGATGATGACTGGACCAGGGCTTTTGAACTTACCCTGCTGAGCGCCGTCAGAATGATTCGTGCCGTCCTTTCCTTAATGCGGGAAAGGGGCGGCGGCTCCATTGTGACAATGACCTCATCTTCCGTTAAAGAGCCGATAGACGCGCTTATTCTATCCAATGTTATGCGTTCCGGAGTAACCAGCCTGGCAAAAAGCCTTTCCCGTCAACTTGCTAAAGATAATATCAGGGTTAACAACCTCATACCTGGCCGTTTCGATACAGCCCGGGTCAGGGCGCTGGACAAAAAGGTTGCTGAAAGCAAAGGAATTACGCCTGAACTTGAACGGGAAAACCATGAAAAAATGATACCCATGCGCCGCTACGGTTCAATTGAAGAATTCGGTAAAGCGGCGGCATTTCTCCTCTCGGACGCATCATCCTATGTCACAGGAACTACCTTCATAATCGATGGCGGGGCCATGAAGACGGTGTGGTAGTGATCAATTTCTCTAACCATTCTTTTTGTTATATTCACGGATCCTTTCCGTAAGCTTGGGAACAACCTGGAACAGGTCACCGATAAAGGTTATATCAGAGGCAGATACAATAGGCGCCCTCTTGTCAGTGTTAATGGAAATGATATATCTGGACTGGGTGATCCCGGCCAGATGTTGAATGGATCCTGAAATGCCGCAGGCAATATACAGATCCGGATGCACGGTTTTCCCCGTCTGTCCGATCTGGTGTTCCTGCCCGATCCATCCCGCGTCAACAGAGGCCCTCGAAGCGCCTACTTCTGCCCCAAGTTCAGCCGCCAGGGCTTCCAGAACCTTAAATCCTAAAGGACCTTTCACGCCGTAGCCTCCGGCTACAATGATACTGGCATCCTCCAGCCTGACATGTTTTTTTTCGGCCATGATGATATCCACAACGTGAGTGATGAAATCCTTTTCTTCCAGATAAATGGGCATCATCTCTTTCGTTCCGGCTCTTGCAGTGTCTCTTGGAATCTTCTTCATAACGCCGGGACGGACTGTTGCCATCTGCGGCCGGTTATCCGGACAAACGATAGTGGCCATTATATTACCGCCAAAGGCCGGCCTGGTCTGCAACAGGATACCATCCTCCGGGCTTATCTCCAGTGCAGTGCAGTCCGCGGTCAAACCGGTCCTGAGCCTGTTGGCAACCCGGGGGGCAAGGTCTCTGCCCTGTGGTGTGGCACCGAACAAAAGGATTTCAGGCTTTTTCTCCCTGGCAATCTGAGCGACCGCCTTTGTATAGGTATCCGTTCGGTATAACCTGAACGACTCATCCTGCGCCATAATCACGTGATCCGCCCCATAGAAAATCAATTCATCAGAAATCCTGTCCGTTTCATGGCCTATAACTATAGCTGTGACAGGCTGTTTTTTACCCAGCCTCAAAAACTCATTTGCCAGCACTCTCGCCTTTCCAAGAAGCTCCAGGGATACCTTCGCCGGTATCTGGTCTTCCTGTTCTATAAAGACATAGATTCCCGTAAACGGCGTCACATCCATATGGATTCTGTTCTCAGAACCTTCAAAGGTTATAGCGCCAAACTCACAGGCATCGATACACGCGCCGCAGTTTGTACAATCAACACCTATGATAGCTTTTTTTGCCTGAACCTTTATAACTCCGTAAGGACATGCCGATACACAGAGCTTACAACCCTTACATATATTTTCATTCACAACAACTGACATAAAAGATCCTTTTCAAATAATTTATAAAAAACCCTCTCTTCAGGGCGATGCATACCTTTAAATAAACTATCAGCCCTAAAACCTGATGAGGGCCTTCTCCATAATAAAATCCAGGATATCGATAGCCATCTCCCCGGGTTGCTTTTCAATTATCAGCCCGTCCCGGGTGTGACTTGGAGTAAATGTCTTTCTTACCCAGGTAGGCGATCCATTGATGCCGATTCTCATGGGATTCAGCTTCAAATCTTTTAATGTCCATGTAATGACTTCCTTGTCTCTAAATCCCCTCAGAACTCCGTTCATGGTCTTGAAACGGGGTTTGTTTATACGTTTAGTTACCGTAATCAGTGCGGGAGTCTTCATCTCGACAACACGGATCATGCTGTCAAAATGACTCCTTACCGTCACCTTGTTTTTCTGAACGCAAATCTCTTCGGCATATGTGGCCTGCGGAATTCCCAGGGCCTCGGCAAGCTGCGGTCCGACCTGACCTGTATCCCCGTCAATCGCCTGTCTCCCGCAAAGTATAAGATCAAATTTTTTAATTTTTTTAATTGCCGCAGAGAGCATATAACTTGTTGCAAGAGTATCCGCTCCTGCGCATGCCCGGTCGCTCAGGAGAATCGCCCTGTCCACTCCCATACAAAGCGCCTCTCTCAGGGCCATTTCAGCCTGAAGGGGCCCCATTGACAATGCGGTAATCTCCACATTGTCATTATCGTCTTTTATCCTGAGCGCCTCTTCAATGGCATTTTTATCTTCCGGATTGATGATGCTCGGTATACCCTCCCGGATCATCGTACCCGTTTTAGGGTCAATTTTGACTTCATTGGTATCTGGCACCTGTTTCATTGTAACAATAATATTCATATAACACCTTTTAAATACGAAAATGTTTTTTAACAGCCGATAGCCCGTGAAATGACAAGCCTGAGTATCTCTGACGTGCCTTCCCCGATCTGGAGGAGGCGCTGATCACGGTAAAAACGCTCCACTTCATAATCTTTGAACAGACCATATCCGCCATGAATCTGCACCGCCTCATCAGCCACTTCCCTTGCGATCTCACTGCAATACAGTTTGCTCATGGCAGCCTCCTTACCGAAGGGGCGTTTGTTCTCGCACAGCCAGCATGCCTTGTATAAAAGGTTCCTGGCCAGTTCGATCTTTAATTCCATATCCGCCAGCTTAAAGGCAATAGTCTGCTGTTTGCATATGGGTCGCCCGAACTGGACACGTTCCTTGGAATACCTGAGCGCGGCTTCATAAGCACCCTGCGCGCAGCCAAGACCCATTGCGCCTATTGAAAGGCGGCCGCCGTCAAGTGTAGCGAGCATCTGTTTGAACCCATCACCCGGCTTCCCGAGAACCGCCTCTTCTGAAACACGACAATTGTCCAGAAAAAGTTCCGCTGTATTGGAAGCCCGCCACATTAATTTTCGTTTTAATGTATTCCGGGTGAAACCTGGAGTGCCGTTTTCAACAAGAAGACATGTATAGTCCGTCTTGCCGTCTGACCTGATACCGGTAACTGCCTGGACTATCGAACCTTTTGTTATCGGCGTATTGGCATTCGTTGTCAGTGTCTTTCTGCCGTTGATAATCCATGAATCGCCGTCTTTCACAGCGGTTGTTCTGGTTCCTCCGGCATCGGAGCCAGCATTCGGCTCGGTCAGGCCGAAACCCATGAGCGCCCTTCCCCGGCATAGATCAGGCAGGTATTTTTTTCTCTGGGCCTCGGAACCAAAATAATAAAGAGGGTTTATGCCAAGAGAGTTGCAGGCAGCGATGGTGGCAGCCTGTGAACCGTCTATTCTGGCGACCTCCTCCACGGCGATGATATAAGAGATATAATCCAGACCCTGACCGCCGTATTCTTCAGGGATAACCATGCCGAATAATCCGATATCACCCATCTTATTTGTCAATGATACGGAAAATTCTTCCTTTTCTTCCAGATCACCGGCTACGGGCCTTATTTCGCTTTCAGCGAACTCCCTGACCGCCTTCCGGATCATCTGATGTTTTCCATCCATCTCATAACATAACGTCATTGCACTGATTCTTCCTTTTAATTTAAAATATTCGAGCCATGTTACTTTTAAAAAAGCGGTTAAATATAATATTAATATTAATCGAAAAACAACAAAAAATTGAACCGGAATACAAAGGGCAAATTTATAAAACATGTATCCTTATTTTCTATTTGAATCTTTTAGAGTATTTTGATACGAAATTAAACCTTAAACGGTTTTTATAGAGGATCAGAATTCAAGGAGCCTTAGGGTTGGGTAAAAGAATAAAATTCATAAAACAATCACCTGAATCCTTGAACCCTTTTTACAATTATTTTTAAAGGAGTCATAATGTTAGCAGGTGTAAGCGATATCAGCATATATATTCCCAATTTTTATCTTTCACATGAAGATCTCGCAAATGCGCGTCGTATACCAAAAGAGAAATACCACTCCGGTCTCGGAAATCACAACATGGCGATTATACCGAACTGGGAGGATTCCGTTACTATGGGCGCCAACGCTGCCCAGCAGCTCATTGAAAGAAATAATATCAATCCCGATGAAATACGCCAGCTTGTCGTGAGCACTGAAAGCGGCGTGGATCACTCCAAACCCGTGGCAAGCTTCGTTCAGGGGTTATTGAACATTGGAACCCGTTGCAGGGTGTATGAAATCAAACACGCCTGTTACGGAGGCACTGCCGGACTGATTGATTCAATTGAATGGATATCCCGTCATGATAATTCCAAACCCAAGGGAATCGTCATCATGACGGATATAGCCAGGTACGGTTTCGGGAATCCCGGAGAACCGACACAGGGAGCCGGAGCCCTTGCCCTGCTGGTAGAAGGAAATCCCAGACTGTTTACCATGGACACATTGCTTAACGGTGTCTTTTCAAAGAATGTGTTTGATTTCTGGAGACCCACCGGACACCGTGTTCCTATTGTGGACGGAAAATACTCAATAGATTGTTATTACATGGCATTAGAGGGCGCTGTCTCGCACTTTTGTTCCAACAATGGATTTAAGGAGGGCGAGCTGCTGGATAATCTGGACTACCTGATCTATCATATGCCCTTTACCCGCATGGCCCACAAGGCCCATAGACATCTTGTGGAAATGCAATATAAAAATTCCAGCGAGGAAACCAGGGAAAAGATCTTCCAGGAGACCTTCACCAGGATGGTTGCCCCCAGCCTGCTTGGCTCTCAGGAGGTAGGTAATATATATACAGGGTCTGTCTATATGGGCCTTGTGAGTCTTCTGGAAACGGAGAGAGAAAAGGTGGCAGGGAAAAAGATAGGGCTCTTCAGCTACGGCAGCGGCTGCGGGGCTGAATTCTTTGTATGTAACATTAAGCCCGACATTAGCAGGATACTGGAATCTCTGCAATTCAGACAACAACTGGAAAACAGAAAAAAACTTACCTTTGAGCAGTACGTGCAATTCTACTCAAAATCAGGTGAAGAGGTCTTTTACTATCCTGAAGAGGCGAAAAGTTTTAAGAATAAATTCACAAGGTTTGTTTTTACGGGTTTTCAGGGCCATAAGAGGCAATATATTTAAAGAGATCTGAAATCAGGGACCCTATGATCCAGTGAGGCACTCAGACCTTCAAGAAACCTGGGGTCCCTGTATAATGCAGCGTCTGCCCATAATTCTTTATATACAAACTCTTCCTCGTCAAATACTAAAGGATCATAGTTGTTCATGAGGCATTCTATTGCATTTATGGATTGCGGCGCAAGAGGCCTTCCAAGCCGGTCTATCTCATGTTTAACATCCTTGAGGGACTTTCCCCACAGGTGCGCATAATTATCAGGGTTTGCCCTTCTATCTACTTCCATTGCGATCTTCTCAGGTTCAGCCAGCCTCTTTCTCTCCATTCCGAAGGTCCTTTGAATTTCTTCGTGAGGAAAGGTTGCCCATTTCAGCCCTTCAGGGAGCAGAATGGCTCCGGTCCGTTTATCATGCTCCTGCAGGGCATTTGAATAGCTCAGTCTTTCCGCATCCGAACCTGCTCTTTGAATCTTCGGCAGTTCGAAGGGAACCTGCACAACACTGTCATAGACGCCTATCTCCTTCAGTCCTGACGCAAAAACCGGGTTCGCTGTTTTGGCCATGCAGGCCGCATTATGAAGACCGGCCTTCACCAGAACGCGCGTTATCCCTCCCCACCCGGGAATGATCCCGATCATGGCCTCACTGAAGCACATGCCGCTTCTTGAATCACCGACAATATAGTCAGCCATCAATGGGATCTCTGCAGAACCTCCAAACCTCAGGCCGCCACCGCATAATGCGACTATCCTCATGGAGCGGGCTGCTTCCCTGATCTTTTTGTACAGCATAATCCCTTTTTCCAGCCTGCCTTCACCCCAGTTGAAAAGACGGTCTATTTCCTCTTTTGATCCGCCGGTGGCCTCAATTTTACGTTTCTCCTCAAGTGACTCTTTGAGCCTGGCAAGACTCTCTTTCAGATCTCCTCCTGAGTGAACAGGTCCGTTAGAGCCGGTCAATAAAAGAAAATCAAGCTGGCTGCTTTTTTTAAGAATAGTGTCCAGGGCTTCATGGAAGGCAAAAAGTCCAGCGGTTCCAATCTGATGAACAGGGGGATTATAATAACAGAGGATAGCCCCTCTCTTTTCATTGAAAATGACCTTGTCAACGATAAGAGAGGCGTCACCCTCGCTCCACTCAAAGAGGGGACCAAGATTTTTATTATGAGCAATACTGTCTGATCTGATTATTCCAACCGTACCAAGCATGGGAGTCCTTGAGTTTTTCAGACGGTTATATTATTTCCCGGTATACAGAACAGCGAGAATCCTGGTAGCTTCCCCGTCATGGCATTTTACAAGATGAGGAACCGTGGACTCGTAATAGATGCTGTCTCCCGGTTCAAGGACATGAATTTTTTCTCCAATGCGCACCTCCATCCTGCCCTCAAGGACAAATATAAATTCCTGACCGTCATGAGTCGATCTCTCATCCTTGGTTTCAGAAGGTTCAAGGGTAATAAGGAAAGGCTCCATGTGTCTGTCAGTTTTATTAGGCGCAAGGGACTGATATTCATACCCGTAGTATTTTTCCTTGTTTGGATCATGCCGGGAGGTGATCTTCCGGTCATCCTTTCGGACAATAGTATAGGGCATTCCCTCTTCACCGGAGATAAAATACCCGACTTTCATACCAAATGCCTTGGCCAGTTTAATAACGGCGCCCAGAGGCGGGGTAACGTTACCCTCCTCGATCTGAGAAAGCTGATCCACGCTTATATTCGTTCTGAGATAAAGATCAAAAATGCTCAAGCCTCTTTCTTCTCTCGCTTTTTTGACTCTCAGGCCCAATTCAGGAGCGATTTCCCCTTCCGGGCCGATTTGCTTAATATCTTCCTCGATTCCATATTCTTCGCTAATCATGGATTCCTCCAGTGTTGTTCGAGTGTATTCACAACGAGTTGAATCCAAGATTAAAAAAAATTGTATGAAAAAGCAATGCATTTTATTCAGTATTAAATCTTGACGAAAAGAATGGAACATATTAGTTAATAAAACCTCAACATTTTGGGTTTTTCATACTGCGGCATATAAGATGCGCCTATGAATAATGTTGAAAAAGCAGGGAGGTTTTATACTCTTCCTGATCATAGCAATTATTTTAAAGATGAGATGACAATGGAAAGAGAAATAATTGAAATACGATGGCATGGCCGTGGAGGACAGGGCGCTATAACAGCGGCGAAGATTGTCGCGAACGCCGCTTTTTCATCGGGATATGCTGGTGTGGTAATGTCACCCACTTTTGGAACTGAAAGAAGAGGAGCGCCGGTTTCAACCTCTCTGAAACTTTCCAGAAAAAAGATATATGACCTTTCACCTATTGAAAATCCCGATATAGTAATCGTTCTGGATCCTCTGATCGTGGAAGAGGCGCCTGTGGCGGATGGACTTAAACCGGGCGGCCTGATTATTATAAATTCTCCCAGGCGAGCCAAAGATTACAGGTTTAAGGGAATGAAAGTCGCGGTGTCCGATGTTACGCGTCTGGCAGGCGAGGCGGGTCTTATAAAAGGAATAGTCAATTCGGGTATCATAGGCGCCTTTGCAAAGGCAAGCGGGCTTCTTGATCTTGATCTCCTCCTCAAGGCTATCGAGGAAGAATTCAAAAGCCGAAAGCCGCTTGAAAACGCCGAAGCGGCGCGCCTGGTTTATGAAAATACTGAGATAGGAGACTCCTAGATAATGGCCGGAAAATTTGAGCATATAATTACCTCACACGGAGAACCGGGACCAGGGGATGGCGGGAAAACAGGATCATGGAGGGTCTTCAGGCCGGTTATTGATCTTGACCGCTGTACCCCCGCTAAAAATAATAAAATGGCATGCTTCCTGTGCTGGATGTACTGTCCGGATGGAGTGATAACACGCACCATCCCCCCGAAGATAGATTATGAATTCTGCAAAGGGTGCGGCATATGCGCCGAAGAGTGTCCTGCTAAGGCAATTAATATGATAGAAGAATCGCGTTTTATCACGGAGGATTAATAGAGGCATGCACGCAATTGAATCAGGAAATTTCGCCGCCGCTACGGGCGTTAAACTTGCCCGTGCGCAGGTAATAGCCGCTTACCCGATCACCCCCCAGACGCCGTTGACTGAAAAACTATCGGAATATGTTAAAACAGGCGAACTCGACGCCCAGTATGTCCCGGTAGAAAGCGAACACAGTGCGCTGGCTGTCTGTATCGCCGCAGCAAGCACAGGAGCAAGGGCATTTACCGCTACAAGTTCAAACGGACTCTTATACATGAGCGAGCAGGTGCACTGGGCTGCTGGAGCAAGGCTTCCCATCGTAATGTGCGTTGTCAACAGGGGCATAGGCGCACCATGGACCGTCTGGAATGACCAGCAGGACTCCATGTCACAGAGAGATAACGGATGGATTCAGATCTACGTGAACGATCATCAGCAGATTATTGATACTGTAATAAAGGCATTTCATCTTGCCCAGGATGTAAGCATACCTGTAATGGTCTGTTATGACGGATATATACTCTCACACTCCTACATGCCTTTTGAGATACCGGATCAGGAAAAGGTAGATGAATTTCTGCCCGCATTCAGCCCCCATTACCATCTGGACCCTGCTAATCCGGCAAACCTGAACAGTGTAACCCTGCCCGATCTGAGGACGGATGTTCACGGTAAGCCCGCTCCAGCCTATATGGAGATACGAAACGCCCTTCATGTGGACATGAGGAAATCTCTCGATGTCATGGTGGATATTGACAGAAAATATCAGGATATTTTCGGAAGGGGTGGCTGCCCGGTTATTGAGGAATATCTCTGCGAGGACGCGGCCTTTATCGCTGTGAGTATAGGTTCCCTCTCATACCATTTAAGAGACGTGGTGGACAACCTTCGAAAGGAAGGCATGAGAGTCGGTGTCTTAAGCCTCCATCTTTACCGTCCCTTTCCCGGTAGAATCTTAATTAATGCCTTAAAAAATGCCGGGCGCATCATGGTATTTGAAAAAGCCCTGAGTTATGGATATCAAGGGCCTTTATATGGTGATATAAAATCAGCCCTCTATGACTGTCCTGAGAGTCCTGTCATACAAAGTTTTGTTCTGGGGCTGGGTGGAAGGGAGATAAAAACAAAGGATATTTACAACGTCCTCAAAGAAGCATGTATCACGCCCAATCCAAAGACGGGTGAATCCGTTTTGATAGGATTAAAGTTATAAAGATATTTATTACTCAAGATAACTCATAAGGAATCATATAATGAACTCAAAAACAGATATTCTCAACCTGCCTGAAGAAGAACTGGTCCATTCGGGAAACCGCGCCTGTTCAGGCTGCGGCCTTAGCGTTGCCTACAGGATCGGACTAAAGGCCCTTGGTAAAGACACCATTCTGGTTGTCCCGCCGAGCTGTCTCACTGTTCTTCAGGGGTTATATCCCATTTCCAGCACAATGCTGCCCGCGTTAAACGTCACCTTTGCATCCACTGCGGCTGCGGCTACCGGGGTTCTGGCAGCCCTCAGGGCCATGAAAAGGGAAAATATAACCGTAGCGGCCTGGGCGGGTGACGGGGGAACCGCTGATATAGGAATACAGGCATTATCCGGTGCAT
>CAZCMD010000166.1:0-10279 GCA_964499695.1 uncultured Desulfatiglans sp.
AGATCATCAACTACTGTTATCTCGGCATGACAGGATAGCTCAGATGATTATAGCAAGGGTCTGTCATGCCGAGATAACAGTAGTTGATGATCTTGATTCAACTGCAAGGGGGGATGGCGGATTCGGCCACAGCGGTGTAGAATAACCAGTGAGACAAAAAAGGTCATAGATGAGATTTTCAGTTCTTGCCTCGGGTAGCAAAGGCAATGCATGCTACATAGTAACAGATAATACAAGTATC
The DNA here is from genome assembly GCA_964499695.1 of uncultured Desulfatiglans sp. Lineage (GTDB taxonomy): Bacteria > Desulfobacterota > DSM-4660 > Desulfatiglandales > HGW-15 > JAAZBV01. The sequence continues at coordinate 242 of CAZCMD010000166.1, forward strand.
CTTATAGACGCAGGTTTAAGCTGTCGTGAAATAAACAGGCGGCTGGGGTTAATAGGGATTATTATAACCTCTCTTGATGCAGTGGTAATCACACATGAACACAGTGACCATACTAAAGGGCTAGGCCCCATATCCAGAAGATTTGATTCAACCATATATGCAAACAGTTCTACCTTGAAGCGTTGCAATGGTCTTCTTAAAAACACAAGGGTGGATGACACCTTTAACACCGGTGATACCTTTAAAATAAACGACATTACCATAGAGACCTTTAAAAAAAGCCATGATGCTTCTGACCCTCTTGGGCTAATAATTTCAGCGAACGGTTCACGCCTGGGGATACTTACCGATGCCGGAGAAAGTACACCCGCGCTTGAAGAGAGGCTTCAGGGTTGTACATCCTTAATGCTTGAATTTAACCATGATGTTGAGATGCTGGAAAATGGTCCATATCCATATCACCTTAAAAAGAGGATAAGGAGTTCTTACGGGCATCTGTCAAATGAACAGGCTGGTGATCTGCTTAAAAGGCTCAGCCATACCAGGCTTAACAATGTTGTCCTGGCACATTTAAGTGAGGTGAATAATACCCCTGAAAAGGCCCTTGCACAGGCAAAGGCATCACTTCTTGAATGCAATATGGGTGATATACCGGTCCATGTAAGTTATCAGGATTATCCGTGCCCCCTTATAGAGGTGTGAGGTCTAGGGTTTACGGTCTACGGTTCAAGGTCGAAGATTTCAAATCTCAAATTTTAAATTTGAAATATAAAATTCATGGTCTGATGGAGAATGATATTCATGAAAGATAACCCTGATAAAGAGCATGTAATAATCAAAGAACCATTCCTTAATATAGTCCTGTTTCAACCTGAGATACCTGCAAATACAGGGAACATTGCAAGGCTGTGCGGTGCTGCAATGCTCCGGCTCCATTTAATACATCCCATTGGATTTTCAGTTGATGACAAACATCTTAAAAGGGCAGGTGTAGACTACTGGCATACAGTGGATGTGACTCACCATAAAAACCTTGATGCATTTCTATCAAGTGATTCAGGCATAAAAGACCGCATTATCTGTTTCAGCAAATCCGCTGAAAAGATATATACCGAAGCCCAGGTATCAAAAGGTACATATCTTCTTTTCGGTCCAGAGAGTGTAGGACTTTCATTAGATATCAGAGAAGAATATCCCTGCTTTCGTATCCCTATCTGGGGAAATGTAAGAAGCCTGAATCTATCAACATCTGTAGGGATTGTGACATACCATTACCTCAATAAAATGGGATGCTTTTGAATTCGTAAACATGAATGAAAGAGATCAGATAGAAATAAATATTTGAGGTAATATATGAATTACGTTAATATCGTATAAATAGATTTATATGATATAGTATACCATTTCTGATTATTCACCTGAAGAAGGAGCTTGGATGCTAAAGAAACCTGCATATGATGATTTGACTAAACGGGTTGAAGAGCTTGAGGCCATAAACAGAAAGCTTGTTTCAAATGAAAATAAATTTCAATCCTTTTTCAATCATGCCGGGATCGGCATCTGTATGATTGATTCCCTGACAGGTAAGATAATTGAGTTTAATGATGTAGCCCATAACATGCTGGGTTATACCCGCGAAGAGTTCAATGAACTTTTTATTAAAGATATTGACAGCAGTGTCAATGATAGCACCATCTCAAAAAGAAATGTGAAAAATGAAAGCGGCTCATATGTCTTTGAGTCCCTCCATAGGTCAAAAAACGGTGATCTCAAAAATATGCTTATCAGTTATGTCCCGATGAATGTAGATGGCAGAATGATGATACAGACTGTCAATATCGATATTACAAAACAGAAGAGGGCTGAAAAGGCCATGATGGAGAGCGAAGCCCGGTACAGGGCAATTATAGACCTGATACCTAACGGGATAATCATAATGGACAGGGGTATAATCCTCTTTGCCAATAATGCCTATGTCAAAATGATGGGTTTGAATGACATCAATAATATCAAAGGAATGCATATATCCAAAATTGCAGCCTATTCCCCTGAAAACATTATTAATGAGCATGAACTGGTTCAGGAGGTGGATACGAACGAACTCAGAAATGATGTGGTTTTATGCTTCATAAGGCCTGATGGTAAAAAGGTCTTTCATCATATCTATTCCACAAAAATAGATTACATGGGAAAAACTGTATTATTAAGCATGATCAATGATGTTACCGCTGAAAAGGAAAGAGAGCTACAGCTTATTTCACGGGAAAAACGCTTCCGTGATATGGTGCAGCATACAAAGGATGCTATTTTCATTACTGATTTCAATGACAATATTATTGAGGTAAACCAGCATGCCTGTGACAGCCTTGGTTATACACGTGAGGAACTTTTATCCACCTCCATGCTGAGGATAGATGTGACCGTGATTCCTGAAGAAAATGTTATACTGCTTGATCAGATGACTCCCGGTGTACCTGTTACAAAGGAAGGCATACATCGACGCAAGGACGGTTCAACCTTTCCTGTCGAGATACGGCTTTCACTTTTTGAATCGGGAGAAAGAAAATATATTTGCGGCCTTGTGAGGGATATAACTGAACGCAAGGGAGTAGAAAAAAGGCTTAAGGAGGCAATCAAAGCAGCAGAGGAGGCCAGTCAGTACAAGAGCGAGTTCCTGGCCAATATGAGCCATGAGATAAGGACACCGATGAACGGTGTAATAGGCATGACCAGCCTGCTTCTTGATACACCTTTAAACAGTGAGCAGCAGGAATATGTACATACTATACGAAAGAGTGCGGATGCACTCCTTTCAATAATAAATGACATACTTGATTTTTCAAAGATAGAGGCAGGAAAGCTGGATATAGAGATACTGGAATTCAACCTGAGAAATGCCATAGGTGAGGCGATGGAGATACCCTCTGTTAATGCCCATGAAAAGGGGCTTGAGTTCTCCTATTTTATAGACCATGACATACCTTCAATGTTAAAGGGTGACCCGGGCAGGCTCAGGCAGATACTTATCAATATTATTAATAATGCAGTTAAATTTACAAAAGAGGGTGAGATTGCAACCAACCTGACACTTGTAAATGAGACTCCCACCCATGTGAAGATCAGGTTTGAGGTAAGAGATACAGGTATAGGGATATCAGCGGGCGATGCCCGGAAGCTGTTTAAATCTTTTCAGCAGGTGGATGCCTCAACCACCAGAAGATACGGGGGCACAGGTTTGGGATTAAGCATCTCGAAAAGACTTGCAGAGATGATGGGCGGTGAAATTGGGCTTGAGAGCGAGCCGGGCAAGGGGTCCAGCTTCTGGTTTACTGCGCTATTTGAAAAGCAGATAAACATTAAAGATGATGAGCTTCTTGTACCTAATGAGATAAAAACCAGACGTGTGCTTATCGTTGATGACAGTAATACAAATCTCAAGATACTTGGTGGATATCTCGGAAAATGGGGATTTACCTATGATGAGGCCCAGAACGCGGAAGTGGCAATAAAACTACTCAATGCGGTATCAAAGGTAGGTGCACCCTATGATCTCATCATTACAGATATGCAGATGCCCGGCACAGACGGGATCGAGCTGGGAAGAAAGGTTAAGGCCGATCCTGCCCTTAAGAATACCAGGATGATCATGCTCACCTCAAGAGGCATCAGAGGGGATTACACCGCCATGAAGCGGATCGGGTTTGACGGCTACCTTATTAAACCTATAGGCAGAAACCAGCTCTTTGACTGTATAGTTACCCTGCTTTCCAGAAATACATCCAGGGCAGGTGAATATGAACAGCCTCTTGTTACCCGTCATACCCTCTCCGATGAAAGGGTTAAGAAGGTCAAAATCCTGCTTGCTGAGGATAATATAATAAACCAGAAGCTTGCCTTGAGGTTCCTTGAAAAATTCGGGTTTCAGGCTGATGCAGTAGCAAACGGGGAGGAGGCTGTAAAGGCCCTTGAGATTATCAATTATGATATTGTGCTGATGGATATTCAGATGCCTGTCATGGACGGGTACAGGGCCACTGCAATAATCAGGAGCCCTGAATCAAAGGTACTTAATCATAAGGTAAAAATAATCGCCCTTACCGCACACGCAATGAAGGGTGACAGGGATAAATGCCTGGAGGCAGGTATGGATAACTACCTCTCAAAGCCCATTAACCCGAACGAATTATACAGTGTTATAGATCAGTATCTGTAAAAGATCTATTTCCCGCAGCATTTCTTGTATTTCAGGCCGCTCCCGCATGGGCAGGGATCATTCCTGCCAACTTTGGGCGTTTCACGTATTACCTGTTTTGGTTTGGGCACAACGCCGTCCATGAAGATCCATTTCCCATCTATCTTTTCAAAGGAGGCAAGTTCATGATGGGTTATATCTTTTTTATTCTGTTTAAACCTTGCGACAAACTCCACTGTGCCCTTTTCATCATCAGGGCCTCCGTCAACGGTTTCTACTATCTCAAGCCCTTTCCATTCGGAATTCTGCGCCCAGTCCCTGGTTTCTTCTGCATTAAAATCCTTCTGCTGATCAGGGGAAACGGTTTTGTAGAGATAATCTATATCGGCCTTTACAAAGGCGCTGTATCTTGCCCTCATTAAATTTTCAGCGGTCTCGGCCTCTTTTACACCCTTGATAAATGGCTCGCAACACTCATCATAGGATTTTCCACTCGCGCAGGGACATTTTTCCATACCTGTTCTCCTTTAAAATGAAGATCATTTTTATTAAAGCGAAGGTATCTATAATAATTATCCCTGTTTTCTGTCAAGAATAAGTTCAATAGTAATCAAAAATATTGATGAAAAAAATGGTTTGTTGTATCCTCCCAAAATTCCTTTCTCATAAAAACATGACAGGTGAAATCAATGGAGTCGATAAATATTTTTGCAAGGTTTAAAGCCTTTAAGATCATCCCGGTTATTACAATCGAGAAGAGTGAATCTCCTCTGTACCTGATTGATGCACTTGTTGAGGCGGATCTTCCCTGTGCTGAAATTACCCTCCGCACAAATGATGCCTTTACTGCTATCAACAAGATTGCCAGTAACAGGCAGGATGTGCTTCTTGGCGCCGGCACTGTCCTGAAGGTGGATCAGGTTAAAGAGGCCTGTGACATGGGCGCAGGTTTTATTGTTACTCCGGGATTCAACCAGAAGGTTGTTGAATATTGTCTTAAAAACAATATTACTGTTATACCCGGTACAAGTAATCCTACAGATATTGGTATGGCCCTTGATTATGACCTGACCGTGGTCAAATTTTTTCCTGCTGAGAATTACGGGGGTGCAAGTACCCTCAGGGCAATGAGCGCACCATATCCAATGATGAGATTTATACCCACAGGCGGGATAAATAAAGGAAACATGATGGACTACCTAGCATTATCCAGTGTGATAGCGGTAGGAGGAAGCTGGATGGTGGAAAAGGGGCTCATCAATAATGGGAATTTCAGGGAGATCACGCGGCTCGCAAAAGAGGCTGTAAGCCTTGTCAAAGGTTAAGAGGTAAAATAATGGCTATTCTTGAATTAAAAAAAAGAGAGGAATGCAGGTATGATCTTGTCTCTCTTGGTGAGGTAATGCTCCGCCTTGATCCGGGGGAAAAAAGGATACATACAGCAAGGAATTTTAAGGTATGGGAAGGCGGGGGCGAGTACAATGTGGCAAGGGGCTTAAGAAGATGTTTCAACATGCGAACAGCTATAGTTACAGCCTTAGCAGATAATGCAGTTGGAAGACTCCTTGAAGATCTTATACTTCAGGGTGGTGTTGATACATCATTTATTAAATGGCGTGAGTATGACGGGTGCGGCAGGGAGGTAAGAAATGGGCTCAATTTTACTGAAAGGGGTTTCGGTATCCGCGGCCCTGTCGGTGTTTCAGACAGGGGAAATACAGCAGCATCACAACTGAAGAAAGGTGATATTGACTGGGAATATATCTTCGGTACATGTGGTGTAAGATGGTTTCACACCGGGGGCATATTTGCAGGCCTTTCAAACACTACACCTGATGTTATAGAAGAGGCAGTGCATATTGCCAGAAAATACAAGACTATTATCTCCTATGATTTAAATTATAGACCCAGCCTGTGGAAAAAGGCAGGCGGTGCAAAGAGAGCACAGGAGGTAAACAGGCATATCCTTAAATATGTGGATGTGGTATTTGGAAACATAGAGGATTTTACTGCAAGGCTCGGATATGAAGCCCCTCCTGTGGAGGATAATCCGGTAAATATGGATATAGTAATGTTCAGTGAGATAACCGATAGGATACTGGCTGATTATCCGGGGATAAAAATAATAGCACCAACCCTCAGGAATGCCAAGTCTGCCTCCATAAATGACTGGGGCGCGATATGCAGGGTAAAAGATAACTTTTATCAGGCAACCCGGAGGGAAAACCTTGAGATATTTGACCGTATAGGCGGGGGTGATAGTTTCGCATCCGGCTTCATCTACGGGATGATGAGATATGATGATCCTCAGAGGGCAGTTGAATTTGGTGCTGCACATGGTGCCCTTACAATGACAACCCCTGGAGATAACTCCATGGCAAGTTTGTCAGAGGTGGAAGACCTGGTTAATGGTATAGGCGCAAGAATAGTGAGATAGGTATGACAATCATAGATGAAGACAGACTCTTTCCGGCAGAAGAAAAGACCAGGGATATCGCCCGCGCCATCTATAATCAGATAAAGGGGCTGCCCATTATAAGCCCGCACGGCCATACTGACCCTGCATGGTATGCGGAGGATATTAATTTTAAAGATCCTGCTACCCTTTTTATAATCCCGGATCATTACCTTGTAAGGATGCTTTGCTCACAGGGTTATACACATGCGGATCTGGGTGTTAAACCGGTTGACAATACCCCATATGAAAAAGATCCCCGGAAGATATGGAATATTTTTGCTAAAAATTACCACCTTTATCTTGGTACCCCAACAAGGATGTGGCTCGATTATGTGTTCAGCGAGATATTCGATATAGAAGAGGAACTTAACGAAGGGTCGGCAGAATCTTTGTATAATGTGATAGATCGTAAACTCAAGACCGCAGAATTCAGGATAAGAAACCTTTATAAAAGGTTCAGGATAGAGGTGATAAGCACCACGGATGAGCCAAACAGTGATCTTGGTTATCATAAGAAGATCAGGGAGGAATGGGATGGAAGGGTAATCCCGTGCTTCAGGCCTGACTCTATAACAGACCCTTTGCATGAGTCATTTGTAACCGAGGTAGATAAACTCTGCGGGAATAATACAACATACACCAATTACCTTGATGCGATACAGGAACGCAGGCTGTTTTTTAAAGCGATGGGTGCCGTTTCAACTGATCACGGATGCCTTGAGGCATATACAGCGGAACTTTCAGATGTGCGGATGCAGGGTCTTTTTGATAAGGCCATGAAAGGTGAGATCAACCAGGTTGAGGCAAGGGAATTCCAGGGTCACATGCTGATAGAGATGGCTCGCATGAGTATTGAGGATGGGCTTGTTATGCAGATTCACCCCGGCGTATACCGAAACCACAGCAGCTTTGTTTTTAAACGCTTTGGACGGGATAAAGGGGTTGATATACCTGTTGAGACAGAATATGTAAAGGCTTTAAGGCCTCTATTGGAACGTTATGGTCATGAAAAAAAACTGAAGATCATCCTGTTTACCCTTGATGACACAAGGTATACACGTGAGCTTGCGCCATTGGCCGGATATTATCCGGTCTTAAGGCTTGGCCCTGCATGGTGGTTCAATGACAGCCCCGAGGGCATGATGCGCTTCAGGATATCTGTCACAGAAACAGCCGGCTTTTATAACACTGTGGGGTTCAATGATGACACAAGGGCCTTTTTATCCATCCCTGCAAGGCATGACATGGCAAGACGTGTAGATTCATCATATCTCGCAAGGCTTGTGACAGAACACAGACTCACCATGAATCAGGCAGAAAAGGTGGCAATCGATCTCGCCTATAATTTACCAAAAGAGAGTTATAATCTTTAAATTTTATTAAAGGAGAAAAAAGCGATGAGTATTATGAAAAGTAAATGGATGAAATTAATTTTTAAACTGTCAGTTGTGCTGATAGCGGCATTTGCCCTGATCTCACCTCTAAGCGTTATGGCTGAAGATAAGCCTGTTACCATGGAGACGCTTCTTGACCGGATACTGATTGAGGACATGATTGTTAAGTACTATGTTGATATGTCAGCCGGTAAGAATCATGATCTTACCCTTTATTATACCAAAGATGCTATTCTTGATGTGAACGGGGTAATTGCAGAGGGACAAGAGGCTATAGAAAAGCTGTATGCAGGCACAGGTGATGGTGATAGCCCTGCCTTTACAGGAAAAATGAATATGCTTTTGAATAATGCCATCATCAATATAAATGGAAATACAGCAACAGCATGGTTTATCTGGACAGGTGTTATCAACGATGATGTTAAAAAAGCGCCCCGCCTGCTTGAACAGGGTAATGAGTATGATGAGCTTGCAAAGGTTGATGGCCGCTGGTTCATCAAAAAGCGTTACATCACATCAGACAGCGGAGTAGGTCCGATGTGGGAAAAGACCTATAAGCCAAGGTCATTCAGATAAAGAAAAAGGTATTATTGATCATGCAGAATGGCTTCAGGGAAACGATTCAGTTTTATCTTGTTGACTGCAAGACCCCTCTTGGGAAAGCAATAGATATCATCATTATTATGATGAATCTTTTGATCTGCGCCATTCTGGTTATAGAAACCTATGTAGTAAATCAGGAGACACTATCCCTTCTCTGGCAGGTAGAAAAGGTGATAGTGTTACTCTTTATTATTGAATACGTGGTAAGGCTTTATGCTGCTGATAACAGGGTAAGGCAACTGATTGATATTTACAGTATACTGGATTTTATTTCAATTCTTCCTACACTCATCCTTATCATTTTCCCATATTTGAGCCTTAATCACGATGTCAACTTTATCCAATTTATAAGGATAATAAGGATATTCAGGATATTCAGGTTTTTTCGGTTTCTCGCTACTCCTGATTTTTTCTTTGGCATTCTTACAACACATGTGCTTAGAGTCGTAAAGCTCTTTATGATCATTTTTATGATCTTTTTTATATCTTCAGGGTGCTTCCTTTTATTTGAAAAGAGCGCTAACCCGGAGGTTACAACATTTGGTGATGCCTTTTATTTTACAGTTGTTACGTTGACCACTGTTGGTTTTGGAGATATTTACCCTGTTACAAGTGGCGGCAGGATGGTCACAGTAATTATGATAATATCCGGCATCATTCTCATTCCCTGGCAGGCAAGCCAGATTGTTAAAGAATGGGTGCATATGTCAACAAAAAGGGATGTCATATGTAAAAAATGCGGACTGAGATATCACGACAGGGATGCCTCACACTGTAAATCCTGCGGCAGTATAATCTACCAGGAGATAGAGGATTAAAATATGATATGAACATCTTGAATTATCCCCATGAAATAATCATCTCTTCAGCGCAGATAAAAGAGAGGGTAATAGAGGTTGGGAGGCAGATAACCCTTGACTATGCAAATAAAGATCTGCTGGCAATATGCGTACTTAAAGGAAGCATCATTTTTTTTGCTGATCTTATACGGGCTTTAGACCTTCCTCTTACTACTGATTTTATATCGGTCTCAAGTTATAATGGCAAAAAAGAGTCATCAGGAAAGGCAGAAATTAAGAATGATATTACCATACCTGTAAAAGACAGGGATATACTCCTTGTTGAGGATATTATTGATACCGGGATATCTGTCAGCCGGATTGTTGAACATCTTAAAGAGAAAGGGCCTCGATCCATAAAGATATGCGCCCTCCTTGACAAGAAAGGTGCAAGAAATCCATCGTGTAATATCAGGTGCGATTATTCAGGTTTTGATGTCCCTGAAAAATTTTTGATAGGTTATGGCCTTGACTATAATGAAAAATACAGGAATCTGCCATTTATTGCTGTAATGGAATAAAATGTCTTTTGCTGGACGCTGAAATCTAAAA
>CAZCMD010000167.1:0-10128 GCA_964499695.1 uncultured Desulfatiglans sp.
ATTGATGTGCTCAAGGGTATCAGTATCACCATAAATCAGGGAGATACCCTTGCCATAATCGGGGCATCAGGGGCAGGCAAATCCACACTCCTTAATATCATGGGCGCCCTTGAACGGCCAACCTCAGGTAATGTGAAAATCCAGGGGAGAGATATTATTGATCTTGATGAAACGGCCCTCTGCCGCATGAGGAATAAAGAGATAGGGTTTGTTTTTCAGTTTCATCACCTGCTTCCTGAATTTAATGCCATAGAAAACACATTGATGCCGGCCCTGATATCCAGGATGGGACAAAAGGAATCAATGGAAATGGCAAGAAACATGCTTAATAAGGTCGGGCTTGGTAATCGTCTTAATCACAGGGTCGGAGAACTGTCAGGCGGTGAGCAGCAGAGGGTCGCCATTGCACGGGCCCTTATGATGAGCCCAAGGGTTCTTCTTGCTGATGAACCAACAGGAAATCTTGACAGAAATACAGGTAAAGAGGTAGTTGATCTTCTTCTTCGCATAAGGGAAGAGGAGGGTTTGGGCATGGTGATTGTTACCCATAATCAGCAACTGGCAGATAACATGACAAAGGTAATGGAGATTGTCGATGGTAAATTACAATAGAACAGAGCATAAAAAATCCTTAAACCGTCAGGTCCTTACTATACCTGCCAGAAAAGGAAAGTGTATATCACTCTTCATGTTATTGCTTTTCCAGGGAATCTTATTATACCCTGCTATTGCCTTGGCTATAGACAGGATTGCCATACTCCCATTCAAGGTGGAATCCATAGAACCCGAAGTGAATCTTAATATTAGTCTCCAGAAATGGTTTTCAGAGGATATGTCTGAACTGGGCTATGATGTGTTAAGCCAGGAGCTTGTCAACAAGACACTTGGGGATGATATCTCGTACTCTGAGCCTGAAAAGAGTATACTCCCCCTTGCAAAGGCCAATAACGCGAGATGGGTCATTATCGGTGAATATAACCGGAAAGAAGAGGGTATCCAGCTTAATATCAGGGTGCTTGACCCTGATACGAATAAATCTCCATTTTCAGTGATGATGGTAGAAAATGATAAAAATAATCTTCCCAATTCTTTAAAAAAGATCGCTGAAAGCCTGAACTCTCAGATGGAAAAAAAGATCGTAGTCGCGGATGTCATTATTGAAGGTAATAAAAGGGTAAGCGATGATGCCATCCTGATGATCCTTGAGAGCCAGAAGGGGGAACCGTTTGACCAGGTGAAGCTCGACAGGGACTTAAGGACCATCTATAAGATGGGTTTTTTTGATGATGTAAATCTCTCTACCTCGGACAGCACTGAAGGCAAAGTAATTACATTTAATCTCATAGAAAAGCCCACTATTATTAAAATTAGTTTTCAAGGGAATGAAGCGAAAAAGGATGAAAAACTGACAGAAGAACTGGGTTTAAAACCCTATTCGATTCTTAACCGTAATGAGGTAAGGCAGAGTATAAACAGACTCCTTGAATTCTATAAGAATGACGGTTATTACAACGTTGAGATCAATGAAAAGATCAAGGAACTCCCGGATAATGAGGTAACGCTCACCTATGTGATAAAGGAAGGTGAAAAGGTGCTTATCTCCAGCATAGAGTTCAAGGGCAACAAGGTATTCAAGAGCAGGAAACTAAAAAAGGAGATGCTTACCAAGAAAAAGAGCTGGCTCTCCTGGTTTACTGATACCGGGGTCCTTGATAAAAAGAAGCTGGAGTATGATGTGCAGAAACTGGGGGCCTTTTATGACAGTCACGGCTATTTAAACTCACGTATCGGTGAGCCTGAGATCATATATGACAAAGCGAAAAAGGAACTCAGGATGATAATAACAATAATAGAGGATGAACAGTACTTTGTTAATGATATTGTTGTTGAAGGTGACCTCCTGCGGCCTGCAGATGAACTGAGGAGACTCATAAACGTAAAAAAGGGCGACCCGTTCAGCAGACAGGTAGTCCATACGGAAATTGAGAACATAAAAAATTTATACGGTACCCTTGGTTATGCGTATACGGAAGTTTCCCCTTCACATAAGTCTATTGAGGGTACCAACCTTGTTGATGTGCATTTAAAGGTGGAAAAAAAGAAGAAGGTGCGCATAGAAAGGATCAATATCTCTGGTAATGAGATTACAAAGGACAAGGTCTTAAGAAGGGAACTTAAGGTTAAAGAAGGGGATTATTTCAACAGTGATAAACTGGCAAAAAGCAGAGAAAACCTTGACCGTCTTGAGATCTTTGAAAAGCATGAAGCAAAAATCAGGAGGGGCAGCAGCGATGACCTGATGATAATCGACATAGAAGGGGAAGAACAGCTCCAGAGGTCAGTATCCTTTTCTGCCGGCTATGGCGGCTATGAGGGGTTAATGTTTCAGCTCCAGTTTGAAAACAACAACCTGTTCGGAAGGGGACAGAATTTTAGTATTGAGGCTATGGCAGGCAGCCGTACGACACAATTTAATGCAACATTAGTGGAGCCCTGGCTCTTTGACAGAGATGTAAGGGGATCCATTAACGCCTATAGCTGGGATACAGAGTATGATTACTATAACTTTAGTGATGACGAATACAGTAAATTCGAAGACAACAGAAAAAAATATGGGGGGAGTGTAGGTATCTCCTTTCTGCTGGGGCTTGATGATTATACCAGGGGGAGCGTGTTCTACTCCTATGACCAATCCAAGGTTACGGGTGGGGCCGTCCTGGGTGATGATGAGATTAGTAAAGATTACAACCTTACCAGCAGCGTCATCCTTGGTATAGAGCGTAACAGCAAGGATAAATGGTGGGACACATCAAAAGGATCGGTGAATGCCTTTAACTTTGAATATGCGGGTGATCCTCTCGGCGGGGATGTGGCCTATAATAGATATATCTTGAATTCAAGCTGGTATTTTCCAGTATTCAAGAGCACGGTACTGGTTGCAAGCGCACAACTGGGTTATATTAAGGGACGATCAGGAGGCTATCTTCCATGGTATGAAAAATTCAGGCTTGGTGGCATAGACAGCGTCAGGGGATATGAATATGGTGAGATAGTACCCCTTTACCCCACAACATATAGCGAATGGGCCGGTGACAAGATGTGGCTCTATAAGGTAGAATACCGCGTACCTATTAAAAAGGGCGAAAAGGGTATTACTGCGCTCGCATTCTTTGACGCTGGCAATGCCTTTAGATCTAGTGATAACTGGAAAAGAGGGGCAGGGACATCTGTAGGAATTGGAATCAGGTGGCAATCGCCCATGGGGCCCCTCAGGCTTGAATACGGGTATAAACTCAATAAAAGGGCAGATTATGATAGCGACTCCGGCAAGTTTGAATTCAAGATCGGCGGTTCTTTTTAACAACAGGTTTTGATATTAGTTTAAAACAACTTTTAACATAAAAATGAAAGGGGATATCATGATGAAACATTTAACCAAATTAGTTATACTTGCAGTTGCTGTTCTTTTTATTCAACTTGGTGTATCAGCAGCAGAACCTATCAAAATAGGGGTGATTGATTTCCAGAGGTGCATACAGGAATCAAATGAAGGTAAAAGGATTTCAGAATCACTCAAAAATAAACAAACTGAAATGCAAAAGGATGTGGATAAAAAACAGCAGGAACTTGTTGATATGCAGAAGGATATGGAAAAACAGAGCCTGATGCTGAGTGCGGATGCAAAAAGCGAAAGGGAAAAGGTGTTTGAGAAAAAGAAACGTGACTTACAATATCTTATGCAGGATCTAAATGAAGAGATGAAAAAGCTGGAGTCAGATGCACGAATCAGCATACTTACTACTATTAACACCGTGGTTGATACAATTGCAAAACAGCAGAAATTTGACCTGATAGCAGAAAGGTCAAACATTATGTATTTTTCCAAAGAGCTTGATATTACCGACCAGGTTATTGCCGAGCTTAACAAGGCCAAACCGTAATAAGCTGACATAGCCCGTTACCAAGATGTTTAATTGGAAATGATATGGAACTTACACTTGAAAAGATAGCCGGGCTCATAAATGGCACAGTAGCCGGAAATGGCGAATGTGTTATCTCCGGCATGAATTCCCTTGATAAGGCAAAACAAGGTGATATAGCCTTTTTTTATGATATCAGGTATAAGGAACAGGCCATTTCAACAAAGGCATCTGCCCTCATCGTTTCAGAAAAACTTGAGGGGTATACAGGGGGCCAGATACTTGTAGAAAACCCGAAGCTTGCCTATGCAAAACTTGCCGCCATGTTTGCCCCGAAGGCCCCTCGTTACGAAGGTATCAGCAGTGATGTATGCATAGATGAAACAGCCGTTATCGGTAGTGGTGCGTCAATCTACCCTTTTGTTTATGTAGGTAAAAACGCTGTTATCGGCGATAATGCAATACTTTTTCCCGGGGTCTTTATCGGAAACAACGCAAAGGTTGGCAGCAACAGCGTGCTTCACTCCAATGTTGCCCTGTATGAGAATTGCATTATAGGTGCAAATGTGATTATCCATGCGGGGTGCGTGATCGGGAGTGACGGTTTCGGGTATGTGCAGACTGATGAAGGAAACGTCAAGGTCCCTCAACTGGGCAATGTCATGATAGATGACGATGTTGAGATAGGGGCAAACAGCACTATAGACCGCGCAGCCCACGGCACAACCCGTATCAAAAAGGGAGTAAAAATAGACAACCTCGTGCAGGTGGCCCATAATGTGGTTATCGGCGAGCACAGCATTGTTGTTGCCCTTTCAGGTATCTCAGGGAGTGTGACTGTCGGTAAAAATGTTATAATCGGCGGTCAGGTGGGCATTAAGGACCATATAACCATTGGTGACAGGGCGATTGTAGGTTCTGCCGCAGGGGTACACAAGTCCATTAACGAAGGTGAAGCGGTCCTTGGAAACCCTGAAATGCCCCCAAGGCTCTGGATGGAAACCAGGGCGCTTATAAGAAGGCTGCCCGAGCTAAATAAAAAGGTAAGGGAGCTTGAAAAAAGGCTTAAGGAACTTGAAGTAAAGCAATAAGGTAAAAAAAGTTAAAAGAGAGACGCTATGGAACTGCCAATAAAATATCAGGATATAGTTAAAATGCTTCCTCACCGTTACCCTTTTCTGCTTGTGGACAGGATAACGGAATTTGAGCCCTGGAAAAGGATAGTAGGGTATAAGAATGTCACGGCAAATGAGGAGTTCTTTCAGGGTCATTTCCCTGGAAACCCCATTATGCCGGGGGTCCTGATAATCGAGGCAATGGCCCAGACCGGTGGTATATTATCCCGCCTTTCCATGATGGAGGGTGAAAGCGATGAGTGTGAACCGAGGCTCATGATCTTTTTAAGCATGGATAATGTAAAGTTCAGGAGGCAGGTTGTGCCGGGTGATCAGCTTAAGTTTGTTGTGGAGACCATAAGGACAGGCTCAAAGATATGGAAGCTGGCCGGAAAGGCATTTGTGGATGAAGAGCTTGCAGCAGAAGCGGAAATGACCGCACAACTGCAATAATTTTTTTTAAGATGAAATAAATGACAAAGATACATTCAACAGCAGTAATTGATTCAGGGGCCATTATTGGTGAAGGGTGCGAGATAGGCCCCTATGCTATAATCGGTAAACAGGTAAAGATCGGCAAGAATACAAAGATCGGCGCGCATACGGTGATAGAGGGTAATACAGAGGTCGGTGAAAATAATGATATCTCGCACCTTGTTACAATAGGTACCCCGCCGCAGGATATTGGTTACAGTGGTGAAGATACCCGAGTTGTGATAGGGGACAACAATATAATAAGGGAATATGCCACCATCCACAGAGCTACAACCAAGCAGGACCGGGTTACTGTGGTCGGAAATAATAACTACCTTATGTCCTATATCCATATAGCGCATGACTGTGTTTTGGGAAACAATATCATAATGGCCAATGGCGCCACCCTTGGCGGGCATACAACCGTTGGGGATTACGCAAACATGAGCGCCTTTATTGCCTCTCACCAGTTTGTGAGGATCGGCGCATATACCATGATAAGCGGTCTTGTCGGGATACCCAGGGATATCCCACCCTATATGATGGCATCCGGTTCCAGGGCCTCTCTTTATGGTCTTAATCTTGTCGGGTTAAGGCGGAACGGCTTTAAACGGGAGGCCATTACTGGCTTAAGAAAGGCATACAGGATCATATGGCGTGAATCCACCACCCTTAATGAAGGTATAAAAAGGGTAAAAGAGGAGATAGCCCCTTTCCCTGAGCTGGATTTCCTGCTCGATTTCATTTCATCCGGTTCAAAAAGGGGTATAACCCGCGGTTCAACAGAAAGGGATGAAGAAGAGTAGCTGATGGCGGATAAGACCGGTAATATCGGTATTATTGCAGGTGGAGGTCAGTTTCCTCTTCTGGCCGCCGAGGCCGCCAGAAAAAAGGGGCTCATTGTCACGGCAGTGGCCTTTGAGGGAGAGGCAGACCCCAGGATAACCGAAATTGCCCATGACACGGAATGGATAGGCCTTGGACAGCTGGGCAGACTCATCAAGGCATTTAGAAAAAGAAATGTAGATAAGGCCCTTATGGCAGGCACCATCAGCAAGGGCAAGATGTTCAGTAATATCAAACCAGATCTTAAAGGACTTACCTTTTTATCGAAATTTGCAATATTTCATGATGATAACATATTAAGGGCGCTCGCCAGGGAGCTTTTTAACGAGGGGATAGAGATTGTAAGCTCAACTACATATCTTCCTGAACTATTAGCCCCTGAACAATGTTTTACAAAGCGGAAACCCTCCAGTGAAGAGGAGAGGGATATTAAAATCGGGTGGCGGATCGCCAAGGAACTTGGCAGACTTGATATAGGCCAGTGTGTTATAATCAGAGACAGGACGGTTCTCGCCCTTGAGGCGATAGACGGTACTAATGCCACCATATTAAGGGGTGGTAAATTGGCCGGGGAAAAGGCGGTTGTTGTCAAGGTAAGTAAGCCTGATCAGGACCTCAGGTTTGATGTCCCCTCAGTTGGTCTTGAAACAATTGAGTCCATGGTTGAGGTAAAGGCTAGCCTGCTTGCCATTGAGGCCGGGAAAACCCTTGTTTTTGACAGTGAAAAAATGGTTGACCTTGCTGACAGAAATAAAATATCTATTATCTCCTGTAAGTTGCAGGATGCATAACATATTTAATTTGGGTAATAAAATGATTAAAGAAAATAGAAAAATCAGGGTCTGCGTAATCGGCGTGGGCCAGATGGGTGAAAAACATGTGACAAAATATTCCGGGAACCCCGGGGTCGAACTTGTCGGGGTATCGGATGTAAATATCAAAAGGGCAGAGGAGATCGGCGAGAAATACAGGGTAAAGGTATTTAAAAACCACATGGATCTGCTTAAACTTGTTGATGCCGCAAGCCTTGCGGTTACTACTGAAAAACATTTTGATGTGGCAAAGGACATATTGAATGCAGGGGTGCATCTCTTAATAGAAAAGCCCATTACATATGATCTTGAAAGCGCAGATGCCCTTTTAAATCTTGCCGAAGAAAAAAATCTCGTCATGCATGTAGGGCTGGTTGAACGGTTCAACCCTGCGGTTGTAAGGATCTCTGATTACCTTAACAATCCGCTCTTTATAGAGACCCACAGGATGAACAAGTTTACAGAAAGGGGAACAGATGTAGATGTGGTACTGGACCTTATGATACATGACCTGGACATTGTACTTAACCTTGTCCCAAGCGAGGTAAAGGAAATACATGCCATAGGTATGTGCGTGATTACAGACAAGACCGATATAGCAAATGTAAGGCTCATCTTTGAAAACGGCACGGTTGCCAACCTCACAGCAAGCAGGATCGCTGAAAAGACCCTGAGAAAGATACGTGTATTTCAGCCCGATGCATATATCCATGCAAACTGCTATAAAAAGGAATTTAGTATTACACGCCTTAATGAGGGGGCGAGTGACAGGGTAAACATGGCAAACCTCAAGACAGAAAATGTAATATTTGAAAACAGTGACCCGCTCGCAGACCAGATCAACTATTTTCTGGCATCTGTAAGAAAGGGCAAAAGGTCTGGTACCGCCGGGAGGGATGAGCGAAAAGCCCTGAATATAGCCCTTCAGGTTATTGAACAGATACAGAAGGGTTGCAGGACATTTATGCCTGCAAAGTAAACCTGTTTCCCCAGATAAAAGAATGAAATGAACAACTATGGTTCCAGATATGTGCTTATAGTGGCAGGCGAGGCCTCTGGCGACCTGCACGGGGCAAACCTTGTCAAGGCCATGAAGGATATTGACCGCGATATCATGTTCAGAGGTATTGGCGGTGATAAGATGGTGCTTGCCGGGGTGGATATTGTCACACACGCCTCCCAGATGGCGGCTGTAGGATTAACAGAGGTGTTTTCAAGGACAGGCACTATCTTAAGTGCCTATTTCAGGATGCGCGCTATCCTGAAAAAAGAAAAACCTGACCTCCTCATACTTATCGATTATCCCGGGTTCAACATCAGCCTTGCAGGCGCCGCCAAGAAATTCGGTGTGCCTGTGCTCTACTATATTAGCCCCCAGCTCTGGGCCTGGAGAAGCGGCAGGGTGCATAAGCTCGCAAAAAGGGTGGAGAGGATGGCAGTAATCCTCCCATTTGAAAAGGATTTTTACCTTAAAGCGGGCGCTGATCTCCCTGTTGAGTATGTGGGGCACCCATTAATGGATCAGGTGCCTCTATTCATGAACAGGATGGCCATAGAGAAGGAGTACGAGATAAAAAAAGAGGATACTGTTATTGCCCTTATGCCGGGAAGCAGGGATGAAGAGGTCGCAAAGCTTCTGCCTGTTATGCTGGAGGCAGCAGGGATTATATCCTCACGTGTGCAAAACCTTAAATGTATAATCCCTGTTGCACCCACCATATCACTGGATCATATCAAAAGGTTGATACAGGGCTCACGACTCAACATTATCACCACCGGTAAAGGGGTTTACCGCGCTCTTAAGGTGAGCGATCTTGCCATTGTGGCCTCAGGTACTGCAACCCTTGAAACAGCTATAATGGGGGTTCCCATGATCATCACCTACCGTATGTCCCCCCTCTCCTACAGCATTGCAAAACGGGTGGTTAATGTCCCATATGTGGGGCTTGTCAACCTGGTTGCAGGGGAAGAGGTGGCGCCTGAACTGTTACAGGAGAATGTGCGCCCTGATATCATTGCAGAAAAGGCCATTGGCATACTCTGTGATGAGAATAGAAAGAGGGAGATAAAGGATAAACTTGCCCGGGTCACTGAGAGCCTGGGAGGGCCGGGTGCCTCAAAAAGGACAGCCCAGCTTGCCTTTGGGTTGATGAAGGGGGAAGTTCAGCACCAATTAACACCTGCCTTTAAAGGATAGTAATATGGCCAGATCGATTTTGGTAATAGATGATGAACAGAACATCCTTCAGACCCTTGAAGGCATACTTACTGATGAAGGGTATGAGGTGCATTCTGAATTGAGCGCTGTTACTGCCCTGAAAAAGATCGATGAAATGATGCCAGACCTTGTCATACTTGACATCTGGATGCCTGACATGAATGGCATAGATGCCCTTATT
This sequence comes from uncultured Desulfatiglans sp., assembly GCA_964499695.1. Taxonomy (GTDB): domain Bacteria; phylum Desulfobacterota; class DSM-4660; order Desulfatiglandales; family HGW-15; genus JAAZBV01. Next base: position 9,567 of record CAZCMD010000167.1, read on the forward strand.
AGGCTCAAACAGGGATATCCATATATCCAGGTAATAATGATGTCAGGCCATGCTGATGTTGAAACGGCAGTAAAGGCCACAAGGCTCGGTGCCTATGATTTTATAGAAAAGCCCCTTTCAATAGAGGAACTCCTTTTAGCTATCAACAATGCCCTCAACCTTTACCAGCTTGAAGAAGAAATCGGCCTGCTCAGGGAACGGGATCAGGACAGATACCAGATCACAGGAAGCAGTGAACCAGTAAAAAAACTGAAGGAGAGTATAGAGAAGGCGGCCCCTACCAATGCGAGTATCCTTATAATGGGTGAAAATGGCACCGGCAAGGAGCTTGTTGCCCATACAATTCATATGCTCAGCAAAAGATGCGTTAAACCCATGATAGAGGTAAACTGCGCCGCTATACCTGAGGAGCTTATAGAGAGCGAGCTTTTCGGCCATGAAAAGGGGGCATTTACCGGGGCCGGGGTAAAAAAGAAGGGGAAGTTTGATATTGCCCATGAAGGCACCCTGTTTCTGGATGAGGTGGGTGACATGAGCTTAAAGGCCCAGTCAAAGACATTAC
>CAZCMD010000168.1:0-10049 GCA_964499695.1 uncultured Desulfatiglans sp.
TGAACCCCGTCAGGTCCGGAAGGAAGCAGCGGTAAATAAGGCAGTCTGTGTCGTACTGGTATCTACCCGGACTCTCAAGTATTTCGTCTGTCATGTATGATAATCCGATTCGATAAAAATAACAGAGAAATTAATGCGCCTTCGGTAGAAGGGTGTTCTTATTTCTGTTTCTCTAACCTGTCTGAGCATAATGGGCTGATCCACAGGGTGTTTACACGGAACAACGGATGCAGTAAACCGCCATACAATAGCCTTAATGTAAGCTATACAGTCGGTGATGACCCTGAAGTTGTTGATGGAAATATTCTAGCAATCAAACGGAATACTGGTGCTGACAGGGTTATATATATGAACCAGCAGCATGGTGATACGGTTATTTCGCTTAAAGGAGGATTTGATACAACCCCTGAACAGGTGCCTGATGCGGATGCCCTTGTTACAGATATCCCTGGTATAGCGATAATGGTGAAGCAGGCGGACTGTCAGGGTATTATTCTCTTTGATCCTGTTAAAAAGGTGATAGCGGTTGTCCACTCTGGCTGGAAGGGAAGTGTAAAAAACATTGCAGGCAAGGCAGTTGAAAAGATGCACACCTATTTTAGCTCGACCCCTGAAGACATTATTGCTGCAATAGGCCCTTCACTTGGGCCATGCTGTGGGGAATTCACCACCTACGAGGAGATCTTCCCTGCCCATTTCAAGGATTTTTTACATGGTAAGGCCCATTTTGATTTCTGGGCAATAACTGAGAAGCAGCTTGCTGATTCGGGTCTGAAAAGAGAGAACATAGTAAATGCCGGTTTATGCTCAAGATGCAATACCCACCTGTTCTATTCGTACAGAGGCGAAGGCATAACAGGGAGATTTGCTACTGTTGCAATGATTAAGAAACACCCCTGACAGGTTTATATCTGTCATTTTTACAGCTATACAGGAGAGAAAATGAAAGATTCCATGTGGGAAACACATACCTTTAGCGGGAAAAATTATTACCTGCTTGATCTTGATCATCCGCAGGTAGAAAATGATATATTAAAAGAAATGGGTATGGGGGTAGATGTCTATTATGATCGAAGGTGGGGACTCACACAGGAATTCTGCGGATTTATACATGAAATACCTGAATTGTTTATAGGTAAAGATATCCTTATTGCAGGGGCAGGGATCGGTGCTGAGGCTGTAGTTATAGGGAGCATGGCAAAGAAGCTCTATATAAATGATCTCGCACCTGTTGCCCTTGATTATTGTGCAAAACAGCTTGTAGAAAATAATATTAAAAATTTTGAAAAGATAGAAGGCAGTTACGGGGAGATCAATATCCCTGGGGTTGACCTTGTAGTGGCATGCTTCTGCGTCTATAACAGCCCTACCATGAAGGCAATGAAAAGCCTTATAGAAAAGGCAGCCGCCCCTGTCCTTATTGTAAATGACCCGCTCCCCGCCTTTGTACGATTATTAAAGGCGGTTAAGAGGCCAAGAAGGCCGCTAGTATCAAAAGAAAGGTTCCCTTGTTATTTGTTTGAATAACAATGCTGAATGCTTTTGTTTTAAAGGATCTGACATAGAATGTGATGAGGTAATCAGAAGCGAATTTTTAATATCTTTCCATGGGTGCTGACCGGTGCTGTTATCTCCCTGTCCAATAATTCCACATATCTTTTTTTATTTAAAAGCTCAGTAAGGTCTTCAAAGGGCCATCTTCCAGGGTCTGAAATATATATCTCCTGCACATTTGCCTTTTTTGCCCGGTTAATCATTCTCCTGATCGGGTCAATAAGTGAATCACAGAAACAGATATCTGATGCAATGATGATATCAATGTCTCTTAATATACTGTAGCCTACATGGTTAATATCCAGGGCTTTAAAATCAGGCACAACCCCGTTTTCATTTGCGAGGGCCTTTAAATAGGGTAAAACCTTCTCATCTGTATCTATCCATGTAACCTTTGCGTTGCTGGTTTTTACGCAGAAGATACCGGGGAGTCCCCAGCCGCAGGCCAAATCCAGAACCCTTTTACCTTTGAGGTTGCAGCTGTTTTTAAGATAATCAATTAGCAGCCATGTTGTAGGCCATACCTTGTGACCATGCTCAGTAGGAGTTGATTCTTTCTTTAATTTCATAATCGACTTATGACTTGGAAGAAGGAGAGTTACTCCGTGGGATGTTAATTTATCAGTTATTGCTGTTTTCATATTCATAATGATAGTTACTGCCCCAGGCGATGGGCAAGCTGTGCCCTGTACAACGAAGGAATGGCTATGCCCTCTCTACCCATGCCCTCCACAGTAAGCCAGGGGGTATTTTGATCATCAGCCGACCCTGCCACAGTAACCCTTTTACCCTCTTTACGGGTAATGCCAATATAAAAGGCCTGGGGGAAATGTTCAAAATTGGTCTTAACAGTGGCTGACGATGTGTATCGTTTATTCTCGCTTCGCGAAAATTCGTCTCCAGGGCCTGTATAGCATGACATGTTGACAGGCGCTTTAATATTCCAGAAGACATTCCTTACCCCTGCATGGGGCAGCACAGTGGTGTCCCCTCCAGGGCATACATAAAACCCCTGCATCTCCTCAAAAAGGTTTTCATATGGGGCAAGCCCGTGAAAATCAATCACGGAATCTGCACCATAAAGCTGATTATCCCCTTCATAATGGGCTATTACCCCTGTGATTACATTCCCTGATGCATGGTTCTTGAGAGTTATCGGGTGTATCATGCGTGCGCTGAATTCTGCCCTGTTAATTAGTACATCATTACTGTGGGCAATAGTAATACCGGCATGGCCGTCGATCCCGATAAAATCTGTATCCTCAATGGTTATCTGGGCCGATTTGCTTACGATAATACCCTGGGTAACATCCTTAAAAACCACATCCTTCACCCATGAGTTAACAGCAAAACTGAACCATATGCCGTTCCAAAGGTAGTCCTGCTCTTTTTTTGTACGAAGTACCTTGCCGTTAGAATCCAGGAAGGGTTTGTGATGCTTGTAACCGCCGGACCATGCGCTCTGTATTCGTAAGTGTTCAAGGCCTATCCCTTCAACCCCTTCAAAGGAGTAGATGCGGGGGGTGTAACGTCTGTACTGGTTGAACCGGGCAGGTCTGGAAAGCCTGATGCTGTTTTTATCAATAACCTTACCGATATTTATGAGCCAGGTATGAGTGGCGGCATCAGGCCCGAAACTTTCAAACTGCTCCTTTGTAAAGCGAAAGGGGGCGTTCAATTGCGCAGTAAGATCAATCTTTTCAGGCGCAGGAGATTTGGGGTCGATTGCATGGTCAGTGAAATCTATTCCCACCATCTGATCCTCTGTGAGTTTACTGCTGTCAGTAACTGTAGCAACCGATTTCCCGCGCATTACATCGCCAGTGTATGCAGCGAGCACTGTTCTATGCTCACTCCCCTGCACAGATATGACGGCATTGCTTCTTGCCTCTTCCCTGGCAGGTATAAACCCCAAACGTTGCACAATCCTTTCCGGTCCGGGTGCGCCCAGATATAAGACAGTGCCTGTTTCAGTGCTGCCCTCGCCGCGCAGAATAACCCTGCTGTGGGTAATGGTTAAAAAAGGCATTTCAGGTGTTGAATGTATTTTATATCGACCTTTTGGTATGAAAACGACCCCGCCGCCCCCTTTACCAGCTGTTTCAATTGCCTTCTGAATGGCTATGGTATCGTCTGTCTCATCGTCCGGGACAGCACCGAAATCAATACCGGTAACATCTAATATGGGGGCTTTTATCTCTGGGATATCCTTTTCACCCATTCCATAACCTGCATATGAAAAATCAGGCAGGTTGCGGCCAGAAGGGCCGTGAGACAGGTACTCTTTCCAGACAGAAGGGATCCAGGAATGTTGCCCCTCTCTCATATCGACGGCTGATCCTGAAGGGTTTTCAGTTATGTGTTTTGGCTTTTTTTCACACCCTGTCATGATTAGAACAGTTATCACAGCGAAGGTGTAAAGTATGTTTCTGTATTTATAACCTGTAAATGAAGGCGGCATATTTATTCCTGTCCTGCAGTGATGAATTGATTCTACCAGTGAGGCTGATTGCCTATCCTGTATCCCATTACCTCGAGGGTATCGTTTACAACCAGGATTGCATCAGGATCAATATCCCGGACTATTTTTTTTAGCGGAGGCAGTTCATTGAAAGAGATGATCGTATAAATGATATTCTCCTCCTTATTTGTATATGCCCCCCTGCCGGAAAGGATAGTGACGCCCCTCTGAATTTGTGCCATGATCACCTTTGATATCTCTTCCCATCTGGAGGATATGACAAGCACTGTTTTGCGCTGACTCAGACCTGTAACGACAATGTTTGTTATATTGGAGCAGATAAATATGAAGATCAGGGTATAGAGCGCCCTTTCAATAGGGAAGAGTATTGCTGCCGCAGCAAGCACAGCTACATTGAATAAGAGTATTGTTGTACCAAGGCGTATTGAAAAGAGCCTCAGGAACATCACGGAGAGTATGTCGAGCCCCCCGCCCGAACCCAGCGATCTGAGGGTGATACCGGTCCCTGCGCCCATAATGATACCCCCGAGTATTGCTGCAAGGATTTTATCATTGAGCGGTATCTGAAACTTTATAAATACAAGGGCAACAGAAAAGAAGATCATGCCGGGGATGCTGTAAAGAAAAAACCTTCGGCTTACGAACATATAACCAAGAACATATACAGGTATATTCAGGATGAAAAAGATGATTGAAACAGGTGCCCACGGGATAATATAGTGCACAAGAAGCGCTATTCCTGTGAATCCTGCACCGAAAAATTCCATGGGGAGCAGTATTGAGTTGACTGCCCATGCGCCAAGAACACTTCCTATGGCAATCAGCAGGAGATTCCATGCAACATTACCCGCAGTTTTTAATCTGTTTTCTGTTGCTGGCAATTTTAGTCCCTTATTTACTGTGATATTATCCGTTTAATTTCTCAAGTTTCAGGAACATCAGGACGCCCGCTCCTACTAATGCCCCGATGCTGATGAGCATGGTAACTGCAGGCAGGCTTAACCCATGATCAAACATATAACCTACAATAACCGGTGACAGGTATGCACCGCCACGCCCAATACCAAGAACGAATCCGGTACCCGATGCCCTTACATGGGTAGGAAAGGCTACGGGGAAAAGGGTATACATACCCACAATCCCTGCATTCCCAAAAAAACCGCTCAGGACAGCGAACACTGCAAAGTAGTTCAGACTGGTTGTTGTCCCTAAAATCGTTATGAAAACAGCCGAAAAGATAAGCGTTGCCACAGTAAGGATCTTCAAACTAACCCGCAGGGTCAGTAATCCAAGGATTATCCCGCCGAGTGCCCCGCCGATATTAGCCCACATCATCATCTGAGCCCCGTCCGCAGATGCAAATCCCATCTTTACCACTACCTTGGGCACCCATTTGAGTATGAAATAATAGGTGCTGATCTGTAGCAAATAGGCAACGCTTATTATTGTTGTAATTCGGATCAGAGAAGGTGCAAATAAATCGCTGTAAGATTTCTTACGCAATTCTGTCGTGACCTCCGGCAGCAATGTAATAGATCCATGACCCATTCGATTAAGTGTTTTATTGATTTTATCAAGCGCCCCTTCCGGTTGTTTGCGTATAAGCCAGTGTAAGGTTTCAGGCACCAAAAAATAAAACAGGGGAATAAAAATAACCGTTAATACAGCGCCGAAATAAAATATTAAGCGCCAGTCACCATAGGTGTGTAATAGCCAACCGGCTATCTTTGATCCCACAATACCACCCAAAGGATAGCCGATAGCCATGATAGAAATACAAAGTGCCCTGTTTTTCAGGTTGGAGAACTCCGCTGTTATCGCAGTGATTGCAGCCAAAAGCCCGCCAATGCCCAGGCCCGTTATGATCCTGTAGATCGATAACTCTATTACATTGGCGGATCTGGTTACCATGAACATGCCTAAGGCCATCATCAGGAGGCATACGAGCATTGTTTTTCTTCGACCTGTGGCATCGGCCACCCAGCCCAATACTATAGAGCCTATCCCCATTCCAATAAGTTCCATGGACAAGAGAAACCCGACTATCGTATCGCTTAAGCCCCATTCCCTGGCAATGTCAGGCGCAGCCAGACTTATTGACAGTACATCAATGCCATCCATTGCATTCAATCCGATAGTTATGGCGATGATAAATATCTGCAAGAGGCTCATGGGTGATTTGTCTATTGTTTCACGCGGGTCAGGATTCAAACTTGTCATATCGCTTGCAGTCATGGTTCTCCCCTTTTAAAATCAGATCAACTCTATATTGCCGAATACTCACGGTCTGACAGATAGTCAGCTTCTTGTTATCGTTTATTGTGAGCTAAGCCTATTTTTCAATCGGGTATCCAGCCTCTATCCACCCCTGTATTGCAGGATGCTTGAGCACCTTTATATCGTTGTATCCCATTTTCATAAGCTGTTTTGCAAAGTCATTGCTGTCAGATTCGCTTGGGCCGCAGGAGCAGTATGTGACAATGGGTATACCGCTCGGGATTGCCCACACGTCTTCTAACGCTAGCTGTGACTTCCAGGGGATGGAGATGGCCCCCTTGATATGGCCTTTTTCATAGATATTGAGGGGCTGAACATCAATGATGGTTACCTCAACCTTTTCATCGATCATCTTTTTCAACTCCTCAATAGCTAACCTGGGTACTTCATCATCAGCACCAAAACAGCTTGTAGCAGGGGAGAAAGAGAATATGAGAAGAATAATAAATAATGTTGCACTCGCCATCTTTTGACTTCTTTTTATTTTCATGGTTACTCCTTTCAATAAAAGCAGGATTTTTTTCTTTGCTTCAGTTTTAATGAACTTCCTTAAGTCATTAATGAAATAAATGAATTTTATCATATTGTATATAACACTATTTATCAACCAGCATGCTTGATATCAAGGTGAAATTGTACCCCTTGAATTATTGTGTATCTCATTCCTTTTTATACTCTTGACATGAAAGGAACGGCTAACCTATAAATATAATTAATGATATATATTATTTGCCTGCATATAGTAAATAGATCAACCGGGTCAAGAAAAAACTAGTCGTAGTTATTATAAATCAAAACAAAAGGAGGATGATGTTATGTCGCGATTAATAAAGCTGATGGCCATGATAACAGTCATTGTGGCCCTGTCTTCTTTTACCTATGCATCAGAAAGTGTGGCCGTACAGACTGATGAGCCTGTATATGAAGCATTAAGCCCCTGGGCAGATGTTGACCCGATTCCCGTGAGGGGTATATCGGCGAGGATTGATTCCTTATCAGGTAAGAAGATTGGTCTTTTTGCCAATTTCAAACGTGCTGCAAGGCCCATTATGGCAGAGGTGGAAAAAAGGCTAAAGGAAAGATACCCGGATGTTGAGACCATCCTGTTTGATTCAACCCTGCCGAACGTAACAGAGGCTGAGACAGTAAATAAAGAAAAGTTTACTGCATGGGCAAAGGGGGTGGATGCGGTTATTGCCGCAGTCGGGGACTGAGGCTCCTGCACAAAGTTCCTCGCATATAATGGCGTAGCCATTGAGGACTTTGGAACGCCGGTCGTGTTACTGGCGAACGTGGGCTTTATAAATGATATCCACTCTGCTGCCTCCGGGAAGGGTATGCCCGGAATTCGCGCCCTTGGGACAACAATCCTGTGTGAATCCACTGATGCGGAAAATATCAGAAAAGGGATAGATGAGGTATTTGATAAAATTATCGCCGAACTCACGCGACCCTTAACTGATGATGAAAAAAATCCAAAAATAAAAACAATTACAGAACCAAGGATTGCCTTTAAGGGTACCTATGACCAGATAAACGAATTTTATTACAGGAAAGGATGGGGAGACGGTCTGCCTCTTGTGCCGCCCACACAGGCAAGGGTAGATGAGATGATGAAGGGTACAGACCTTGCGCCTGACCATGTGGTAACAAAGATCATCCCCCGTTTGGGCAAGGCAACAATCGAAAAGATAGCAATAAATGCGGTCATGGCAGGTGCACTGCCCACCCACATGCCCGTATTGATAGCTGCAACAGAGGCGATATCCGATCCGGGCACACGGTTTGATACATTTGAGGTGAGTACCGGTTCATGGGCGCCCCTATTGATTATTAACGGCCCCATAAGAAACGATATCCACATAAATAACAGTTCAGGCATGATGAGCCCCGGTAATATAGCCAATTCGGCAATAGGAAGGGCTCTTGGTCTCATTGTTAAAAATATCGGTGGGGCAAGGAAGGGTATAGAGGATATGGGCACACTCGGTGACCCCTTAAAATATTCCCTTGTGATCGGTGAAAATGAAGAAAATAGCCCGTGGGAGCCCCTTCATGTGGAGTTCGGGTATAAAAAGGATCAGAGCACTGTAACCGTGATGTTCCCAAACCGCTACACACAGACTATCCCTGCACAGACTACCGCACAGGGCGTTGCAGAGACCCTTGCAGGGATGAATCCCATTGCCCTGTCAACCCTGATTGTCATTCCTGACCATGCCAAAATCTTTTCAAAGGAAGGGTGGTCAAAGAAAAGGGTAAAGGAATTTATCATACAGGGCGCAACAGGGGTTAATAACCTCAGACCCGGAAAATTAAAGAATGAGGATTTTGTCATAGTTGTTGCAGGCGGGCCGGGTGTATGGATGGGGCTGTTACAGAGTGCTGGCGGTTTTGGTAACTCCTTTATTACGCGCGAAATCAAACTCCCCAGAGGCTGGGAAAGCCTAAAAGCCAGGTATGGGACTATGGTCCCTGTTTATATTAAATATTAGGGAGTCAGAACCAAATAAAATACCCTGCTTTTAAAGAGCAGGGTATTTTATTAAGATAAAAAAATGTTGCTGGCGCTGGTGTTTTATATTTTCAAGTCTGCCTCTTATCGCCTAAAACACCATGGAGTGTGAAACTGGAGTTTCCTCCTTTTTTAACGGGTCTCCCTTGTAATTTTTAAGGTTCATAAGGGAAACCTTTTCCATGTAACTCTCTACTGCTGCTGTTGAAAATTCCTTAAGTTTTTTTTGATCCTGCTGTAAGGCCATTATTGTGTTTATGTCACCCTTTAGGGCATTTACATAACCGTTCATAAAGGCGATTTTAATTATCTCAAATTGTGAAGGGGATATTTCTGCGGACAACTGTGTCGGAAAAATCAACATGTATGCCATTATTAATAATGCTATTGATTTTAGTATCTTCATATCTGCCCTCCTTTAATAAGATATCTCTTATTGCTAATTATATCTTTCCTGCACACTTATCGGCAAAGGGCAATAAAAAGTTAAAAGAAAAACAGACAGTTGATTTTTTCTGTAAATAATTCCATCTGGGTTATTTACATCCGGTTATTTTACTGATAAAAGTTCGATTATTATTTTTTAGCAGGGATATGCATTTATGGCTGAAATAGAAAAAGAAGTAATCCGTGATAAGGCTGTCACTGTTTTTAAGGTAAAAGGAAAGATGCTCTTTGAGCAGGTAATTGATGAGATTACCCAATTCTATGAAAATGGCTTAACTCAGAACACAATATGGGATTTTACCGATGCGGACGGCAGGCATATTACATCGGATGAAATACAGAAGATTGCCTCCCATTCAAAGGAGTTTGGCCACCTGCGTGAAAATGGTAAAACCGCCTTTATTATCTCTTCTTCCCTTGCCTATGGCCTTGGACGCATGTATGACTCCCTTTCTCAGGTATTGAATCACCCTGTAAAGCATGGTATTTTCAGAAGTTTTGATGATGCTATTTCATGGGTTCAGGGTACGGAAATCAATTAACTTGCCACAATAATTAAAGTGTTTAAGGTAACTGACCCTGATCATCTACAAAGAAGTAAGTAACGCCTTTTGTGTGATTCTACCGACCAATATCTGCTGTCCTTATTGGATATTGCAGGCCTTTTTAGGGATGATTTGCCAATAAAAAAGCCCATTCCTAAGAACGGGCTTTGAATATTTTGGCTCCCCGAGACGGACTCGAACCATCGACAGGGTGGTTAACAGCCACCTG
>CAZCMD010000169.1:0-10005 GCA_964499695.1 uncultured Desulfatiglans sp.
ACAATTGTATTAGTTTCTTAATACAATTTATCATTTATAGGAAAATCCTGGAATGCAGATACATATTTCTACAAAAGACGGTGTGCCTATTTTCCAGCAGATCGTCACACAGATAAAGCACATGGTTGCATCGGGGCGGTTGGCCCCGGGTGAGATTGTGCCGCCTATCAGGGTGCTGGCAGAACAACTGCTTATTAACCCCAACACAGTTGCCCGTGCCTATAAGGAACTTGAGTCAGAAGGCATATTTATTTCAAGGCAGGGATCAGGGACCCGTGTGGCAGAAAAGGGTTCAACACTGGATTACGCAGAACGTTCACAGATAATAAGCAAGCATATAGAGGAATTGCTGGTAGAGGCAAACCAACTGGATTTTGATATCGAAGAACTGATTGAAATCATCAGAAAAAAAAATCAACTTTTTAAGACTTCCGAAAAGGGGGACAATAAAAATGAGTGAATCTAATTTAGTGCAAGAAGCACAACCCGTCGAAGTAAAAGGACTTACCAGACAATTTGGTAATAAGATAGCCTTAAAAAACATTGATCTGACTGTTACGCGGGGCAAAGTGCTTGGTATTGTCGGTGAAAATGGCGCAGGCAAGACAACCCTGATTAAGCATTTAATAGGTTTACTCAAGGCACAGCAAGGGGAAGTAAAAGTATTTGGTATTGATCCGGTAAAAGATCCGGTTGGTGCCTTGAGCAGGATCGGTTATCTTTCTGAAGAACGCGATCTACCCCACTGGATGAGGGTGGATGAGCTAATGAATTACACCAGGGCCTTTTACCCTGATTGGGATGTTTCATATGCTGAAGAACTGCGACAGGCATTCAAACTTGATGGATCATCCAAGATAAAGCAGCTCTCACTGGGGCAAAAAGCACGTGCAGCCCTTATTACCGCACTGGCCTATCATCCACCGTTACTGATCCTTGATGAACCCTCTTCAGGTCTGGACCCTGTTGTCAGGCGTGATATCCTCACAGCAATAATAAGAACAATTGCTGATGAAGGTCGTACCGTGTTGTTTTCTTCTCACCTTCTCGAAGAAGTGGAAAGAGTTGCAGATGATGTGGCCATGATTCATGAAGGGGAAATCGTAATAAATGATTCACTTGAAAATATAAAAGCAAAACATCATTCAATAACTTTAAGATTTTCAAAACCCCTGCATGATAAACCTAAAATAGATGGGGCACTTTCAATTAAAGGCAAGGAAAAAGAATGGTCAATTATCTGTAATGGCAACATAGATGAAATTACTTCAAAGGCTAAAGCAATGGGTTGTGAAATATTTATTGATCCTCCGCCAACACTCGAAGATATCTTTGTTGCCCGTGCTGGAGTTAACAGGACAGCATTAAGAGAGGGGTAAAATGTATAATAAAATTCTAATGCTCTTCTGGGAACGCTGGAGGAGAACCCGCTGGGTTTTACTTTTGGCCTGTATTTTCACTGCAATGACATCCATATTAAAATACTATGGTTACCATAATGTAAATAGCATCATTAGCCCCTCTACAGTTATATTCTTTTTATGTACCTGGACAATAATACAAAATTTAATTGTAAGTCATTGCGAGTTAAAAAATCCGGACCTTGGGCTACCCACGCGACTTTTTAGACTTCCATTGAGTACAACAGTGCTTTTCTCAACAAATATGGGTTATGGGATAATGGTAATTGCCCTGCCTAACCTTATTTTTTTCATACTTAAAATGTCTACCATGAACCATGTGTTGAACTTTCTTCTTATCTTTGAAACCATATATATTGTGCTTCAAACCCTTGCATGGCTGGGTGGAGCAGCACGTTTTTTAATACTGGCTGCTTCTCTGCTATTTGTTTATGCTGTTTATAGGATAACAAATATATCGAGCCATATGGATTTAAGATTTCTGTTGATAATTATAATTTTCCTTTGCTTTGTTATTTCTCACTGGAGTATTTCACAGTATCGTCAGGGTGCATGGTTAAACAGCTGGAAGTGGGGAGGTTTTCTTCCCAATATTTTCAGTAAAAAATCTCAAAAACCTTTCCGCTCTGCAATTCAGGCACAAGTGTGGTTTGAAATGAAGAAAACAGGGTATTTATTACCTATCGCTGCACTGTGCCTTACTGGTGGAATTGCTATTGTACCTTCAGTGAGTATGGTCGTAGAATCATATATAAATAATACTCAATTTTATCCCATGTCAGAAATTATACCAGCTATGTTCGTTTATACTACTGCCGCTGCCTTTATCAGTGGAATGCTCACAATTGCAACATATTACCGCGAGTACACTTCAGGTTCACATATCTTCTGGTTACGACGCCCAATGTCTACGCAAACGCTGGCTAATGCTAATCTTTATGCTTCATTAAAAGGATTGGCTTATTTGTTTATTATCTTACTGGTACTTATCCTGGCTATAACAGTGTTTGATTTGTCCAATGGAATGTTTGATATCAGGAGTTTGTCGCCTGTAAATTGGGCTCTTAAGCACAGCACAAAAACAGAATTTTTTTACATGTCCATTCTTGGCCTGTTTGCGTTTATAATTTTATGCTGGTTTATATTCCGTTCGATTTTTTTAGCGTGTCCACCCATATGTTATATCTTTCCATTACTGATATTTATGCATTCGATGCCATGGTTCCAAAAGGTTATAGGTACCCTGTGTGTTATACTGTTAATAGCTGTTTTAGCAGCTTTTCAAGAGGCAAAGCTCCGCAATCTGATTTCAACAACTACAATAGTAACTGCAGCCTGTATATTTCCTCTGATAGCGTTATCAATATGGGCTTTTATCTGGCCTGAAGCCTCATTCATTATACCAAATGGATATTTGAATCTGAATCGGTGGCAAATACTTATTATGATCGGTGCATCTTCACTGCCTTTTATATCGGTTGTAGTTACACCTTTTGTAATGGACAAAATAAGACATCGTTAAAATCGAAACCCAGGAATAGTCAATTATAGGTAGCAGTAATATGGATGAAATTATATCAAAGGTAAATGCTATAAGTTGTAAAATATATCCTATACCCCCTTCACTTGAACATATCTTTGTGGCCCGTGTTGGAGTTGACAGGGCATCACTAAGGGAGGATTAATAATGTATCCTAAAGTAATAATGCTTTTATGGGAACGCTGGTATCGAACTCGCTGGGTTGTGATAGGTTTTTGTATGTTGGCGCTCACCAATTTGATAACATATGCACCGGAATATAGTTCACTTAGTAACGGCTTTAAAAATTTATATTTTCTTGCTGGATTTATAATATTCCTGATTGTATTACTCGTTGGTCAGTGTGAAGCCAGGAACCTGGACCTTGCGTTTCCCCAGCGACTATTTCGATATCCTGTTAATACCGCTACTCTTTTCACCATATACATGGGTTATGGTATTGTCGCTTCAGCGTTACCGTTTCTGCTGCTCTATGGTATTGGAAATCTGCTTTCAAGTAAGGTTCCCTTCCTTCTTACTCCTTTTCTAGTTGTAGAAACTGCGTACATTGCAATACAGACATTATCCTGGTTGGGCGGGCCTGCACGCTTTTTGTATGCGGCGATATCGATTATCTTTATATACATATTTTTCAAGATCCTGGCAATGTTCGATCAATATTTCGGAATTAATAGCCTGTGCATAATAATTATTATTCTTTGCTGTGGAATCTCTTTCTGGAGTGTTTTGCAATATCGGCATGGTGTATGGTTAAACAATTGGCAATGGGTAACATCCTTTCTTGATATTTTTCGGAATAGAAATTCGAAATGTTTTTCATCACCTCTACATGCTCAGATATGGTTCGAATTGAGACGAACAGGTTACTTTTTTCCTGTAGTAGCCATGTGTTTTATAGGCCCCTTTATAGGTTGGGTAATTTTCCACCTTGCAAAGGGATTACCACAATCTGCACAGTTGTCGATTGTAGTTCAACCATTGTTATGGTCAACGATTCTTGCAGCATGGTTGGCTGGAATGCTTATCTTGGCAGTATATTATCGTGACAACTCATCCGGGGCATCAATCTTTTGGTTTAGGCTCCCAATGACAATACGGACTCTAGCGCTTGCACGACTTTATGTCACTATAAGAAGCGTTATCCAGTCAATTGCTATCTTTCTTGTATTTGCCCTGGCGTTAACAGCACATGATTTAGTAACAGGAGCATTGGATATATTAACGCTATCGACTGTGTTAGCGCAAGGATACATTAATTCGTTTAAAGTTATAGTCTGGATTCCCTTTGCTATATTTGGCTTTTTAGCCATCTGCTGGACAGTATTCCGACAGCCAATAGCAGCGGTTATTACCTTACTTGCCAGTGGAATCATCACTGTAATTATTGGAAAAGAATCACCGGCATGGTCATATGTGGGAAATGCTTTTGTATTACTTTCTGTATTTGTGATTGGGGCTTACGTTGTGGCTAGACGCAGAAATCTCATTTCAGTAACTACTCTGTTTGTTTCTATGATACTTTTTCCATTTGCAGTGATTTCATTTTCAGCCCTTTTTCCATGGTGGGGAACTGGTCAAAATAGTGGATTACTGAATTTGAATCAGTGGCAGCTAATCCGCATTCTTAGTATTTCCACACTTCCTTTCATTCCAGTGGTCATTACGCCTTTATGGATAGGAAGGTTAAGACACAGATAAAAGGGATTTATTTTTTAAAAAAGTCACATGGTAATCTTATACAAGGACAAGACATGAGAAAGAAGCATAATAACAATTATTTTATGTTAAGAATACCTCTTAAAGTGCTACAAGTTACGGGTGTAATCCTTCTCATAATTGCTCTTACTTATTTTATAAAGTGTAAAAAAAGTGGAAGATTACTGTGGTGTTTGATAATTTTTATGACAATAATCGGGGCATTCCTTTTTGCACACCTAAAATATAATTCTAAGGTAATAGTTGATTCTGAACCATCTTAAACATGTTAACACCAATAAAGATTGATTATAGTTAATATTTATGCTAACTGACATGTTACCTTTAACATGTGTCATAAGAAAGGTTAAACATGACATGACAAAAATTCAAATCAAGCCAAACAAAGCCAGAGAGAGATCATTTTTATTCAGGGTTATATTCTGCTTCTTATTGTGCGCTGCTGCCCTTTTTATTATTTACGCCAGTGTAGGAGGACGGCTTTTCACATTTAATCACCTTATCATATTTATCTTATGCTGCATTCCCCTTTCCATTTTATATGCGTTGATAGTTGAGAAACTCGGGACAGGTCTTTTTTCATTAATGTCAGGTTGGTCTGACAGAAAGATCCCGGCGAGGGAAACTTTTTCTGCTGATCTGGCAAAGGCAAGGTTCAGCAAGTCACGTGGGGATTTCAGTAATGCACTTATAATTATTAATGAGGTGCTGGAAAAGGACCCTGAGTTCCCGGAGGCTCTGTTTCTAAAGGCCCAGATAGAGTGGGAAGGTTTTAAAAGCGGTGATCTCGCAAGAAAAAATCTCGATAAGGTACTTGCACTGGTAAAGACTGATGACCCTCTTCGTAAATTGGCTTCAAAATATTACATGTCGATGATAAAAAATGATGGAGATAAAGATGTCAGCTAAAACAGAGGTTACAAAAGCAGGCATTACATTCGGATCAGATCTAACCATTGCCATATTCAAATAATTTTTTCACTTGACTTACTCCATGTAATAAATAAAGTTCAGGTCTTTTTTTACCGGGTTGATGCATCCCTGTAATTAAGATCCAGATTCACTATATTTAAGCTTTGGAGTAATATAATGTTTTACAATTTGGTTTTTATGAAAAAACTCAAACAGCTATTTTTCATCCTGTTTATAATAACAATTTTACCGCTTCAAATGGAAGTTTTGGCAGACAATGAAAATGAGGCACTTAAGACGCGTATCGAAACACTTGAAAAGGAATTAAGTGAACTGAAGGCCATTCTTACTGAAAAGACCGCCACAGTAGAAAAGCCGTCTGTACCTGCACAGGCTGCACCAACACCTTCGGACGGATTCAGCATAAAAAGCTACGGTTATATCAAACTGGATGCCTCATATAATGACAGCAGGACGGTAAACGGCAACTATGTCCTTTATGTGCCGAGCGAAGGCACGGTAAAGAATGATAACACCTTTAACATCACGGCAAGACAGAGCCGCCTGGGAGTTGATATTACAGCCCCTCAATATGAGGGCTGGGTTACAAAAGCCAGGGTTGAGGCAGACTTTTACGGCGATGGCACCGTGGCACATGAAAACAAGGCAGAACTCATGCTGAGACACGCATTCCTGGAAACAACAAAAGGCGGGCTGAGTTTTCTCGCAGGTCAGACCTGGGATGTTATCTCTCCTCTTAATCCAAACTCTTTGAGCTATGTACCGGGGTTTACATCAGGAAACACCGGTTACAGGAGACCGCAAATACGTGTAAGCTACAACAATACCATTGATGAATATACTGGCATACTGACACAGTTTGCCCTCTCAAGGACAACAGGAACTACCAATGAAGACCTTGATGCAGGAGGCCAGAATGATGGTGATGATGCAGGATTCCCAACAGTTCAGGCAAGGCTTGCCATTACTACCAAGGGGTTGGCAGGGAAAAAGAATGTAATAGGGATATCAGGCCATTATGGAACAGAAGAGATGGACTGGGCTGGCGCTGAGACAGATCATGATTCATGGTCAGGGAACATTGATTTTGTGATACCCATGTCAGAACGCTTTACATTAAGCGGAGAGGCATTTACAGGTGAAAACCTTGATGATTACTTTGGCGGCATCCTTCAGGGTGTAAATACGACAACACGGGATGAGATATTAAGTACTGGTATGTGGTCACAGATAACTTTTGCCTTTAACAAGGAGTGGCAGTACAACGCCGGGTTCAGTTTTGATAATCCTGATTCTGATGATATCATAAACGGAAGCAGGGATAAAAACAGCTTCTATTATGTGAATGCGATGTTCAAGGTACTCCCCATGCTTACTATAGCTCTGGAGTATGATTACTATCAAACAGAGTATAAAGGCATGGCAGATGGCACTGTAAACAGGTTGCAGACCTCTGCAATATTTGCATGGTAATCTATAGCCAATTTTAAATATGCAAAGGGGCCTGTTCAGGCCCCTTTGTTATTGTGATAAGAGAGGTCAGTATGGTAGATTTGCCATAAGACAAATATATAGGGAGGCCAAAATGGAAAATGAAATTTTTTATTTTACAGGCAGCGGTAATTCCCTCAAGATAGCAAAGGATCTTGCCCTTAGGGTTACCAATACAAAAATTAACAGGATCACAAAAAAGCTTATCAACTCCAGTAAGATTACAGTTTCCAGCACCACAGGGATTATATTTCCTGTTTATGTAAGCGGTCTTCCAATAATAATAGAAGAATTTGTGAAGAGGCTTAACATTCCCGATAATACATACCTGTTTGGTATCGCCAATTTTGGTGAATCAGCAGGTATATCGTTAATGCAGCTTGATGACCTGTTCAAGAAAAAAGGTAAGGCTCTTTCAGCGGCCTTTGAGATCCTCATGCCCGATAACACACAGATAATGTTTCCTCCAGGTACAAAAGAGGAGCAGGATACCTGCCTCAAGGCAGAGGAAGAGAAGATATCAGATGTGGTTTCAATAATAGGTAAAAGGATGGTATATACAGACCTCATTGAGGCATTAAGGCGATCAGGAAGGAAAAGGCCCCATCCCTTCAAACCTGCTGAGATGGCAAAAGAATTTTACACGGACAATAAATGTAACTCATGCGGCATATGTATGAAGGTATGCCCGGTGGAAAATATCAAGATGACCGATAATAAACCCATATGGGCTGACCATTGTGAGATGTGCCTCGCCTGCATGCAGTGGTGTCCGAATGAGGCCATTCAGTTCGGGGAAAAAAGTAAAGAATGGGGCAGATACAGAAACCCATTTATTGATTTAAAAGAGATGTATATTAATGGGTAAAAAGCTCTATTTTTATGAACATTGACATGCTGCACAGTAAAAATTATACTTTTTACCGCTTTAACCGGTAATAAGAAAGATAAGTAAAAGAATGCTGTTTAAACCTCAACTAAAGGTCAGGTTTTGGTTCTTTTTAATATATGAGTAAACTGGGAATCAAACCTGGACAATTGATTAAGCTTTTAAAGAGAAAGAGTGATTATAACTAAATCGGATTTTCAATTAAATAACAGCTTTTTTAAAGAAGGAGGAACAGGTTATGGATGAGAACATGAAAAAAAACATAAATAACATTTTGGATACAGCAATGAAGGTCATTACAAATCCGGTTGGGTTTTATCGTGATATGCCTAAAACAGGGGGATTTATCGAACCACTGATTTTTGCTGTGGTCCTCGGGCTGGTTTCAGGTGTAATCACAGCCATCCTTTCAATCTTCAGTCTTGGAAGTGTGGCATCATTCTGGATGGGGCTGGCATTCATCATCTATTACCCGATTATGGTGGCAATTGGCAGTTTTATTGGGGCAGCTATTCTCTTCATTATCTGGAAAATCATGGGTTCACAGGAGCCCTACGAAACAGCTTACAGGTGTGTGGCATATGCATCGGCGATCGCTCCCATTACTGTATTGCTTCAGATTATACCTTATATAGGCTCAATTTTGGGCCTTGCCTGGTATCTCTATTTAATGGTTGTGGCAAGCACAGAGGTGCATAAGATCGTACAGAAAACCGCATTAATGGTGTTTGGCATTATCTTTATCCTGCTTGCCATAGGTACAACGTGTGGAAATTTTGCCACACGAAAGGCACAGAAAAGCCTTGAACAATATGAGGACATGACACCTGAAGAGGCAGGAAAGGCATTCGGGGAATTTATGAAGGGTGCGCAGGAAGAGGCAGAAAAGGATTAAGGTGTAAGCGATACTGGCGCAGGGCGTGCAATTATAATCTATATCACGCCCTGCACTGCTGATACATTCAGTATAAATCCCGCCTGTTAACTTCCTTACTCCTGGCCATGATTTTCTCCTTTTTGCTGATTTGTTTAATTGCCTGACAGCATCATAAAATTAAATTGACATTCAAAGAATGTGAAAATACAAATAGGTAGCAATAACTAATCTTTAAATGCATTTTTAAAGATAATTCAGTTTATAACATCAACCTTTCCTGAGGTGCACAATGCTTGAACTAAAAAATCTGACCTTTACCGCCCAAAACACGGATGTAAACGGTAAATCCAGCCTTAGAACCATTATAGATAATGTCAGTTATACATTTGAAAAGGGAAAGTTCTATGCAATAACAGGCCCAAACGGTAGCGGCAAAACAACACTGGCAAAACTTATCATGGGGATCAATGAAGCAACATCAGGCTCAGTTATCTTCGAAGGAAAAGATATAACAGGGTCTTCAATCACTGACCGTGCCCGCGCCGGAATAGCATACAGTTTTCAGCATCCTGCCAGATTTAAGGGGACAACATGCAGAGACCTTCTGGCAATTGCAGCCAAAACAGATGATGATAAGGTTATTACTGATATCATTACGAGGGTCGGGATATGCTCCCTTGATTTTCTTGATAAACCTGTGGACTCAAGGCTTTCAGGCGGAGAGATAAAAAAAATAGAACTTGCTACAACGATAGCCCTTAACCCAAAAGTTGCGATCTATGATGAGCCTGACACAGGCATTGATCTCTGGACAATAGACCCTATGGTTAAACTATTAAAAAATGAACAGAAGAATCACAACACAACAACAATAGTAGTAAGCCATAACAGGGCATTCCTTGAGGCAGCCGATGTACTGTTACTGATAAAGGACGGCAAAATTATTTACAGGGGCAATCTGAAAGGGGCTCTGCCCCTCCTGAACGATTTCAGCCTGTGCAGTTTCACAAATGTCTGCGAAGGAGAATTAAATGCTCGATGCTATAGATAAAGAACTGTTAAAAAAGGTAGCGGAACTTGAAGGCATCCCAAAAGGCGCATACAACATCCGCAAGAACGGCAAGCTCCTGAATAGAGA
>CAZCMD010000170.1:0-9902 GCA_964499695.1 uncultured Desulfatiglans sp.
TTTCATACCTGCCGCACTCCCCGCCCCAGACACTCCTCCTGCCGTCAAAGTCATAGATCTTGAGCTTGCACTGATTATGGCATGATGAGTCTGTGGTACAGACCTTTTCCGTATATTCCATGCGGTCATTTATGCAGTTATTCAGCCCCCTGAATCTGCTCTCCCTGTTTTCGCAGGATTTCATCATCTCTTTTACCTTTAAAGCCGCACCATATGCGCCCAGGACCTCCCTGTGTTTCGGGACTATGAGCCCCTGCCCTAAAATATTTTCAAAGGCGGCAACAACCCCTTTGTTTAATGAGGGGCCGCCAAGGAACATCACCCTTTTACCTATCCTGCGTTTTCCCACCACCCGGTTAAGATAATTGTGGGCTATGGCATAACAGAGCCCTGCGATAAGATCCTCCTTTAAGGCACCCCTCTGGTGATAACTCACAAGATCCGATTCCATAAATACAGTGCACCGCTCCGCCAGTTTAACGGGTCTTTTTGATGAAAGGGCTATCTCCTGAAATTCGCCAGCGATGTTGATGCCATATTTGTTCGCAAGTTCATGTAAAAAACTCCCTGTACCGGCAGCGCATACCTTGTTCATATCAAAATCGAGCGGGTAACTGTTTGTGACAGATATGTATTTTGCGTCCTGGCCGCCTATCTCAAATATGGTGTCTATTTCAGGGTCTATCTCTATAGCCCCCCTTGCATGGGTGGTTATCTCATCTATGATAAGATCTGCGTTAAGGAAGTCACCGACTACATTTCTGCCTGAACCTGTGGTTGCTATCCCTTTAAGCACGATCCTCTTATCTGCCTCATCCCTTACGGTTTGAAGGAGTGCCTGGGTAACCTCTATGGGTTTACCCCTGGTGTGGATATATGCCTTGTGTATGATATCTCCCTGCTCGTTAATAATGGCATACTTGGTTGTTGTTGAACCTATATCAAGGCCAAGGTAGGCAGGGATCTCCTTTCCGGTCAGTACAGCCCTTACCATATCGTCTTCATCAAAATCGGTCTTTTTTATCTCAAGCCCTGGCGCAGTCTCAAAATGGTGATTATCTCTCCATGACTTCAGACCGAGCATTTCAGGGTCTATTTTATTTCTGATCTCCTTATCGATTGCCTGGAGTGTTACACCTATGGCGCCTGTTGATGTGTTGTACAGGGGAACAGTGAGCCCCGGAAAATAATTCCTGAATGCCTTTACCTGTAGTCCATTCATGGAAAGACCGCCGATAAAAACTATCGGGTCTTTAAGCTTCCGGGTGGAGACTATGGTGCTTATATAATTCCTTGCATTCCCCATATGAAGGCCATATATAATATCTTCAAGCCGTTCTCCCTTGTTCTGGAGGTGAATCATGTCTGATTTAGTAAATACTGTACACCTGCATGCCACATGGGATGGACTGTCACTCTTAAAACCCAGGGTAATAAAATCGGAAAGCACCCTGTCTATATCCTGCTCTTTTACACTCTTTTTATTATCATATATTGATGTGGCAAGCCGCTGCGCCTGCTGGTCTATGAAAGAGCCTGTGCCTGATGCGCATGGGCCGTTTGTATTGAAGTGTTCAAGGTGAAAGCCGCCATTATTTTCTCTTCCGATCATAAACAGGGCGGTATCCTGACCGCCCATGCCTATTATTGACCTGACAGAGGGCTCAATATGCAACACCCCCATGACCTGGCATATGGTCTCAAACTCATAAAATCCGCTCAGTCTGTTACTTATCTGTTCGCCATGATTGCCAGTAAAGGCGACAGCATTTATGTTTTCCTCTCCGAAACGGCTGTATTCATCGATAAGGAGTTCATGCACCACCTCTTCAACCCTGCCGAAATGCCTGCGGTAGGGAGATTCATAGATGACCTCTCTGTTTTTATTCATAACAACAGAGTTGACGCTTACCGAACCTGCATCAATACCGATAAATAAATCCTTTGAACTGTTTTTGCCTGATAATCGATCCATCCACGCATCCCCTTTTAAGTGTAAGATAAACAAAATCCGGTTGATAGAATGCAGACAATGAAAAAATTATTTATTTTGATGTGTAGAACAGATTCTCTCCATGCCTCTGTTCCTGAATAAACCCCTTTATCTTTAGCCCTTTAACCACCTGTTCTGTTTCAGCCCGGCTGAAATTCAGGGCATTTGAGATATCATCAATGGTTACAGGGCGTCTTCTTATCATCTCAAAAATCCTTTCGGCCTTTGCGTCTGATATCTTTCCCCTGCTTTTTATTTGGGAGGCTGCAATGATCTCTGTATTCCCTCCAAGGTATCTCTTTATCTCTTCGAGCCTCTCCTGACTCAAAGGAAGGGCGTTAGCTTCCGCAGGGGGCCTTACAACCGTATTGAGCTGCACCCTGTCAGGGGCGATATCAACTATAGCCTTCTTAAGCCCTGAAAGCTCCTCCTCGCTGTCATTTATCCCTTTAAGCAGCACCACCTCAAGATAATATTCATTTTTAAAGAGCTTTCTTGTCTCCTTCAGGCCGAGTATGATCCTGTCAAGATCAAGGCCGGGGTGGGGCCTGTGGATCATATCATGTGTCTTTTTAAAAACCGAAGAGAGCGTCGGCAATATGATATCAACGCCCAGGCATCTTTCCCTTACCTCCTCTTTCCAGAGGAGCGAACCGTTTGTGAGCAGGGTTAAGGGTATTTTTGTAATCTTTTTTATCTCAGAAATCAAGCCCCCTAAATCACGGTTAAGGGTGGGCTCCCCTGAACCCGCAAGGGTTATCACATCAGGAGGTGTCTTTGATATTACCTCCTCAAGCTCATTTATTGTTTCAGGTATATTGGTAAAGGATGCTGGCTCCGCAATAAGATCAGTTGTTCTACCCACCTCGCAGTAGATGCAGTTGTAGCTGCAAGTCTTGCATGGGACAAGATCGATGCCTAATGAAAGCCCGAGTCTCCTGGATGGGACAGGGCCAAAAATACGGGCCATTATTATTCCTCCGGTGTAAGAAGATCGAAGGATAATAAAAACAGGGGATTTTCACAAGGAAAAACTGTTTTACCTTCCTTGACATAGAGGATGGGCTATTATAGATTTCAGAGGTCTAATCAACATAATACCATCTGAATTTTGCACAGGTTTTTTTGTAGAGACGGGTTTCAAACCCGTCTACGAATAGATATCCGGTCCATAATTCGGGTACTGATCGAATTTAAACGTACTTCTCCAGCAGGTTGTCCAGGAGGCTATAATGGGACGTATCATACGTTGGCTGTTGGTTGTTATCATCCTTTCAGGAACAGGATATGCAATATACTATTATTCATTACCTGAACCAATAAAGGTCAGGCTCGCAAAGGTTGATAAAGGCGCTGTTGAAAACACTGTTGCAAACACAAGGGCCGGCACCATAAGCGCATGCAGGCGCACAAAACTTTCTCCAAGCATGGGAGGTCAGATATCCATTCTTCCCATTAAAGAGGGACAGAGGGTTAAAAAGGGTGATCTACTTATTGAACTCTGGAATAAAGACCTGATTGCAGAGCTTAATCACACAAAAAATGAGGTTAATGCAGCAAAATCGAGGGCAACTGCCGCCTGCTTACAGGCTGATGTATCTGAAAGGGAGGCAAACAGGATAAAGGAACTGAGAAAGATAGGGGCTGCATCAGAAGAGCAGACAGACAGGGCTGTAACACAGGCGAAGGCATTAAAGGCAGACTGTGAGGCAGCAAAGGCATCTGCCCTTATGAGCGAATCAGGTATTAAGGTTGTGGAGGCCAATCTTGAACGAACACGCCTTTATGCACCCTTTGATGGAATAATAGCCGAGGTGACAGGTGAGCTGAACGAATATCTGACCCCATCACCGCCAGGGATTCCAACACCACCTGCTGTTGACCTGATAGATGACTCATGTTTTTATGTAACAGCCCCCATAGATGAGGTTGACGCCCCGAAGGTGAAGGAGGGGCTTGAAGCAAAAATTTCTCTTGATGCCTTCAGGGAAAGGTCATTTCCCGGTGTTGTATCAAGGATAGCCCCATATGTTATGGACAGGGAAAAACAGGCAAGGACAGTGGATGTTGATGTAAGGTTTAAAGATGCAGATGTGATAAATGAGATGCTTGCAGGCTACAGCGCCGATGTGGAGATAATCCTTGATTCAAGGGCGAACACCCTCAGGATACCCACTGAGGCCATACTTGACGGGAAAAGGGTATTTCTGTTTGACCCGTCCTCAGAGACAATAGCTGAAAGGACAATTGAAAAGGGTATTTCAAACTGGGCCTATACAGAGATAAAATCCGGTTTGAATGAAGGTGACAGTATTGTACTTAATGTAGATATCGCGGGTGTTGAAGACGGCGCAGCCGCAGAGATCAGTGAAGAGGAAGAATGATCCGGTTACAGGAAATAGAGAGGGTGTTCAGGGTAGGGGAAGAGGATGTGCATGCCCTTGACCGGGTGACCATTGATATCAGCGCAGGAGAATATGTTGCCATCATGGGGCCGTCAGGGTCTGGCAAATCCACCATGCTCAATATTATCGGGCTTCTGGATCGGCCTGACAGGGGCACATACTACCTGGACAATGTAAATACAACCGAACTTGATGATGACAGGCAGGCATCCATAAGAAGGCACCGGATAGGTTTTGTATTCCAGTTCTTTCATCTGGTGCCCAGACTCACCGCATATGAGAATGTTGAACTCCCCCTTATCCTTGCAGGGGTTGATCCGGGGGAAAGAAAGGAGCGTGTGAAAAAGGCCCTTTCAAATATGGAGCTTTCAAACAGGTCCACTCACAGGCCTGACCAGCTTTCAGGCGGACAGCGGCAGAGGGTAGCTATTGCAAGGGCAATCATCATGGAACCCGGTGTTATACTTGCGGATGAACCTACCGGGAACCTTGACCGTAACTCCGGCACAGAGGTGATAAACATACTTGAAGGCCTTAATAAAAATGGGATTACCCTACTTATGGTTACCCATGACCCTGAACTCTCGAAGCGGGCAGGAAGAAGGATACATATGACAGACGGAAGGGTATCAGAGGATACAGGTTCAGTGTAAAATGAGAATAGTGGATATATTTATATTCTGCTTCAGGGCCTCATCCGGTCACAGGACAAGGACCCTTCTTATGCTCCTTGCAATGGCAATAGGTGTTGCCTCTGTAATCATCTTTACATCGTTAGGCGAAGGGGCAAAGAGATATGTGACAAGGGAATTCTCATCACTGGGTACAAATCTCCTGATCATACTTCCGGGGCGCTCCGAAACGACAGGCGGGCCGCCGCCTTTATTAGGTCAGAATCCAAGGGATCTCACCCTTGATGATGCCATTGCCCTTACCCGAAGTTCCCATATCAAATATGTTGCACCTTTAACAGTCGGTTCAGCGCCTGTAGCCTATAAGGAAAAAAACAGGGAGGTCATCATCCTCGGTTCTACACCCAATATCTTTGAGGTAAGGCAGCTCTCAACAGCGCAGGGGGAATTTCTGCCGCCGGGCGATCCGTCGAAAGGGGCTGCCGTGTGCGTGCTCGGATATAAACTTAAAAAAGAGCTTTTTGGCAATATAACGCCCCTGGGAGAATGGGTGCGCATTGGTGATAGAAGATTCAGGGTAATAGGCGTGCTTGCCAAAAAGGGGCAGTCCCTGGGCATGGACATGGGTGATGTGGTAATCATACCTGTAGCATCTGCCCAGGCCCTTTTTAATACATCCGCCCTTTTCAGGGTCATGGTTCAGGCAAGCGGTAATGAGTCCATAGACAAGGCAAAGGAGAGTATCTTAAGGATCATCCGCGAAAGGCATGATAATGAGGATGATATTACCATCATAACGCAGGATGCCCTTCTTTCCACCTTTGACAGGGTACTCACCGCCCTTACACTCAGCATAGCAGGCGTGGCTGCCATAAGCCTGCTTGTTGCCGGGATTCTAATCATGAATGTGATGCTGATTGCCGTTTCACAGAGGAGGTCAGAGATAGGGCTTCTTAAGTCAATCGGTGCAAAAAATGGCCAGATACTATATCTTTTTCTTGTGGAATCAGGACTCCTCTCTTTGACAGGTGCTGTGGCAGGGGTGATCATCTCATTTGTTATTATATATGTGTTCGGGCGAATGGTGCCGGCATTTCCTGTAACCATTCCCCTGTGGGGCTTTTCCGCTGCTGTAGGTATTGCACTCGCAACAGGGATTGTATTTGGCGTAATGCCGGCAAGACGCGCTTCTGCCCTTGATCCGGTTGAGGCATTATCAAGGAGATAAACGGGTTTAAGGTTTACGGTTTACGGTATGCGGTCTAAGGTTTGCGGTAAAAGAGGAAAAACAGGGTTAAAAGAATGCTGATTAAGGATTCAATAAGACTTTCATTCGGGGCGCTCAGGGATCAGCGGATGAGGAGCCTCCTTACCGCTATGGGTATTGCAGTGGGCATTGCCTCGGTAGTGCTTCTTACATCCCTTGGCGAGGGGTTGCACAGGTTTGTCATGGCCGAATTTACCCAGTTCGGAACCAATATAATTGCAGTCAACCCTGGCAAGACCGAGACAGTAGGTATGGCAGGCGCCATCATTAACAGTGTTCGTCCCCTTACCATGGAAGATGCCTTTGCCATTGAACGTATTCCAAAGGTTGAAGGAGTAATTCCATTTATCCAGGGTAATGCCCCTGTCGAGTATGAAAGCAGGATCAGGCATGTAAATCTCTTTGGTGTCGGGCCAAAAGTGCCTGATGTCTGGAAAATAGGAGTCGCTTTTGGCAGGTTTCTTCCGGAGGATGATCCAAGGACGCCCAGGGCATTTGTCGCCCTTGGAGGCAAGGTTAGGGAGGAACTTTTTGGTGATATAAACCCCTTAGGTAAAAAGGTAAGGATCGGTGGCGAGCGTTATATTGTTACAGGGGTAATGGAACCAAAAGGGCAGATGCTTGGGTTTGATCTTGATGATGCGGTGTATATCCCCACGCGCAGGGCATTATCCATGTTCAACAGGGAAGGTCTCATGGAGATTGACCTTCTATACCGGGAGGGCAGTAATTCAGAGGCAATAGTAAAAGATATTAAAAAATTGCTGATATCCAGACACGGTTCAGAGGATTTCACAATAACAACACAGGATCAGATGATGGAAGTGCTCGGGTCTATACTGAACATCCTCACCATCGCCGTGGGTGCACTGGGTGGAATCTCCCTTGTTGTAGGAGGGGTTGGTATCCTTACAATTATGACCATTGCGGTAAATGAAAGAACCGTTGAGATAGGGCTGTTAAGGGCAATAGGCGCAGGCAGGTGGCAGATACTGGCCCTGTTTCTTGGGGAGGCGGTTGTGTTTTCCGGTCTTGGGGGGCTCGTCGGCCTTGTTGTGGGCACAACAGGCGCTGTGCTTATAAATATTTTTATCCCTGCTATGCACACGCATACCCCCTGGACATATGTGCTTCTGTCAGAGCTTACTGCTGTGTTGATCGGCCTTATGGCAGGGGTATTACCTGCAAGGCATGCATCAATGCTTGACCCGATAGAGGCGTTGAGAGCGGAATAATCCTTTCGGGCGGACACGCAGGTCTGCCCCTACGGGATAAAAGGAAATGTAGGGGCGGACCTGCGTGTCCGCCCGCTTAATTATTCAATCAATTCCTGAATGCAGTTTATAATCCTGTCAGGCATAACTTCCCAATTTTCAGAAGGCATTGGTGCTTACACAGTTGACAAATTTACAATTCTGGTTAGCCTGTCAAATGTGTAGGTCTGACACTAATGCCTTGCTAATGCCTTTGCTCAATAATAAATATAGATAATAAAAATGGCTTTTTCATATTACTCACCTCTATTACTGTGATATATTTTTAGCAGCAGGTCATTTTCTGGCCTGATCGCATCATTAAACAATCTTGAAGGGCATACTCCAATTGGAGCAAAGGTAGTAAACCTTGCATGATCTTCTTTTGAATATTCCTCTTTTAATATTTCAAGTTTGATAACCATTTTATTTTTCGGCCTAAAATCGTTTCTTTCTTCCCATGTCGGAAATATCTTATCGCTTGCCCAACAAACATACCCTTTTTTATATACTGCCAATTGGTAATGATTAATAAATGTAGAATATTGGGGCACTTTAAAATAACCTTCTGCATCTGTATAACCTTCTGAAGTCTCAATCTCTTTTCCGCTTAATAATCCAGGAAGACCGGTTTCTCTATACCAGCAAATATAAAATACAGCATTTTCTACAGGCTTACCTGTTTCCGCATCAATTACTCGACCTGTTATCATTGACTTTGCAAAGCATGTCCCTATAAAAAAACACAAAACTAGAATTATTAATAAGATGAAAACAATTTTTTTCTTTTTCAACATTATTCTTGTCCTTTCATGCGAAATAGAGCCTCTTAAAAGCTTTCTATTTTCCAGATATCATCAAGACTTTTAAGCACTAGTGTCAGGTTTACATATATAATCACAACTGTCCAGTATCGTTGATGCAAAAACATCTTTTACTGGGCTCTCATAGACACTCAAGGGAATATTCCTTGTCCTTATTTGTTCATGGCTTGAAAAAGAGGGCACAGGCACTGTGCCCCTACAGGTCAGATCATAGATACATTCGCAGTATATGTTCTATAGGAATCTGTTCCTGTGTGTCCGCCCGCTTAATTATTCAATCAATTCTCTGATGCTGTAAATAATCCTGTCGGGTTTAACCTCGGAATCTTCAGGTAACCCGCTTTTCCTGAAATCATTCCATATGCCGAATATACCCATCTTCTGCGGGCCCGCCACATCCCATTCAAGGTTGTCTCCTGCTGCCCAGCATTTATCCGGCTTTAGATTCATCCCTTCAAGGGCCTTTATAAACACCCTCTCGTCAGGTTTACCAAAACCCTGTTCACCCTCAATAAGTATTACGGTAAAATATTTTTCAAGATTGAATCTTCTAATCTTTTCTCTCTGTTTTATTGTTTCCCCATTTGTCATAAGCGCAAGCTTAACATCGTTATTAACAAGGTATTCCAGTGTTTCGATAGCCCCGTCAAACAGAAAAAGCCCCTCTTCCTTTCTTAGCTGAAAGGTCTCGCCAATCTTATGGGCAAGGGGTATATCATCCACACCCAGCCTTTCAAAAACCATCTCAAGAATAGCCCTTCTCGCCCTGTTCAGGTCACTGCGGCCTATCCTGTGCCTCTCAGGGTCATTCCAGTACCAGCTGCTTACCTCTTTTATTGTCATGTAAAGAGATTCCGATTCAAGTTTATCATTTTCTATTGAAAATTCCTCGCACACCTCTTTCCAGATGGCCTTTGAGTTCGCACTGTAGGCAATAATTGTATCATCAAGATCAAATAAAATTCCCTTTGGAAGCATCTTATCTCCATTATGTGAAATTCAGGTTTATCGTTTTATTTAATATATTATCTATTTACAGGGGTCAAGGGTTCGAGGGGTCAAGGGTTCAAGTGTTTTATAATCAAAAATTCTATCTTTGACATTTTAATAAAAGCTGTTAGTATCCTATCCCAGTATTATGCAGTTATAGTCTTACCTTGAGCCGTGAGCCCTGTGCCTGTCTAAATAACCTGGAAGGTAATTAGAGCATTGAGGCTTCAAATTCATAAAAAATTTAACACAGGAAATCACCCATGCCGGCACTTGAAGTAAGAAACCTCACAAAATCTTTTGATCTTATTAAGGCGGTTGATAATGCCTCATTTGAGGTCCCGGAGGGCTCTATTTTCGGCCTGATCGGCCGGAACGGGGCCGGGAAAACCACAACCATCCGTATGCTCATGAATATCTATATTCCCAATTCAGGGGAGATATTGTTCAGGGGCAGACCGGTTGATCATGAGTTCCGGGCAAGGGTCGGGTACCTCCCTGAAGAAAGGGGCCTTTATAAAAAGATGAAGGTCCTTGA
>CAZCMD010000171.1:0-9775 GCA_964499695.1 uncultured Desulfatiglans sp.
TGTGAGATATTGCTTTAGGCTTTTGCTTTTCGCCTTAGCTTGACGACAATGCGCCTTCGCGGGAGTGGCGACTTTGATAACTTTTTACGAGACCACCGACATTCAAAGTTTCCTGATTCGCCAAGACTACTCCAGAACGATAAATGTTTTATCAGGCTGCGCGGTTTTCCTCTGCTGTTCGCTCGTAGGCGCGCAGGCCCATGCGCAGGGATATTACCCCCAGTATTGAAGCAGAAATAGCAACGATAACAGCAGATGATCGCACTGCCTTTGGATCGCAGAAAACATAATCTGTCAGCATCCCCACAAGGGTATTTCCGAGAGTCATTGATACCAGACCAAGGATTAGAAATGCGATGGCCGTAACCTGGCCCCTCATTTCATTTGGAGTGATCGACTGCAATGCAGCCGGCCCAAGCCCGCTTGGAATACCGGTTAAAAAAATGGTTCCCCCGATGCAGCCAAGTACCCAGTAAGGATTGTCATAAACATGGGCAAGGATAAGTGGAATAATAACAAGGGTCTCAGCGGCCATCATCATCCTGAGATAAACCAGCTTCTTTCCTGCACGGATAAATCTGTTTGCAAGCGAACCCGAAAGGGTAAGTCCTAGCGTACCGAATATGAAGATAATAATTCCCAGGTGTAATCCTATTTCTGTTTTGCTCCATGCAAAGCGGCGCAACAGCCAGACAGGTGCCCACCCCAGGATGGCCATGTTCGCCATTGCCCCGAATGTTGTGCCGAGGATTAAAGAACTGAAGGTGGACCAATTCCGGTAAAGATACCGGAACATTAAAGCGCTGTTCGGTTTGCCTTTCTGCTCATGCCGTGCCGGTTCCCGGATTGTTGCAATTGTAACTATAAAGAATATTCCGGGTAAACCCACAAGGACAAATGCGAGCTGCCACGGTTGTACAAGACCGAAAAGAAAAATTTCCCTCGGGCCTCCGTTCTGGACGTAGTCGGCAACCATGCCGCCGCAAAGTTGTGCCACCCCTGCCCCCAGCATGATACCTCCGGAAAAGATCATGAGCGGGAGGCTGCGTCTTTCGCGTGGAAAATAGTCAGCAATAAGAGAGTAAGCGCAGGGCACAAGGCATGCCTCACCGACTCCGACGCCCATTCGGGCAAAAAATAATTCCCAGAAGGTCGAGGCATGGCCGCAGAGGACAGTCATGGCGCTCCACATGGTAACACCGGCAAGTAAAAGGTTACGCCGCGATTTTGCGTCTGCCAGTCGACCCACAGGGATGCCCAGTACGGCATAGAACATGATAAAGGACAAACCCGAAAGCAGGCTGAAATAGGTATCATTAATCTTAAGGTCCGCCTGAATAGGCGCTACGAGATATGTGATGATGGACCGGTCGACAAAGGAAAAGGTGTAGCACAGGTACAGGATAACTACAACATACCATCCATAACCTCCCGAAGGGTATCCGGTTTCATCTGCTGATGTTTTTATTTCCGTGTTTTTTGAGTGTAGATTTTCAGTCGTTCTCATAAGCCCTCATAACTTCCCTCAATCAAGAGGATGTAAACAGGTCTTTCATTAATAAAACAACTTATCCGCCCGGTGGGGCGAACTGCATGCATTTACACAGTCTATGGTTTCTTATAATAAAATCAATCGCAGTAAAAAATTATACCCCAAAAGATATAACGAATCAGGTGTAAGATTAATGAATTAAAAAATCAAGGGAAATTACAAATAATTCAAAATTCAAGGTTCAAAATTCAAAATTAACAAGGGAAGAGGCTGAAGGCTGAAAGCTCAAAGTCTAAATCACAAATTCAAAATTCACCATTCACCATTCACCATTTACCATTTACCATTCATTAAAAGTATATTGACATACAAAACCTGCCTCCATATACTCCCGGATAATTTTTTTCATATCAAACAACCATTTTTCTGTTACAGGATCGAATTTTTCCGGAGGATTCAATGAGATATTACCAATTTTTTAAAAACCATAATAACATGTTTGATCTTCATTTCGAGGATTCCACAAGAATTCCAGAACAGAGAATAAAAATTAAAAAATTTAATATTTCAATGTTCCAACCAAAAAATATTATTATCAGTATAATATTAACTGTGCTTCTTTGCCCTTTTGTTGATTATTCTTTCGGAGATGTGACTAATACCAAATTAAGTAATTTACAGTCCATTGTTGGCGATGTTAGTGATAGATTTTATATCAGTCGGGACAACAGCAGGGTGGTCTATCTGGCTGATCAGGATACGGATGAGGTATTTGAACTATACAGTGTACCCTTGGGCGGAGGTACGGTCACCAAACTCAACAACAGCCTTGTCTCTGGAGGTAATGTCAGTGATAATTTTATTATCAGCCCGGACAGCAGCCGTGTGATCTACATGGCTGATCAGGATACTGATGGTGTATCCGAGCTTTACAGCGTCCCCATAGGTGGCGGTACAGTCACAAAGCTAAACAATACCCTTGTTTCATTGGGCAATGTTCAGTCTTTTTCAATCGGTCTTGATGGTAACCGGGTGGTATACCTGGCTGATCAGGATGTGGATGGTGTGTTTGAACTATACAGCGTGCCCATAAGTGGAGGTACAGTTACAAAGCTCAACAGTACTCTTGTTTCAGGTGGCGATGTTGATGCTTTAAGAATAAGCCCTGACGGTAGCCGGGTTGTCTACAGGGCTGATCAGGATACAAATGAAGTGTTTGAACTATACAGCGTGCCCATAAGTGGAGGTACAGTCACAAAGCTCAACAGTACACTTGTTTCAGGTGGTGATGTTGGTTTTATTACGATTAGTCCTGACGGTAGCAGGGTGGTATACATGGCTGATCAGGATACGGATGGAGTACTTGAAATATATAGCGTTCCAATAGGCGGCGGTACAGTCATAAAGCTAAATGGTACTCTTGTCTCCAGAGGAAGTATTTATTTATATTTTACAATCAGTCCTGACAGCAGCCGGGTTGTATATGTGGCTGATCAGTATACGGATGGAGTGAATGAACTATACAGTGTCCCCATAAGCGGCGGTATAGCCACAAAGCTAAACGGTACTCTTGTTTCAGGTGGTATTGTTCACGGTTATTCAATCAGTCCTGACAGCAGCCGGGTTGTATATGTGGCTGAGCAGGATACGGATGATGTGAGGGAACTATACAGTGTCCCCATAGGCGGTGGTACAATCACCAAGCTCAACGATACTCTTATTTCAGGTGGCGATTTAGCCAGGTGGTTAATCAGCCCGGACAGCAGCAGGGTGGTATACATGGTCGATCATCAATTTACGGATGATGTGCTTGAACTATACAGCGTCCCAATTGAAGGCGGTACAGCAATAAAGCTTGACGATATCCTTGACTACGATATCAATGTTGATTATACCAGTTATTTCATCAGCCCGGACAATAGCCGTGTGGTCTACCTGGCAGGTTCTTTAAGTGGAAGAGGATTAAACAGCGTCCCCATAGGCGGTGGAACAGTCACAAAACTATTTGATACTAATGACTCCGGTGGCTATCTTTTTTCTTATATAATCAGCCCGGACAGTAGCCGTGTGGTTTATGTGGCCTATCAAAATAGTGAAACTGTGAAACAACTATACAATATCCCCATAGGAGGAGGAACAGCTATTAAGCTCAACGATACTCTTGCGCTTGGTGGCCTTGTTTATTCTTATTTTTTAATCAGCCCGGACAGTAGCCATGTGGTCTACATAGCAAATCAAGAAGTTGAAAGTGTGGGCGAACTATACAGTGTCTCCGTAGACGGAGGTGTGATCACCAAGCTCAACGATACCCTTAGTTCCCCTATCAGTTTTTGGCCTTTTTTAATCAGCCCGGATAACAGTCGGGTGGTCTACAAGGCTGATCAGGATACGGTTCGTGTACCAGAGCTTTACAGCGTCCCCATTGGTGGTGGCACTGTCACAAAGCTCAACAATACCCTTGTTTCAATGGGCAATATTTATGATTTTAGAATTAGCCCTGACAGCAGCAGGGTTGTCTACATAGCCGATCAGGATAAAGATAATACGTATGAACTTTACAGCGTGCCCATAGGTGGAGGTACAGTCACGAAACTCAATGGCCCTCTTGTCCCAGGTTACCATGTTTCACAGGAAGGATTTTTAATCAGTGCTGACAGCCGCCGGGTTGTTTACAGAACTCATCCGGGTACAGATGGTAAAGGCGAACTATACAGTGTTCCAATAAGTGGTGGCACGGCTACCAAGCTCAATGGTTCCCTTGTTTCAGGGGGTAGTGTTACATATTCTTATTTAATCAGCCCTGATAGTAGCCGGGTGGTATACAGTGCTGATCAGGACACAAATAATAAATATGAACTTTATTGTGTACCCATAGGCGGAGGGATGGTAACCAAGCTCAATGGCCCCCTTGTTTCAGGGGGTAATGTTAATAATGAAGATGGTTTTATTATCAGTGCTGACAGCAGCCGGGTGATCTACCGGGCTGATCAGGATACTGATGAGGTGCTTGAACTATACAGCGTTCCATTAGGCGGTGGAACAGTAACCAAACTCAATGGCCCCCTTGTTTCAGGGGGTAATGTTAATAATGATTTTTCAATCAGCCCAAACAGCAACCGGGTGGTCTACAGGGCTGATCAGGATACGAATGACAGATATGAGCTTTACAGCGTCCCCATAGGCGGAGGTACTGTAACAAAGCTCAATAGTGCCCTTGTTTCAGGGGGTAATGTTGGCTTTTCTATGATTAGTCCTGACAGCAGCCGGGTGATCTACCGGGCTGATCAGGATACTGATGAGGTGCTTGAACTATACAGCGTTCCATTAGGCGGTGGAACAATAACCAAGCTCAATGACACCCTTGTTTCAGGGGGTAATGTTGATAGTGATTTTACAATCAGCCAGGATAGTAAAAGAGTCGTTTACAGGGCTGATCAGGACAAGAATGAAAGGTATGAAATATACATCGTCCCTATTAAGGGTGGCATGGTGACCAAGCTAAACGGCACCCTTTTCCCCGGAGGCTATTTAGATGGTAGTTATTCAATCAGCCCCGACAGCAGACGAGTGGTATACATCGCGCCACAAGATAGCATAAGTCCAGATCTCTATTCCAGTGGTATAGATAGTGATGATGATAATGATGGGTTATTTGACTATGATGAAATTTATATCTATGGCACTGACACTAATGATGCTGACTCAGATGATGACGGTCTCATGGATGGCGATGAAGTTTACACATACGGAACAAATCCGGATGATGCTGATTCAGATAATGACGGTATCCAGGACGGAACAGAACTTGGTATCACAACCGGACACTCCACAGATACAGGCGCACAGTTTACTCCGGATGCTGATCCGTCAACAAAAACCAATCCCCTTAATCCGGACAGTGATCATGATGGCCGGAAAGACGGAGAAGAAGATTCAAATTATAACGGAAGACTGGATGAAGGGGAAAGTGATCCAAATGATGATAATTTTCCATGGGAACTTTTTTATCCGATATTTATTAAACAAAAATGACATAAAATAATTCCTTATTTATGAAATAGAAAACGGGTGTCTGTTAGGTTATCAGGTTAAGTATCGCCAACCTTATAACCTAACGACGTACCCATTGCCCACTAACTACCTTTAAATACAAGTTTTCTCCAGGAGTTTATCGGAAATAATATTTATGCGATGCCCTGGCTAAAAATGACATGAAATGTATATTGACATACATTTCTTAGCTCCATATACTCCTTTCCTAAAAAGTAATTATTTTCAACCACCTTATTGTTTTCAATTTTTATCGATCTTTATTGTTTAGGAGGATTCAAAGATGAAAAGGATAGCATTATTTCTAATTACAGTATCCCTTGCAGTATTAGTATGTGCTGGGTGCGCAAATACACCAAAGATTCAATCAGGAGAAGCGAGTTGTACCCGCGAGGCCCTTTCAAAGATAACAGACCAGTATTTTGAGTCTATTCAGGCACACAATACATCTGGTCTGCCGCTTTCCTCTACAGTAAATTTCACTGAAAACGGCGTGATTAAAGAGGTTGGAAAGGGTTTCTGGG
Organism: uncultured Desulfatiglans sp.; assembly: GCA_964499695.1. Lineage (GTDB taxonomy): Bacteria > Desulfobacterota > DSM-4660 > Desulfatiglandales > HGW-15 > JAAZBV01. Next base: position 6,067 of record CAZCMD010000171.1, read on the forward strand.
AAAGTGCAGGTAAACCCCTGTTCAAACGCACCTTGATCGACACCCAAAAATGTACAACAGCCACAATTGCTGTAGTGGAAGAACCATTCAGCTCTAAAACAGTTGGGGAAGGATTTGGAGGCGGCGGAGCCCCCGGAGCTGCCGGAGCACCCAAACCCTTTGCCGGCGCAAATAAACCTCCTGCAGGTCAACCCGTTGATGGTAATATGGCAGCCCTGTTTGCAGGCCCCAAAGAATTGCCCAAAGAGGGGACTGTCCGGCCGATCCTGTTTGCCAACCGGCTTAAGGTTGAAAATGGCAAAATCACCGAAATTGAAACCATCATAGCCAGAGAGAAAGATTTTGCATTCAATGTACAAAAGGAACTGGAAACAAAAGACCAGGACTGGGATACGATTTTACCGCCCGAGAAACGGACGCCCCGCAAGGTCCTGGCTGATGCTGCTGATAACTATTTTGCCCTGTTCACAGAAGGCTCTACCGCAAGCGTCCCCTTTGCCAAGGTATGCGACCGCTGGGAGAATGGTTTTCTGACGACAGGGAGGGACCATGATTGTTCGCCTGTGACCTTCAGAAAACGAATGGGTAATAGCATCAATCATGGACCGCGGCGCGTCTGGGTTGATACTGAAAAAGGCATTTCCATCGCATTTATGGCATTTAGCGGCGGAGCAACCGTAAGCGATACAAATCCTACAGGGAGCGGCCTTGTGGATTGTCACATGTTCAGGATGAGAGACGGTGAGGTGGACCTGATCCATGCAATAGTCGGGCCCCGTGCTGCATCAATGGGCTGGCCACTCGAACCGATTGAATAGGATCTGAACAGTCTGAACCGATATAACGCCCTGACAGGTATGCTGGAGAATGATCCCGGAATATTATTTATGCCGGGTAATTCACAAGACAATGGCTGCAGGGCGATTTTCAGATCAGAAATTCGATGTGCCCGTATTGAATCTATATTCAAATTACAAAGGAGATATATATGTATAATACATGCCGTTCTCACAAAGTAATAACGATTGCCACGTTTTTGATCATTACCCTCTTTTCAGTTCAAACCACACCTGCTCAGGAGTGTGACAGGGAATGTCTTAAAGGAATGATTACCAAATATATTGATGCCCTTGCAGCACATGATCCCTCACTGCTGCCATTGGCTGCCAATGTCCGCTTCACGGAGGACTCAAAGGCCATGAAACTGGGCGAGGGGCTATGGAAGACCGTTACCTCAAAAGACACATTCCGCCAGGATTACCTGGATACGGCTAAGCAGATTGCAGCCACGCATATAGCGGTTAGCGAAGGCAATAACCAGGCGCTCTGTTCTATACTGCTTTACGTGAAGGATATGAAGATCACAGGCATTGAAACCCTTATTGAGCATATTACCCCTGAGTCACGCATCAAGCCTAATCAGCTTGGAGCACCCATCAGGGGGATGAATGACCCCGTTCCGGCCGGTAAAAAACAGTCGCGCGAATCTATGATAAAAACCGCCCTGACCTATACTGAAGGTCTGCGTATAGGCAATTTTACTGATGCAGGAACACCCTTTGATCCTGAAGCTTATCGTGTTGAAAATGGAGTAATCATGGCCGGTAAAGGATGCGAAAGACCGAATAGCGGTCTGTATGAGCAGTATATCACCCTGCATCCTGGCATCATAGCGAGTGTGGCCGCAGTGGATGAAGAGGCGGGCACAGTATTGCTCTGGATGAATTTCGGTCACACAGGTCCTAATTATGGCGAAGGCAACGCGCTCGTAACCTTTGAGGCCTTTAAAATCTGGGGCAATGAAATTCACTCTATACTTGCATTTTTCCGTGCCCTGCCCATTTCTATGGCGCGCTTCTGGCCGACAATCGACCCGGTTCCCAGATAAAAGAAATATATTATGAATATTATTTGATAACCCTATCGATACAACTCTTTATCATTGGAGGTAGCACCATGAAAAGATTCTTTATTACGCTTATAACACTTTCACTGTTCGTTTTTACCGCAATACCTATATCGGCCGACGACCTGCTGCCAAAGCCGGAGCTGGAATTTTTATTTGAGGTATCTGCAACCCTTGACCCGCCGCAGGAACTTGGCAAAACCACATACGGCAACCGCCGGGTTATTAACATCACTGGCGGGACAGTTACCGGGCCGAAAATCAACGGAAAGGTGCTGGCTGGCGGTGCGGACTGGCAGATAGTACGCGAAGACGGTACGGCTGATCTTATGGCCAAATACAGCCTTATGACAGATGACGGCTTGATCATCCTGGTTGAAAACACAGGCATCAGGACTGCACCTAAAGAGGTGCTTGCGCGCTTAGCAAAGGGTGAAGATGTAAATCCCTCAGAGTATTATATGCGCACCTCGGCAAAGATGGAGGTTAAAGCCGGCAGCAAATATGACTGGCTTAATAAATCCGTGATTATTTCCACTGGAATGCGAAAGGCAAGCAGCGTGGTAATCCAATTTTACAGGGTAATGTAGATTAGTTCATATTTCTGTAAACACGATAAGAAATATTTTCACCACGGAGAGCACAGAGGGCACGGAGAAAATTCTAAAAGATAAAATCTCCGTGAACTCCGTGTCCTCCGTGGTTGGCTATAATAATGTATGTTATATGTTACTGAATTTATGAAATGGGGTCCTTAGCCTTTACCGGTCCCAAATGCTGGGATTTTTCGCGGTTTGCAGCAACTATAACAATTATGACTTGAGGCGGAAAATTATGCACAGGGCATTGAATAGTCTTATTTTATTGATTTCCTTTTTATTATTTTTTTCATGCGGTCAAAAAAAAGAGGCTGAAAAATCAGCAGGGATGGATGAAAAGCAGATCTCCGAATACCGTGAAAGGATAAAGTCACTTAAGGCCAGGGCACAGCGGATTAAAGACAGCAATGACATTAAACGGCTGCAACGCATTTTCGGTTATTATTTTGACAGGGGTCTGTGGGATGAAATGGCAAACCTGTTCGCGGAAAATGCGACCCTCGAATATGCCCGTGATGGTGTCTATACTGGCAAAGAAAAGATAAAAAAATATTTTTACGCACTTGGCGGGAATAAATCCGGTTTGAGAGAGAGGCAGCTCAATGAACATTTTCAGCTCATGCCGGTTATTACCCTGTCAGATGACGGTCTCACAGCAAAAGGACGTTGGCGGGATCTCAGCCTGCAGGGAGAGTATGGCAAAGAGGCATTCTGGGGAGAAGGCCCCTATGAGAATGAATATATCAGGGAAGATGGTGTCTGGAAAATAAGTAAACTCTGCTGGTACCAGACCATCCTGGTACCCTACGAAGGCGGATGGTCAAAAAATGCGGATGCAAATCATGGGATATATGTCTCAGAAATCCTCTCGCCTGATAAGCCATATAATAAGGCTTATGGTTACTGGCCTGAAACCTTTTTCCCTCCATTTCACTTTAAAAATCCTGTTGCGAAATATAAGGGAGAGGAGAAATAATCATGTCGCTACCTTTATTGTCGGCCCTTATATTATTTCTGATTCTTCTCCTTTTTCCACGAGTTCAATATTCAAGCCCTGATGAATATGGTGAACTGTTAAAGGAGGCCAACCTGCTTGAGCAGGAGATCGAAGGCCTTGAAGCGGAAAACGAGATTGAAAACCTCCAGCGTATCTTTGGTTTTTACTTTGATAAAAAGCTGTGGACACAGGCTGCCGACCTCTTTA
>CAZCMD010000172.1:0-9772 GCA_964499695.1 uncultured Desulfatiglans sp.
ATTAAAACCCTTAAACCTTGAACCTAAAACCTTAAACCTTTTATTTCTTATACACCCCTTTGTAATCCCTGTTATGGGCCTCATACTCCTTCTTCATATTTCCCCAGAATCTCTGTTCCTGAAGCCTTGTTGTAAATTTATCATTTACAAGCCTTGCAACAAGGAACTTGTTCCACTCGGGTGGATCCATCTCAGGGAAGTCTATGCGCTGAAATCCCATGCGGCTCGCCTTTCTGGCCATTGATGCCTGCATTATCATCTTTGAGTGTTCCAGCATGGTGAGGTCTTCAATGGTCCTTAAAAGCTTATGCGGATCACACGCATAGAGCTGAGGCGCAAATTCCTTTTCCATTCGCTCCATAGCCCAAAGTCCCATTTTTAGAAGTCTCTCTGTCTTGTATTCACTGTTGTAGTACTGATTGATCTTTGCGATCCCTGCATGGAACTCCTTCCACTCAATGCCGCTCTTACGACGTGCAGGGGCATAAACCCTATCCTTTTCCTTCTTTATCTGGTCACGTGAGATCTTACCCTGAGCTATCTCCTTTGCATAGGCCGCTGCCTTTCTTCCTGCATATCTGCCTGTAGCAGCGCAGTAACTGTGATCCTGACCGCCTAAGAGCTGAGTCCCTGCAACATATAATCCATCCAGGTTGGTTTTAAGGTTCCAGTCCATCATAAAATTACCACCGCCATTTCTCCACTGCGGCATACCGGCCCCTTCTATAAATTTATAGCTCTGCTGAAGGTCCCTGCTGCCGTCAAAACCAGCCTTGTTAAAGGTATCTATAATAACCTTTGTTGTGGACTCTTCTCCCAGCATCAGGTCCCATGTAGATCTTCTTTCCACATCAGACATTGATGGCCAGTCGCCATAAAAGGGCAGTTCATAAACACCATTTTTTATATCTTCCAATATCTTTGCCTCAACATTCGGCATTGGCAACATGGCGCCAGCATCCTCCCATCCCTGGATCGGGTAAGGTACCCTTTTTCCATTGGCATCCACAATAGGCACATTTTCATAGCTGGCATCACCTGCGCCTGTATACCATTTGTGTTTGAGACCGGTGGCAATCCTGATCGGCATATTAACTTCCAGGTTCGCTACCTCTGCCCCTGCCTTGAATGCCATTACAAGCCCTTCGCCGGTCCATGTGCGGGGATGCATGCTTGACATGCCGCAGAGCTCCGAGTTCATGAGCCACAAATCGCCTGAGCCGCCCGTTGCAATTATTGTCGATTTGGCCTTTACAATAATGAATTCACCTGTCCTGCTGTTAAGCCCTGTTGCGCCTATAACACGCGCCCCCTGGACGCCGTTTTCAGTTAAGAGGCTTGTACCTGCGACCCTGTCCATGACTTTTACACCCAGACGTTTACATTCCTTTTTCAATGCAGGTTTAAAGGTTGAGCCCCATATCCTTATAACTACATTTGATCTCTTTTCGGGCGGGTTAAAGCCCGGTTCGCCGGCACCCGGTACAGGCAAGAGGTTATGTTTTACGCCATATCTGGGCGAAAACATGAGTTTGGTATCATCATACCTGCCCTCTGACCCGATATACTCATCATTGGTATCCCGGATTTTACCGCCCATCTGCTCCATCTCAAGGAGCGTATCCCAGTCTTCCCTGCACTGAATCTGCAGGCCGATCCCGCAGCTCCAGGGCACATCTGCCATGTGCTCTGCCCATTCATCAGGATTTACCCTTGAATGGGGGTTTGCAGGTACATTACACCAGTGATCACAACCTGGTCCACCTGCACCGCTTCTGACCGTGTCGCCTTTCTCAAGCAGCACCACCTTTACACCTGTTCTGGCAGCAGCAATTGCAGCCCAGCAGCCTGCGATACCGCCACCGATAACAAGTACATCTGTATCGATCTCCTGTTCCTGCTCAAAATGAATCGGATATGGCCAACTTGGAGGCTGACCTGTCTTTTTTAAGTAATCATGCCATGTTGTCATTTTTACTCTCCATTAGAATAGAGGTTTTTGAGATGTATTCCATGAAGCGCGGGCACCAGGAGCATGGAGCATATGAATTAACCGCGGGTCAGGAACGCCACAATACCTGTTTATAAATGTGCAGGGTTGAATTGAGAAGAACCCTTTTCCAGTGGTGCAGTATATAGAAAGTTTTAAAAATATAAAATATTATTTTGATGATCATAGAAAAATAAGCTGTCAGCCTTCAGCTTTCAGCAAAAGGCATTCAAAACAAAGAAATAGTTGATCTTTCCCGGGGCGGCACTGAAACCTCCATACAGAATTTGTCTTTTCCCGGATGGACAATAAATAGCAAATAAAATTCAACAGTGCCTTTTCAGATGTAACCATTTGCCTCTTTCAGACTATACATACATATATCTTATGGCTGTATTAACCAGTCATGAGCATAAATGGCTATGGAAAGGCATTTCAAGCCAATGCTTATTTATATGATATTCGAATATCATATTGATATTACTGGCTAATCAATCAGTATAATATTCTGGTACGATTAATGCTTAAGCCCCATAATATAAAAAAAATTTTAGGCCATATTATCATTGTGCCTGTCATTACAAAGAATAAGAGAATTTAAAGTGATCCTGAACAAGTTTGATTTTATACAGGATCTGACTAGTGATGAATAAAAACTGTTTTTTTCCGGAGGTTGTGAATGAAGAAGTTTGTGAAGATTCTCCTGCTGTTGATCGTTATTGCCGCTATTGCCGTTGGCGGATACTCCTTTGTAGGCAGAAAGCCTGCTGATCAGGGACTTACCCTTGTAGATGTAACAAAGGGTGATATAACCGAAAAGGCCGTCGCAGTTGGGCAGATTGTGCCCAGACAGATATTTCATATCAAATCAAAGATATCAGGCATTGTAAAAAAATGCCCCGCTGAGGTAGGGGATATGGTTGATACAGGTGACCCCATTATTGAGATAGGCCCTGATCCAACGCCTGATGAACTACTTGAGGCGGAGCATCTTGTAAAAACAGCGCAGATATCCTTTGACCGCGCAAAAAAAGACTGGGAGCATTCAGAGAAACTTGCGAGTGAAGGGATAGAATCCACTAACAACAGGGATGTACAAAAGGAGAGCTATGAACGCGCAGGGATAGATTTAGCCAGGGCAAAAGACCGCATGCAGCTCATACAGGATGGCCGTGTAACTGGCAGGGGCAAAAACATGGAGACAATAGTAAGGGCGCCCGCTAAGGGCATATTATTACAGAGGCTTGTTAACCCCGGAGACCCTGTTGTCCCGCTTACCAGTTACCAGGCGGGTACGGAGCTTGCCGTACTTGCTGATATGAATGACCTTATCTTCAAGGGTACAGTGGATGAGATTGATGTGGGCAAACTGAAAGCGGACATGCCTGTACGCATAAAAATCGGCGCACTACCTGATCAGGCAATCACAGGCAGATTAAGTAAAATTGCCCCACAGGCAACTGAAAAGGATAATGCAAAACTTTTTGAAGTTGAAATTGTGCTGGACTCTTTCAAGGATGCGATGCTCAGGGCCGGCTATTCAGCCAATTCGGATATTGTGATACGTGAAAAGAAAAACATACTGCTCATACCAGAACGGCTGGTGATATTTGAAAATGACGGTGCAAAGAGCTTTGTTGAAATACCTGGAGAGACACCTGAGGCAGAACCAAAAAAGGTCGAGATAAAGGTCGGTCTTTCAGATGGCCTGAATATAGAGGTTGTATCAGGCATTAATGAGGGTCAGAAACTCGTTCAAAGGCCCCCGAAAGAGATAAAAGGATAGGATCATTTACAGATGTTGAATATAATACGTCAGCTTATACGGGATACAAAGAGCCAGAAACTGAGAACCTTCCTTACCCTGTTCGGCATGATATGGGGCACCACTGCCGTTAGCCTGCTATTAGCCTTTGGTGACGGGTTTCATCAGCAATTGGCCAAGGAAAGCGCGGGCATAGGAAACGGTGTCGTTGTCGGCTGGCCATCACGAACATCAATGCCGTTTGAAGGGCTTAATAAAGGTCGCTATATACTGGTAGAGGACGATGATATCCTTCTTATCAGGAAAAAGGCTGTTGGCCTGGGTTATATATCGAGTGAGTACCAATCACAGATGAAACTCCAGTATGGCACTAAGATTCTTTCTGTGGGGGTTGCAGGCATTGAGCCTGAGTACGGTGAAATCCGAAACCTTATCCCGCAGGAAGGAGGCCGTTTTATAAACCCCATTGATCTTCAGTTGAAAAAACGGGTGCTCTTTATCGGTAATGAACTGGCTGAACAGGTTTTTGGCAGTGATTCACCTGTCGGCCACACCTTGAATTTAAACGGGTCTCCTTTTCTTATAGTAGGGGTGATGAAAAGAAAGGAACAGAACTCCAATTATAATGGCTCAGACAAGGGGAAGATATTTATCCCTGCCACAACATTCAAGATGATGACAGGTCAGAAATATGTGGGAAACCTTGTCTTTACAGCAACCGATGTTGATAAGACCGAAACCCTGATTACCGATGTGCGGCATATAATGGCAGCACGTCACCGGTTCAACCCGGATGACGAAGAGGCAATCGGTTTCTGGGACACATCTGAAAATGCAAAATTTATCAATACACTTATGCTGGCCTTCAGGATATTCCTTGGACTCATTGGTTGCCTTACGATGGTTGTAGGAGGAATTGGTATATCAAATATCATGAATGTTGTGGTTGAAGAACGTACAAGAGAGATAGGCATAAAAATGGCCCTTGGCGCTAAACCGCGGTTTATCCTGGGTCAGTTTATGATAGAAACCCTCTCACTTTCAATTGCAGGCGGTGCTATAGGAATTCTCATTACATTCATAATATGTTTAATATTTCCGGCCTTCAACCTTAACGATACTGTCGGTGACCCGAGGCTCTCGCCTGCTTCAGCAGCTTTAACAGCGCTGGTTCTGGGGCTGATCAGCTTCATCTCAGGCTGGTTCCCTGCCCGTACTGCCGCTAACCTGGACCCTGTAACCGCAATGAAGATGTGAGGAGCTAAATGCATATACCGAGAATAGGATTAATACTCTATCTGTTTTTGAGTTCAAGCCGCGTCCAGAAAAAAAGGGCTATACTCACCATTGCCTCTATCGCCTGGGGAACCCTCTCTCTCCTTCTGCTCCTTGCCTTTGGAGAGGGCCTTTCGATTTCTACCTCCACTGCCATGCAGGGTATAGGAAAAGATATTGCTGTATTATGGCCTGGGACTACAAGCCTTACATGGCAGGGGCTACCCCCCGGAAGACCAATAAGGCTTGAAATAGAGGCTGTTGAGCTTTTAAGGGAAAGGGTTGTGAACCTCGCGGATGCCGCAGGGGAGATACAGAATTTTGGTGTGGGCATAAAGTATGGCAAGACAGGGACAAATGCCACTATAAAAGGGGTTACATGGGGATTCGGGGAGATACGTAACCATATACCTGCATCAGGCAGCCGCTTTATTGATATCAAGGATGAACAATTTCAGCGAAGGGTTGCCTTCCTGGGTGATGAAATTGCAAAAAAGATTTTCGGTAATGAAGACCCTGTTGGTAAAGAACTCTTTATTGAAAAGACACCCTACACAGTGATTGGTGTGATGATGCCCAAGGTCATGATGGGGAATTACAATGGCATGGACAAAGACCAGATATGTATCCCTATCACCACGTTCAAGTCCCAGTTTAATATGGACAGGCTTCAGATACTTATCATAAAGCCTGATCACCCGGCGCGAATGAAGGCTGTTCTTGAAGGGGTAAACAAGGTGCTCGGGGCAAAATACGGTTTTGATCCCGCAGATAAAAGGGTGTTCGGGACATGGGATACGGTGGAATCATCAAAAAGTCAGCGTGATATCATGATTGGTCTGAATATATTTCTTGGAATCATAGGGGGGCTTACTCTTATTATAGGTGGCGTGGGTGTCGCAAATATCATGTATGCGGTTGTAAAAGAGCGCACTAAGGAGATAGGTGTAAAAATGGCCATTGGCGCCCGCAGCACATGGATTACCGGCCCTGTCGTTCTTGAGGGAATGCTTTACACTCTTACAGGTGGTACTGTTGGCCTGCTAATGGCCATGGGGGCAATCGTGCTGCTGGGCAATCTCCCTACTGAAGGAAACGAGGCGCTGGCCATGCTTGGAAAGCCAACCCTGTCTATCCCCATCGGTATTGTATCTGCTCTTATACTTGGCATTATTGGCCTTGCAGCCGGTTATTTCCCTGCAAGGCGTGCCGCATCAATTAACCCTGCGGAGACACTCCGCTACGAATGAGGTATATATGTTACTGGGAAATTTTTTTAACTCTAAGTCAAATAATCACAAACAGGAAAATGGTGAGGTGATAAGCCTTAAGGGTCTATCCAAGGTATATGATACAGGGAAGGTCAAGGTGGAAGCATTAAAGGGTGTAGACCTTGCGGTTTATTCCGGTGAGATGGTAGCCATTACCGGGCCATCCGGGTCAGGCAAAAGCACGCTCATGAACCTTATCGGATGCCTTGATACTGCCACAGCAGGGAGTTACCTTTTGCGTGGCGAAGAGGTCTCAGGAATGAGCAGGGAAGCGCTCGCCGGTATAAGGAACAGGCGTGTGGGGTTTATCTTCCAGAGCTTTAACCTGCTGCCACAGATATCCGCATATGAAAATGTGGAGATGCCCCTTATTTTCGGTGGTATGCCAAAGAAAAACAGGAAGGAAAGGGTCATGGAGCTGATGGATCGCGTGGGGCTTTCTGAACGAATCGACCATAAACCTACAGAGCTTTCCGGCGGGCAGATGCAGCGTGTGGCCATCGCCAGGGCACTCGCAATGGACCCTGACATAATCCTTGCTGATGAACCTACCGGTAACCTTGATACAGGCGCAGGAAGCGATATCATGAACCTGTTTATTGAACTGTGGGAACAGGGACGTACCATACTGGTTATTACCCACGACCCGGCCCTCGCAAAGAGGGCGCCGCGTCAGGTGGAAATAAGGGATGGCAATATAACAGAGGACATAAGGAGAAACAAAAATGGAGAACACCCCGGTTGTTAATTCTTTGACTGATATTGGCAGAATCAACTACCTTGATCAGGTAAGGGCTTTGGCAATGATGGTGGGTATATTTGTACATGCATGTTACCCGTATGCCTACGGTATTCAGGAAGGCTGGCAAATTACTGACCCGACAAGTTCCATATGGGTAACATTCGGTTTTTATTTTATCCACCTGTTCCGCATGGCTGTTTTTTATTTTATTGCCGGGTTCTTTGCCAATTACCTGTATCAGAAAAGGGGTATTAAGGGTTTATTAAAGAATCGAATGAAACGACTCGGGCTGCCTTTTGTAATATTTCTTCCCATACTCATGATTGGAGTAATTATATTGCAGCTCTTTACTGCATTCTATCTCCCTGAGGAAAAGATGAGCGCAAGTATGCGGCAGAATGCTGAAACTATTAAGTCGCAGATTGCCCAGTCTCAAGGTAAGGAATACCCATTTGCAGAAAAGGCAGAAAATAAGTCAAGTATAACCACATCAAATATCCCTGATGCTAATGAAAAGGCCATTTCAAATGCTCTGACAGAGAAATCTTCTTCAGAGTTATACCCGCCTGTTCCCCCTGAGACAGAACACAGTGATTCGGTCATCACACTGCATCTCTGGTTTTTATATAACCTGATCTGGTTCTGTCTGGCTGCCGCTCTGTTTGCAAGGTTTAAGAGCAAATTTATTACAGGTATATTCAATATATTCTTCTCATCACCCTTCTATATCTGGATTCTTCCCCTGCTAATGGTGCCTGCGCTATTTTCCGTACCAGTACCCTCCCCTCCACCATCTTCTTTTATACCAAGGCTATGGTCATTCAGCTACTACGGGGTATTCTTTTTACTGGGGTGGCACTTTTTCTATCACAGGGATTATCTGGATAAATTTAAAAAACACCTGAGCGCGATTATCATCTTCAGTATCACAGCAACAGTATTGTACCTTTACCTTCCACCAATGGCAGAGGCATACAGGAATTCCATACCAAGCGGAGAGGCCCAAAAACTTATATCTGCCTATAACCTGTATCTGAAACTTGCACTTGTCATACTTGAGGCATACTTATCTGTATTTTTAACTATAATTGCCCTGGTACTTGGTAAACGATATCTCAATTTCAGCAACAGGTTTATGCGCTTTATTTCTGATTCATCTTACTGGATTTATCTGATCCACTGGCCCCTTGTTACCTTTATACAGGTATTCTTTGTGACAGCCGCCTTTTCAGGCTATTTCAAGTTTGCGCTGAGCACAGGAATAATGCTCGGCATCGGGCTTCTTACTTACAGATACATGGTCAGGTACACCTTTATCGGCACCATGCTTAACGGTGAGAAGGTTAAGGGGGAAGCATAGAATTATTTGACAATATACCTTCATATGAATAGATTATGCATCTTTTTTTAATAAGAGTCTCAACATGCTGGAAACAGAAAAAATAAAGATACGCGAATCTCTTCAGAGAAAATATGGCGAAGGATATTCACAATTCAAATGGATTACGGGGGAAGAGGCACAAAAGGCAGAGACAATTCGTGCAGAGGTACTTTCTTCGTTAAAGGATAATCTATTATCAGCCTACAGCAACACCAAACCATATTATATGGATATTTCACCCGGGTGCAGACACTGCGGTGAAGGCACATGGTCATGCCTGTTTATCAATGGCAGGTGCAATGGCAACTGTTTTTTCTGCCCATCAGAACAGGATGAAACAGGGGAGCCAATTACCAATACCCTGCAATTCATCAACCCTGAAGACTACCTCGATTATATAGAAAAGTTCGGGATAAAGGGAGTCAGCATAAGTGGTGGTGAACCCCTTCTGACTATTGACAGATCTGTGAAATTTCTATCTGCTGTAAAAGAGCGTTTTGGGGATGAGATACACAAATGGCTCTATACAAACGGCATACTGATTACAGAGGAGATACTGGGCAGGCTTAAGGATGCTGGCCTTAATGAGATGCGCTTCAACCTTGTTGCACAGGGTTACAGGCTGGATAAGATCCGAATGGCATCCAGGTATATTGATACAGTAACAGTGGAGATACCTGCCATACCGGAGGACTATGAACGGCTGTGTACCCTTCTGCCTCAGCTGTTGGAAAGTGGTGTTAAATATCTGAATCTGCACCAGCTCAGGTGCACTCCTTATAATTTCAATAAATTCAGAGAAAGAGGCTACACCTTTCTTCATGGCCCTGATGCAACAGTGCTTGAATCCGAAATAACAGCCTTAAAGGCGATAGAAACCGCTGCTGAATCAGGTATAAGGCTCCCGATAAACTACTGCTCATATGTATACCGCAACAACTTCCAGAGAATAAGGGCACGTGAGAGGTCTGCGCCATATATGGTAAAACCCTTTGAAGAGATTACCAGCGCCGGGATGATCCGAAGTATCTCTGCAATAATCCCAAAAGGTGAGGCAGACATGATATCAGCAGCCTTAAGAGAAGATAATGAACCTGATACAAATTTTCAGTATGATCCTAAATCAGGCAAATTTTCCTTCAAGGCCAGGATACTTAAATATATTAAAGCGGATAGATCTGTAACCATCTCCTATTTTGATTCAACCCTGAATGAGTCCACATCATACAGAAATCCATTCAGGGATATCAAACTCAACATCAGAAAAAAGATTACTGCAGAACGCTGGCGTGCCATACCTGATATTGAGCTTAATGGAGATGAAAAATTGGTTTTCATGAAAAGGTTC
>CAZCMD010000173.1:0-9751 GCA_964499695.1 uncultured Desulfatiglans sp.
CCTGTTGTAAAATATGAGACCGGTTTTTCCTTTAATATAAGGAAGTTTATCATTGATGAAAGATCATCTGTCTCATCCAGTTTTGAAAATATGTAACTTTGAAATGGCAGGTTTTCAAACCTTTCCGATGCGTTAACCATGTTTTTGTACTGTGTTGTGGCGCTTAAAACCAGATACCCGTGGACATTTGCGTTATCCCTGAAAAGATTCATAAGGTCCTTATTACCCTGGTCACTGTTCGGGCTTCTTCCCGCGGTGTCTATAAAGATCCTGTCATAATCGTTGTATTTTCTTATAGCCTTATTAAGTTCCTTGCCGTTTACAGCCACCTCCACTGGCAGCCCCATGATCCTTGCATACGCCTCAAGCTGGGCGGCTGCTGCTATCCTGAATGTATCCAGTGTAATCATGGCGGTCTTCATACCCTTGTTAAGGGCGCTCTGGGCAGCCAGTTTAGCAAGTGTTGTTGTCTTCCCTACACCTGTCGGCCCTATGAATGTATATATCTTCTGCCCCTTTTCCGCATCCCTCTCAGTATCTATTTTTATTTTGGTTATAACCTTGAGCAGGGATTCCTGAAGCAGGTTTGACCTGTTCTGATTATTTACCGGGAGCTCACGCCTGTTTTCTGACATGATTTTTCCGATTAGATTACGGTTAATCCCAAGGGTCTTAAGATAATTGTATTTTTCCCTGATATCACGGTCAAAATAGAAGTCCGGGGTAAGCACGTCAGTTGCATCAGAAAAGAGGATCGCCTCCTTAATCTCCTTTAACTCACGGTTAAGCTCTCTTATCTCTTCATTCACATCCCTTACAGACTGTTGTTGCGAGGCCGGGGCATCATAATCAACGGCTGCTGTTACCTCTATGCCCACTCCTTTATTATCAGCATCGCCACCGGAATAGGAGACACTCCTTGTCCTTAAGATAACAGCCTCTTCACCCATCTCCTTTTTGACCATCTTGATGGCCTCACTCGAATTCTTTGCTATAAATTTCCTAATATTCATCCTTTAACCTATCTCTCCAAGGGACTGAACCTGAAGCCCTCCCGGAATCTCATTATGGGAAAATACTGCAACATTAATCTGAAAGCTGTCACAGAGCTTTTTCAGATGTCTTCTCACTGTTGTCGAGCATAAGATAACAGGCTGCTCGATCCTGGCTGCAACATCATCCAGGGATTTCTTAACATGGTGGATAATCTTGTTTGCCTCGCTCGGTCCAAGCGCAAGGTATGCGCCGAAATCGGTCTGATTTATACCCTTTGTAATCAGTTCTTCAATGGATGGCTTGATATTAAGAACCTTCAGTGTCTTTTTATTTTCAAGATATGGCTTTGTTATTGTGCGTGAAAGCCTCTGTCTTACATATTCCGTGAGTATATCAGTGTCTTTAGTTAGTGGTGCATAGTCAGCCAGTGTCTCAATGATGGTAAGGAGATCCCTTATGGAGACCTGCTCCCTTACAAGGTTCTGTAGCACCTTCTGTACTGCGCCCAGGTTTAATAGACCGGGTGTAAGTTCTTCCACCACCTTTGGATCGGTCTTCCCGATGTTTTCAAGAAGGCTCTGTACCTCCTGCCTGCCCAGGAACTCATAGCCGTGACGCCTTACCACCTCGGAGAGATGGGTTGTTATAACACTTGCCGGTTCCACAACAGTATATTCCGCAAGCTGGGCCTCTGATTTTCTATCAGGAGATATCCACACAGCAGGAAGCCCGAAAGCCGGGTCCTTTGTCTGTATGCCTTCGAGTTTCATCTTGGCATCACCGGGGTCAATGGCGAGCAGGTGGTCTGCCAGGATTTCTCCCTTGGCCACATCATTGCCCTTGATGCAGAACGCATATTCATTTGGTTTGAGTTCAAGGTTGTCCCTTATATGTATGGAGGGGATCACCATACCCATATCGACCGCAAACTGTTTTCTTAAGGCGCGTATGCGGTCAAGGAGATTTCCCTGGGCTTTATCATCAACAATGGTAATGAGTCCGTAACCGATCTCCATCTCAAGGCTGTCAAGAGGTAGGAGCTTCTGAACATCTTCAGGTGCCTGGGCCTCTGCCTGTTCTTCCTTTGTGGCGGGTGCTTCCGCCTTTGCCAATGCTGCTTTTGCCTTTACTGTCCTTGAGAGTAGATATACTGATCCGGCCAGTATTGTAAATGGGATAAGTGGCATGCCAGGGGCAAGACCAAATAAAAAGACTATGCCTGAGGCGATTACAAGCGCCCTTGGCTGCAACCCAAGCTGACTTGCCATCTCAACACCCATATTGGTACCGTCTGATGATGCCCTGGAAACCAGGATGCCTGCACCGGTTGATATTATAAGGGCAGGTATCTGTGAGACAAGACCGTCGCCTATGGTAAGAAGAGTATAGTATTCAGCTGCCTTAGCGAGTTCAAGATTCATCTGAAGCATGCCTATAATAAGGCCGCCGATTATGTTAATAAGGGTTATGATAATGCCTGCTATGGCATCGCCGCGTACAAATTTGCTTGCGCCGTCCATTGCCCCGTAGAATTCAGCCTCCCTTGATATGGAAGACCTTCTGTGCCTTGCCTCTCCCTCATCTATAAGACCTGCATTCAGATCTGCATCAATGGCCATCTGTTTACCGGGCATGGCATCAAGGGTAAAACGGGCTGCAACCTCAGCGATCCTGCCTGAACCTTTTGTGATAACAACAAAATTGATGATTACCAGTATTACAAATAACACAAGGCCCACGGTCGGGTTTCCGCCCACTACAAAGGAACCGAAACTTTTTATCACATGACCTGCCGCTAAAGGGCCGGTGTGCCCGTTAAGAAGGATCAGTCGTGTTGATGATATGTTAAGGGCCAGTCTGAACAGGGTTGTAATCAGAAGGAGCGACGGAAAAACCGAAAAATCAAGAGGCTTTGAGGCATATATGGTTACAAGTATAATAAGCACCGAAAGGGTGATATTAATAGCAAGAAAAATATCAAGCATCCATGTAGGAAGGGGTATAATCATGATCATGAGCACCCCCATGATGCCTACTGCTACACCGATATCCAGGTTTGCAAATATGGATGGAGTGTTTTTCTGTACTGCTTCCATTTATTATCCTTTAAAAGCTCTTTTTTTCAATCCGTATACATAGGCCAGGATCTCTGCTACAGCCTGGTAAAACTGCGAAGGGATCTCAGTTCCCAGCTCTAATTTATACAAGTTCTGTGCCAAGGGTTTATTCTCCACAAGCGGTATATTATGCTTTGCGGCTATTTCCCTGATCTTAAAGGCAATATTATTTGCACCCTTTGCAACGATTAAAGGGGCCTTTATACCTTCAAGGGGTTTATATTTTAAGGCTATGGAAAGATGGGTCGGGTTTGTGATGATTACATCCGCCTTTGGCACCTCTTCCATCATCCTTCTTCTCGCCATTTCCCTCTGGATAGACCTTATACGCGATTTGACCATTGGGTCTCCTTCAGACTGCTTGAATTCGTCCTTTACCTCCTGTTTTGTCATCATAAGGTTCTGCTCATATTCCCATTTCTGGTACATGTAATCCAGGATCGCAAGTACCAGTATTACACAGCAGGATTTTACCATTATTTCAAAGGACAATTCTCCAAGTACCGAAAATATCTGGGCATTTTCCTGGTATAAGAGCGGTACCATCCTGGGTATATCGTTTTTGAATGCAGAAAAGGCCACCCAGCCGACAATTACTATCTTCAGGATTGATTTGGCCAGCTCAACAAGGGACCTCTTTGAAAAGACCTTTTCAAAGCCTTTTATCGGATCTATTTTTGACGCCTTTGGCGTCAAGGCTTCGACAGTGAAAAGTATCCCGGTCTGTGCCAGGTTGATAAGTATGGCAACGACCATAAGAACCAGGAACAGTGGGGCCAGCAGGATGAGAAAGTCCAGTATAATATCCGAAGCCATTGCAGGCGAAAAATCGCGGGATGTCATGACCTCTGGTATCTGTGCAAAGCCCATTTTCAAGTTGTTTCCAAGGGTCATTGTCATGGATTTTAAATTAAAAAACATGTAAATGGTGCCGGCAGAAAGTATTGCTATGGAGGTAAGTTCGCGGCTTTTTGCCACCTCTCCCTTTTGTCTCGCGTCATCCCGCTTTTTAGGGGTCGCGTGTTCGGTTTTATCCTGGAAACTCTGTTCTGACATATCGCTCCTACATCAGGCCCAGGAGTCTTACAAGGCTCCTGGCCATACTGTTTTTCATGTCAAATATAAGGGGATAGATATTCATAAGGATAAAGCAGAACAGGACAAAGCCTATAGTCAGGTTTACCGGAAAACCTACCATAAGTATGTTAACCTGGGGGACTGTCCGTGCAATAATCCCAAGGCACAGGTTTGATAAGAAAAGCGCAACCAGGATCGGGGCTGCTATCTTTATGCCCAAGACAAACATGCTCGTTCCTGCCTTGATGAGTTCATGTGCAATTTCAGGTTTAAAGCTTATGCTGTTAATGGGCACTGAATAGAATGAGTTGGCCATGATCCTGATAAACATGTGATGACCGTCCATGGAGAAGAAGACAAGCAGTGTAAAGATATAGATAAACTGTGTCAGGACATTGCTCTGTGCACCTGTCTGCGGGTCTATGGCACTTGCCATTGAAAAACCCATCTGGAAACTCATGAACTGTCCGGCCATCTCGGTTGCCGCAAGGAACATCCTGATGGTGATGGCGAGTATAAGGCCCATCAGCATCTCTGATAGGACTCCCAGGATAACCCCGGCGGCTGTAACAGGAAGATTCTGTGGTGCAGGGACAACAGGGGTGAGAACAATGGCTATCACAAATGAAAGCCCTGCCTTCCACAGTGTCGGAATATTCCTTGCCCCGAAAATCGGGAGCAGAAAGAAGAGGGTTCCTACCCTGACAAGTATCCAGAAGAATCCCTCAAGCTGTTCAAATGTTTCAATGGGTAAATACACTTGTCACTACCTGATTATAGAAGGGATGCTCTGTATCAGGTTGCTTGTGAAGCTGGCGATCTTTTGTATTATCCAGGGTGAAAATGCGAGCAGGGTTAGTAATACCGAAACAATCTTTGGCACAAATGAGAGTGTCATCTCCTGTATCTGGGTGGTTGCCTGCAGAATAGCAACCAGTAAACCAACAATAAGACCTACGCCTAAAAGCGGGAGCGATAAAAGCAGGGCAAGCTTTATCGCCTCTGCGCCAAGGTTTATTACATATTCAGGAGTCATTATATTTTCCTCATAAAAAACTTTTTACCATTGACCCGACAAGAATGTTCCAGCCGTCAATAAGCACAAACAGCATGAGCTTGAAGGGGAGAGATACCATAAATGGGGGCAGCATCATCATACCCATTGAGAGGAGTACACTGGCAACAACCATGTCTATAATAAGAAACGGTATGTATATTACAAAACCTATCTGAAATGCGGTTTTGAGTTCGCTTACAACAAAAGAAGAGATAAGGACGATAGTGGGTATCTCATCATATTTATCAGGCTTACTTAGTTTTGCGATATCTATAAACAGGGCCAGGTCCTTTTTCCTTGTCTGCTTGAACATGAAGGCCCTTATTGGTTTTATTGCCTTTTCCATTGCATCTTTCTGGGAGATTTCCTCAGCGAGGTAGGGCTTGAGCGCCTCATCATTAATCTGATTAAATACAGGGGTCATAATAAAAAATGTCAGTAAAAGGGCAAGCCCGACTATGATCTGGTTTGGAGGCATCTGCTGGGTGCCAAGTGCGGTCCTTACAAGTGAAAAAACTATTGCAAGCCTTGTGAACGATGTCATCATAACAACAATCGCTGGAGCGAGCGTGAGAACCGTAAGCAGAAGGAGAACCTGTAAAAGTGTTGAGACCTGCGCCGGATTATCTGTCTGTCCAAGACCTATTGTCAGGTTCGGAAGCGACGGGGCTTGCGCCATTACATTTGAGGCGCATAAGAAGATCCCCATGCCCAGGATGACAGAGAAAAATATCAGTATTTTTTTATTGCTGTTCATTTTTTATGCTGCTTTCTTCATTTGTTTTTTTAGGTGTTCCCGCCCTTAAAAGGAATGAGGCAAACCCTCCTTCACCCTGGGACTGCGACCTTAAAATATCTCCCATCTCTTCCGTTTTATCGTACTTTGATAAAAGAGAAATATTTTCAGCGCCTACCCCAAGAAGAAGCCATTCATTACAGACCTCAACAAGGGTTATCGATCTTTTCGGTGCAAGGGAAAGGGTACTGATGATCTTCATTGCAGGGTATTTCCTGAATGAGAGGTTGCCTCCCCTTACCCTTTTCAGGATGAAGATAAATAATATCAACAGGATAAAGATAATAAGCATGGCGATCCCAAGCTTGTTTGAAAGTATGTTGATGTCAGGGTTCAAGATGTTCTCCGTGTTTTATGGCCGTTAAAATTAGGTAAGGCTCTTCACCCTCTCACCGGGGCTAATTATATTGGTCAGCCTGATACCGAATTTTTCATTGACCACTACAACCTCACCATGGGCCATCAGTTTTTTATTTACATAGATATCAAGCGGCTCATCCGTAAGTCTGTTAAGCTCCACCACTGATCCCTGGCTCAGCTTTAACAGGTCGCCGATCTTGATCTTTGCGTTTCCCAGTTCAACCGAAATATCAAGTGGTATATCCAGCAGAAAATCCATGTTTCTGCCTGTGTCATTCTGTCCCATTCCGGGTTCAAGTTCTGCCAAATCCATTCCTCCTGACATTATTGTCTTTCCTCCGTGAATAATACTTTATACCTGTTCAACATATTGTCTTTCCACCTTAAAGACCTTTTTATTCTTGAATCTCCCTGCAAAACCCTCAAAAAGTTTTACATCTTCTACCTTTCCGATTAACGGCTGTTTAAAGTGTTTATCAAGGATAAGAATATCCCCTTCCCGCAGGTTCAAAAAATCGCCGACAGAGAGTTCGGTTTTCCCGAGATCAATATTCATGGTGACTTCGGTTCCCCTGAGCTGGTATTCCAGTCCCTCTATCCATGTCCTGTCAATCTGGGTTGTCGCTGCCTCGTCCCTGTAGCTTCCTGCAAGCTTGTGCCTTATGGGTTGATATGATGCATACGGAAAACAGATGATTATGTTACCAAGCACCTTGGTGAGTTCCACCTCAAACTTTGTAGATATCATAAGCTCTTCGCCAGGAATAACATTTACTACAAGAGGGTTGCTCTCTGATCTTACAAACTCTGTCTTTAAGGGGTGCACATCCTCCCATGCCTCTGCAAGGTTATTGAGCGCCATATGTACAACCTTTTCAATGATCCTGTTTTCTATGGTGGTGAATTCCCTGCCTTCTATCTTGGTTGCACCGATACCTTTTCCGCCGAAGTATGCCTCCACAAGGCTGAAGACGAGCCTGCTTTCAACAACGATTATTCCAAGGCCCCTTAAGGGTTCCATCTTGAAGAGGTGCATGCTGGTGGGCACAGGAAGGGACTTCTGGAAATCGCTGTATTTTACCGTTTCAATGGGATCAGGTGTAATATCCATCATTTTTCTCAAGGAGTTGGAAAGGGTTGACCTCAGCTTCTGGCTGAACCTGCTGTTAACAACCTCCAGGAGAGGCATGTTGCCCCTTATATTAAGACCTGCAAGCGCCCAGTCAAAGGAGTTAATCTCGACATCATCACTTATATCAGAGGAAAATTCATTAATGTTGTCGATATCTCCTGCATCAAGCCCTTTTAACAGGGAATCAACCTCATCCTGTGATAATAGCTTATTCATATTCTAACCTATACTCCTCTTAAGCACATAATGCCTGTTACTGGATAATAAAATCTGTAAAATAGACATTCTTGATTTTCCCGGTTTTCAGGTACTGGTTGACCGCAGACATTATTTCAGCCCTTAACTGGAATTTACCCTCAAGCGTATTTATATCCTCGTTTGACTTTGAACTTAATAATGTCAGTATTGAATCCCTTATCTGTGGAAGTCGTTTATTTATCTCCGCTGTTGTCAGCTCGGAATCAAGTTCGAGTTCTACTTTGGCTTTAAGATAATTTTTGCCGCGATCACCGATAAGATTAACAATAAAGGTCTCCAGCGAAAGGATAGGCCCGATGAGCTCCTGAGTTTCAGTTTCAGCTTTAGCGTCTATATCGGAGTCATCAGAACCTTTTGAGAAAAGCCCGCTCTTCCAGACAAATATACCCCCGCCAGCAAGGCACAAACCCAGGATACAAATAATAATAATATTTATCGGTACCTTTTTCCGCTTTGGGGCCTCTCCTGTATTTGATGCCTTCTCTTCGTTTTCTCTTTCATCTTTTTCCTTTTCTGCCATTATTTATCTCCCTGTGGGTTATGTATTATTTAAAACTTGTCTCACGCAAATTCGGAGAGAGGAAGGCATTCAGCTTCTGTTCGAGGAGTCTCGGGTTGTCGCCTTTTGCTATGGAAATGATCCCCTCCAGCATGATTCCCTTCAGTGCTACCTCCTCAGAACTCTTTCCTCTCAGCTTACCTGCTATTGGGAGGCAGCAGATATTCGAAATAATTGACCCGTAAAAGGTAGTTAAAAGGGCAACCGCCATTGCAGGCCCGATGCTGCTCGGGTCATCCATTGACTGTAGCATCTGGATAAGCCCTATAAGTGTGCCCAGCATTCCCATTGCCGGACTGAATGTCCCCATTGTGGTAAATATCTCGGCGCCAAGCTTATGCCTGTCTTTTATGTTCTCTATTTCCGTATCGAGTATATCCTTTATGGATGCCGGTTCAAGCCCGTCTACAGAAAGCTGGAGCCCTTTTTTCAGAAAATCATCGTGGATATCATTCAGAGAATTCTCAAGTGCCAGTATACCCTCTCTTCTGGCTGTCCCTGCGAGGGTTACAAATTTGGCTATCAATTCGCTGGTTGTTGCAGGTTTTACAAAAAAGGCATTTTTTACTACCTTGAATACCTTCAGGATATCCGGAAGAGGGTAGTTGATCATTGAACACCCTAATGTTCCGCCGAGGACTATCATTATAGAGGGCGGATTATAAAAGAGTGTAAGCGGACTACCTATCATAATAGACCATATTACGAGTATGAAGGCAGAAATAATTCCTATTATGGTTGCAATATCCATATACTGATCTCCAGATTGCCGAAAGAAAAATACTTTTCATTCTGTAAAGCAACCTCTGTGCCATATCAGTTTTTGGGGTAGTTATATTTTCGAAGTGTTGGAGTTATGAATCTAACATGCTGTATTAGCTTAACAATAGGCCTTATCTGTTAAGATGGAAGGAATGCCTGCATAATTGTCTCTGACCTGTTTTGGAAAAAGGCACCATGACCTTTTAAGGTGAATGTCAAAATAATGACATTAACAGGGGTGTTGCAGCCCCAAAAATCATGTCAAAAAAATGACTTTATTGTTTTCCGGGATGATCTGTCAAAAACCTGATATTTTTTCTCATAAAACCTTCGGGAATATGGGTGAATGTCTCCTGCCGGATGAAACAGGGGCTATTTCATAGGGCAGAAGGCTATTTTACCACCTGGAGGCAACCTTTCTCCGCCCTGGCTAATGTTGTGGAGGCAACGGATCCTGCCAGGGCGGAAAAGTCTCTTCTTTTCTCTTCTTTTCTCTTTTTTTCCTTTTTTATGCCTTTTAGCGAATGTACCCCTGTCACCGGGCAGGCATAATATAAGCGCCCTTGTTTTTTATCTGAAGAGGTTTACCTTACCGCTTCAGGTTAATAAGCTCAGAAAGCATGGTATCGGTTGTTGT